>CAZNQE010000022.1:0-33536 GCA_964575005.1 uncultured Polaromonas sp. | reverse complement strand
GTGCGCGAATGCGCCGCGCACCTGACGCGCGCGGCCAAGGCCAGCGGCGTGTGCATCGTGCTGGTGGGCCACGTGACCAAAGAAGGCGCACTGGCCGGCCCGCGCGTGCTCGAACACATGGTGGACACCGTGCTGTACTTTGAAGGCGACACGCATTCAAGCTTTCGCCTGGTGCGCGCCATCAAGAATCGCTTTGGTGCGGTCAATGAAATCGGCGTGTTTGCCATGACCGAAAAAGGCCTGAAGGGCGTGAGCAACCCGAGCGCGATTTTCTTGAGCCAGCACAGCGAGCCCGTGCCCGGCAGCTGCGTCATGGTCACGCTCGAAGGCACGCGCCCGCTGCTGGTGGAGATTCAAGCGTTGGTAGACAGCGGCGGCCCCAGCCCGCGCCGTCTGTCCGTCGGCCTGGACCGTGACCGCCTGGCCATGCTGCTGGCCGTGTTGCACCGGCATGCAGGCATCGCCTGTTCTGACCAGGACGTCTTCGTCAATGCCGTGGGCGGCGTGCGCATCTCTGAGCCGGCAGCCGACTTGGCCGTCATGCTGGCCATCAGTTCAAGCCTGCGCGGCCGGCCGCTGCCCAAAGGCTTCATTGCCTTTGGCGAGGTGGGCCTGGCCGGTGAAGTGCGTCCGGCGCCGCGCGGCCAGGAGCGGCTCAAAGAAGCAGCCAAGCTCGGCTTCACCGTCGCGGTGGTGCCCAAGGCCAACGCGCCCAAAAAGCCCATCGAAGGGCTGACCATTCACGCCGTGGAGCGTGTCGAGCAAGCCATGGACGTGATGCGCACGCTGCTCTGACGGCGTCGGGCCGCCCATGCCAGGTGGCGTTTTCAGTGCTTACCTTGTTCTACGTCAAGCGGCCTGTGGTGCGCTGTCGCTAGTATTTTGGGATGAGCCGCTTATCGACACCTCCCTCTCCTGATGTTCCTGATGCCTCCCAAGTCCTGGTGTGGGACGCGCCTGTGCGCGTCTTCCATTGGCTGCTGGTTTTAAGCTTTGCCGGGGCCTACCTCACGTCTGAATCGGACGGTTGGCGCTGGTTGCACATCAGCCTGGGTTACACGGTGGCGGGCTTGCTGCTGTTTCGCCTGGTCTGGGGCGTGGTGGGCACGCGCCATGCGCGCTTTGCCAGTTTTCTGCGCGGGCCGCGGGCGGTGCTCGCCTATCTGCGCGGGCTTACCCGTGGGCATGCGCCCGATGTCGTGGGGCACAACCCGGCCGGTGCCGCGGTCATAGCCGCGTTGCTGTTGCTGGGTCTGGCCGTCACGGGCAGCGGTTGGGCCACGTACCACGAGGTGGGCGGGGAGTGGCTGGAAGAAGTGCACGAGCTTGCGGCCAACCTCATGGTCCTGCTAGTGGGCGTTCACCTGGCGGGTGTTCTGGTGAGCAGCTGGCTGCATCGGGAAAACCTGGTGCGGGCCATGGTGTCGGGCTACAAACGCGGCACTTTGGCCGACGCCATCCAAGGGTCCTGGCGGCCACTCGCGTTGGTTTTGCTCTTGGCCGTGCTGGGCTTTTGGTTCATGCAGTGGCAGGCCGTGCCTCAGGGAAGCTGGCTAGACAGCGTGATGGGCTGGCCGCAGCCCGCAGCCGAGTCTGAGTCAGACGAAGACTGAGCTCTACGCAGTGCCCACACGGGCCAGCTTCGCGCAGCCGCGAAAATGCGGGCATGAACTTTCAAAGAATCCTTGTTCCCGCCATCTGCATCGCCGTCGTCGTTTTGGGCTACCGCCTGGCCGGCTGGCTTGGTGTGGCCGCAGCCGTCGGCGGCCTGGTCATGTGGCTGCTGCTGCACTTCACCCGCATGATGCAAGTCTTAAAACGCGCGGCGGCGCGTCCCATCGGCTTTGTGGACAGCGCCGTGATGCTCAACGCCAAGCTCAAACCCAAGGCCACGCTGCTGCACGTGGTGGCCATGACGCGATCCCTCGGTGAGTTGCGAAGCGAGAAAAACGCGCAGCCTGAAGTCTTTCGCTGGACGGACGGCTCGGGCTCGTATGTGGACTGCACTTTTGTCGGCGGCAAGCTGGCCGGGCACGAGCTCACCCGCCCTTAAAATCGCGGTTTCGCCATGTTTTGGCCTTGATACACCCACGAGACAACAAGTTTTAAAAGGAACCGCACATGTCTTCAGCAGCCCCCTCTATGGACGACCGCGACGGCAAGATCTGGATGGACGGCCAGATGGTCGAATGGCGTGACGCCAAGATCCATGTGCTGAGCCACACCCTGCATTACGGCTGCGGCGCGTTTGAAGGCGTGCGCGCTTACAAAACCGCGCAGGGCCCCGCCATCTTCCGCCTGGCTGAACACACCGAGCGTCTCTTTAACAGCGCCAAAATTTTGCGCATGAAGATTCCCTTCAGCCAGGAAGAAGTCATGCAGGCGCAAAAAGACGTGGTGCGCCTGAACAAGCTGGAAAGCGGCTACATCCGGCCTCTCACCTGGATCGGCTCGCAAAAGCTGGGCGTGAGCCCCAGGGGCAACCAGATTCACTTGATGGTCGCGGCCTGGACCTGGGGCGCGTACCTGGGTGAAGAAGGCATGAAGCGCGGTATCCGCGTCAAGACTTCGAGCTACACGCGCCATCACGTCAACATCACCATGACGCAAGCCAAGGCGGTGAGCAACTACACCAACTCCATCCTTGCCAACATGGAAGCACTGGACGACGGCTACGACGAAGCCTTGCTGCTCGACGCCTCGGGCTTTGTGAGCGAAGGTGCGGGCGAGAACATTTTTGTCATCAAGGGCGGTGTGGTTTACACGCCGGACTTGTCGGCCGGTGCACTCAACGGCATCACGCGCAACACCATCTTCCACATCTGCAAAGACTTAGGGCTGGAGCTGGTGCAAAAGCGCATCACGCGCGACGAGATCTATATCTCTGACGAAGCTTTCTTTACCGGCACGGCTGCAGAAGTCACACCGATTCGTGAGCTCGACCGCGTAGAAATCGGCAGCGGTTCGCGCGGCCCGATCACTGAAAAAATCCAGGCGGCGTTCTTTGACATCGTCAACGGCGGCAATCCAAAATACGCGGCATGGCTGTCACACGTTTAAGCCAAGAACGCATCGAAAGAAACCCATGAGCGAAAACCATCAACGACCCAAGGGGGCAGTGGTTGAGTTGCGCGCCAGCGACCTCAACAGCCAAGGCGGCGTGTTCTGCCCCAACCCGAACATGACGCTGTGGAGCGGCCACCCCAAGGTCTACCTGGGATTGTCTGAGGCTGGACAAGCGCGCTGCCCTTACTGCAGCACGCTCTACAAGCTCAAAGACGGCGAGCATTTCTCAGCGCATCACTGAACGCTGCTGTCAGTTAATCGGTCAACCAACGGCCCGTGTGTTCACACACCCGGGCCGTTTTGCCGTTCAGCAAGACCCGGCCTTGGTCTGCTTGGCCGTCGGGCTCAAAACGAATCCCCAGCGCCTTGGCCACCAGGGCGTGGGCCAGTGGCAACTCCCAGGTCAAAAACACCTGGCTGCAGTCCCGCTCGGCACCAAAGTCAGTCACCGCAAAGCCGCTGCTGCGCCTGTCAATCACCGCATGCTGCTGGCAGGTGTCAAACACGACGGCCGTGCCACGCTTGAGCGGTATGCGCACGCCCGTGCCCGGGAAGTGCAGGTCCAAGCCCCGGTCTTCGCTCAAGAACACATTGCAAAAAGCAGAGCCGCCATACAGCGCGCCGTCATGGTGATAGCGCGCACCGCGGCAGGCCATGAGCGCCACCTCTGCGTCAGTCAACACATCGCCCATGCCCAGTGATTGCGTCCAGTCGCGTGCGGCCTGGACGCACTGTCGCCAATCACGCCAACGCGCCTGCGTACGCGCCCAAGGCAAGGTCTCCACGTCACCCGGTGCCAGTTGCAGGTCGTGGGCAATTTCCCGTTCCCAGTCGGCCACCACGCGCGTCGGCGGCGTGGGCAGCGCAAGATGGGTCACCAGCAGCACCTGACTCACGCTGCGGCTGCGCAGGCGCGAGCCATCACCGTCAGGCTCGTCCTGCAAGAAACGGCAAGTCAGCGTCTGCGGATCAGGCAAGGGGCAGCGTCACCACAAACGAGGCGCCACCGCCGGCATGCGCTTCACAGCGCACGCTGCCGCCATGCCGCTCGGCAATCGACTTGACCAGCGCCAGGCCCAGGCCCACGCCGCCGTCGCGCTCGCTGGCGCCCGGCAAGCGGTAAAAGGGTTCAAAGATCCGTTCGCGCTGATCTGCGGGCACGCCGGGGCCACGGTCATTGACGCGAATCACGGCCTGGGCCGGACCGGTGTTAGTGGCTGAGGTTTCAAGCAGCACGCTCACCGGCCCATCGCTGTAACGCCGTGCGTTCTCCAGCAAGTTGCGCAGCAGGCGCCGCAGCAAGCGTGGCGAGCCGCGCAGCACCAGCTCACCGGCAGCCGCCAATTCAGCACCCACGCGGGCGCACTCTTCAGCCGCGAGCCCGGTCAAGTCCACCTGCTCCATCGGCTCGTGTTCTGTCTGCCCCGCCTCCAGTCGGCTGGCCAGCAAGATCTCGTCGATCAACTGATCCAGCTCACTGATGCTCTGGGCGATTTCAGCGCGCTGCTTGGCTTGGGCTTGCGCGTCGGCGCCGACCAGTAATTCGAGGCCCATGCGAATGCGCGTCAGCGGCGATCGCAGCTCATGCGAGGCATTGGCCAGCAGCGTCTTGTGTGACTTGAGCAAGTCCTGTTGACGCGCGACCAGGCTCTCGATCCGCTCGGCCGCGTGATTGAAGCGCTCTGCCAAAAACGCCACTTCGTCACTGCCTTGCACCGTCATACGCGCCGACAAGTCGCCGCTGCCCCAGCGCTCCACGCCGCGCTGCAAAGATTCCAGGCGCTGCGTCAGGCGGCGAATGATGGGGTAAGCCCCCAGCGCCACCGCCAGGCCGACCAGCGCCAGCATCCAGCCAAAGCCCGTGCCATAGCCAAAAGGCGGGCGAAAGCCAAAGCCTGGCCCTGGACTCATACCCGGACCCTGCCGTCCACCCGGTGCCGCGCCGTGCATCTCGCCGGGCATGCCACCACCGCCCCCACCTGCACCGCGTGGGCGTCGCGGCAACTCAATGTCCAGCGTGCGCCCATCCGTGGTCTGCACTTCAAAACGCAGCGGCTGGCCGGGTCGGCGCTCCACCTCGGTCTGCGCCGTGCCGATCACTTGCCCCGCTTCGTTGCGCACCACCAGCTCGCGCACCGGCAGCGGCGTGTCGTCATCGTCGCGTGAGAGCCGCCAGGCCCAGCCAGCGCCCAACGTGATGACGACGACTGCCAGCACCACGGCCAGCCAGATGCGCACGTACAGATGCGAGGTGAAGCCGGGCAATTTGCGCATGGGTGGATGTGCTTCAGTCTTGCTGCTTGGCAAAGACATAGCCCACGCCGCGCACCGTCAAGATGCGCTTGGGTTCCTTCGCGTCGGCTTCAATGGCCTGGCGAATGCGGCCCATGTGGACGTCGATGGAGCGGTCAAAGGCTTCCAGCTCGCGGCCGCGCACGGCCTCCATGATCTGGTCTCGGCTGAGCACGCGGCCGGCGCGTTCAGCCATGGCCACCAGCAGATCAAACTGGTAGGCCGTCAACTCACGTGCTGAGCCGCCAACCGACACACTGCGCGCGTCGCGGTCAATCTCCAGGCTGCCAAAGCGCAAGACGCTGGACGCAGCGCCCACGACGCCGTTTGGCGCAACCCCGCCCGCACCGCGCCGCAGCACAGCACGAATGCGCGCCAGCAATTCACGCGGCTCGAAGGGTTTGGGCAGGTAGTCGTCAGCGCCTATCTCCAGGCCCACGATGCGGTCCATGGGGTCGCCCTTGGCCGTCAGCATCAGCACGGCAGGCGGTACGGCCGCGCCGCTGTTCTTGATGCGCCGGCACACCTCCAGGCCATCCATGTCGGGCAGCATCAGGTCCAGAATGACGAGGGCGGGCGCAGCGCCGTCCAGCGCGGCCAGCCCGGCTTCGGCGGTGGCGGCCAGCGTCACATCAAAGCCCGACTGCGCCAAGTAGTCCTTGACCATGGTGGCCAGGCGGCTGTCGTCTTCGATCATCAGGACGGAGGTGTTCATGTCTTGATTTTGCCGCGACAGTGCGAAAGCCTCAGGTGCTGCTGCGCGAAGATTCGTAAAGCCCATGTAAACGCGCCGCGCAGTTCACTTCTGCGCACCGTGCTCACAGCTCATGCAGCGCGTCGTAACTGGCCTCAATCACGGACAACCGGGCTCGCTCTTTAGGCCCTGCGAGTTCCATCACGCGGGAGGTTAACAAATGGCACACGCTGGCGACCGTTGCATGGTCATCCAGCGGGCTGTCAGAGTCGCAGCTGCAGTAGACATGCCATGCAAGGCCTTCTTGCCTGGCCAGCAGTTCATCGGAGATGTAGAGCACCTTCGCGCCTGAACGCACCACCTGCGCCATCACATCCGTGAGCCCCGCAGGGCGTCTGCGCAAGGCGAAAACCACCACCACATCGTCGGCCGTCATGCTGGCGGTGTACTGGCCAAAGGTGTCGCCTGCGTGGGGTATGACGACGGTATCTTCCTTGACCTGGAAAAGTTGCCAGCGAAAGTAGCTCGCAAAAGATTGGCTGGACCGAAAGCCGGCCACCCACACCTTGCGGGCGTCAAGCATGGCCTTGGCCATCTCGCTGATTTCTGCCGGGTTGAGTCGTATCAGTGTGCGCTGCAGGTTGTCCTTGGCGCGGTCCATCAGGTCGCTGAAGTGGTGCTCGCTGCCGGCGCCGCGCCGCGCTAGGAGAAGCGGTGAGCCCGCCTGGCGCTCTTCGCGCACGTGGCGTCTCGCATCGTCATAGTGAAGATAGCCCAGGCGCTTGATAAAACGTGTGACCGTGGCGTTTGACACACCCGCCAGCGCGGCCAGCTCGCTGGCGCCATAGCTGTGCAGGTCGCCCGGGAAGTCGAGCACGAATTCGGCAAGCTGGCGCTCCATCGGGTGGAATGCGTTGAGGCTTTGCCGTACCCGCGTCAGGAAGGACGCAGGTGGGTCTGAGGTCATAAAAGAGAGGCTTGAAGCGTTGACGATGGCGCATTTTCACACGCGCTAGGTGCCCAGTTGCGCAGGCATCCACAGCACGATGGCGGGGTAAAACCAGATCAAGGCCACCAGCGCCAGCATCATCAGCAAAAAGGGCAGCACGCCATAGATCACGTCGATGATGTTGCCCTCGCCGCGCACCCCTTGCACGACGTAAAGATTCATGCCTACCGGTGGCGTGACCAGTGCCAGCTCGGCCATGATGACCAAAAAAATACCGAACCACACCGGGTCGATACCCAGTGCCACGACGATCGGAAAGACGATGGGAATGGTGCCCACGACCATGGCCAAAGCGTCCAGAAAGCAACCCAGAATCAGATACATCAAGGTCAAGACCAGAATGATCTGGCCGGGCGATGCGTTCAGACCCACAACGAATTTGGTCAGCATGTCGGGCACGCCCATCATGCCCAGCACAAAGTTCAGATAAAAGGCGGCGGCTGCAATCAGCATGATCATGGCCGTGATGGACAGCGTGGTGGCAAAGGACTCGTGCAGCATGCGCAGGTTCAGCCGCCCATAGGCGGCGCACAGCAGCGCTGACACCACCACACCCAGCGCTGCTGACTCCGTGGGCGTTGCCCAGCCGGCGTAGATGCTGCCCATGACCAGACCGATGACAGCCAATGGGGGCACCAGATCGAACAGGCGCAGCAGCTTGTCGGCCAGTGGTGCCGGCAGCTCTTTGTCTCCCGCATAGGTGGGCCTCCACAGGCAGGCCACCACGATGATGGACATGAACAGCGCCGTTAGCAGCAAGCCGGGCAGCACACCAGCCGCGTAGAGCTTGCCCACGGAGGTGTTGGTCATGGCGCCATAGATGATCATGTTGATGGACGGCGGGATCAAGATGCCGAGCGTGGCGCCGGCGGCGATGCTGCCCAGTACGAGCCGCGTGTCGTAGCCGCGCTGCTTGAAGGCCGGCAGTGCCACCGTGCCAATGGTGGCGGCTGTGGCCACTGACGAGCCCGACACAGCCGCGAACAAGGCCGACGCACCAATGTTGGAGTGGAGCAAACCGCCGGGCAGCGGCGAGAGCCAGTCGGACAGCGAGCGGTACATCTTGTCGGTAAATCCGCCGCGCACCAGCAGCTCGCCCAGCAAAATAAACAAGGGCACCGAGACCAGCACGAAGTTGTTGTTGGCGCTCCAGTACTGTGTGCCGTATTCCATGGCGGCAGGCACACCGAGGTACACGACCGCACCCAACAAACTCAAGAAGAACATGACGAACGCCACATGCAGGCCCAGGCTCATCAGCAAGATGAGTAGCGCAAACCCCATGCCAACCGCTTGCAAGGAAATATCAGACATGGTGTGCCTTGGCTTGGGAAGTTTGCATAGCTTGGGACGCTTCAGGCGGGGCCGCAGCTTGTGCCAGCGGCGCGGCGCTGGCTGTGCGCGCTTCAAGCGCTTCCAGCTCGGCTTCCAACTCAGCTTGCGCGCTGGTCGGGCCGTACCAGGCATTGAGCTCGGGCCGGCCTCTGATCAGCAGATAGCTGGCATGCACCGCATAGGCCAGCGTCACGGCCGCCAGCAGCCCCAGGCCCCCCAACCAGAGGGCCTGGGGTACCCACAGCGGCTGCTCCAGATTGGTGGCCGTGCTGCCGTACGCCAGGGTGTCGCGCAGGACCACCCCGCCGCGCCAGGCTGCGAAGCCGGCGAACCCTGCAAACAACACCAGTGCCAAAGCGTTCAAGATGCGCTGAATGGGGCGTGGAAAACGCACCAAAAACACATCAACCCGGGTGTGATTGCCATGCACCATGGCGTACGAAGCGCCGATAGAAGCGCTGATGGCCAGCACAAAGCCCCCCAACTCGTCGATCCCTCTAAACGAAGTCGCAAAAAACTTGCGACCCAGAATTTCAGCCGTCAGGGCGACTGCATACGCCAGCACCACCCAGCCGCAGGCGATGGTGGCGTATCGAGCCGCCGGGGCCAGTGCACGCCTCAACGGGTTGGCGGGTGAGTTGTACATGCCTGGCCTTTGCAATGGTTCAGTTGATGGTGATGCCGCGGGCTTTGCCCACGGTGGCGTTCCACGTATGACTGCACATGGCATCAACCTTGTTGCAAACGCCCTTCCACATGGGCAGCACGGTGGCGGAAGAAGCGGCCTTGATGCGGGACTCGTCATCGGCGCTCACGTTCACCAGGTTCATCTTGTAGGGCGTGCCACTCTTGCAGGGCTTGCCGGTGTTGCAGGCGATGGAGTCGGCCGTGCCTTCTTCGGCCAGGTCCCACATCTGGTTTTCCATTTTCTTGAACTCGGCCTGTACCTTGGCTTGCTGCGCGGGCGACAGCTTCTTCCAGAAATCGAGGTTTACAAAATGGCCTTGCACCGAGCCCGATACGGCCAGCGGGTAGAAGTACTGCGTTACCTCAGGCCACTTGCCGGAGTTGCCGGAGTTGGCAGAGGTGACGCCGCAGTCCACCACGCCATTGCCCAGGGCCGAATAGACCTCGGAGAAAGACAGCGTCACTGGCGTAGCGCCCAGGTTTTGCAACATGGCTGACATGCTGGGGGTGAAGCTGCGGACCTTCAGGCCCTTGAAGTCGGCCAGCGACTTGATGGGCTTGTTGCAAAAGAAGACCTGCGGACCGAAGGGCCAGAGCGTCAGGGCCTTGGCATTGAATTTGGCCTGCAAGCGCGCGTCGAACACCTCGCGGTAGGACTCCATGGCTTTGCGCAGAGCGGGCATGTTGGTGGAGACACCAGCCAGGTCAATACCTTCAAAAAACGGGTCGTCGCGTGCCACGCTGCCGATCTGCACCGACATCACGTCAAAAATATTCGAGCGCAACAAACGCAGCGCGTCTTCGGCCTTCACATTGACCACATCCATGGGGTTGAACTTGACGTCCATGTCCATGCCGGCGGCCTTGGGCAAGCCCAGGAAGAATGGCTTTTCGATGCCGTCGGAATGACGCACGTTGGCAGACGAATTGCCCGCCACGCGCATGGTGAGGTCGGCCGCGTGGGTGAGTTGGGGCAGCAAGCCCGCAACAGGGGCCAGCGCCAGAGCTGCGCAGGCCAGCAGACGGGAAGGCGACATTTGTTTCATGGTGAGGTCTTTCAGGTTGAGGTGGCAGAAACACAGGCCAGCCCGCCACGGGCGCAGGCCAGCAAAACAGCGGCGGACACCGGGTCTACCACGCGGATATGCAATTGCTCGGCGATATGGCGCGCTGCTTGCGCCAGCGGGCCACCACCGATCACGATGGATTGCGCGCCGTCCAGCGCCATCGCGTCATGGCAGGCCTGCAGCAAAGCTTGCGCAAGGCTGTCCGGCGACTGCATCACTCGGTCCAGCCCGCCCTGCGTGTAACGGATGCCGACCAGTTGCGAAGCCGGTGCTGCTGCATGGGCTGACGCCATCAGGCTGTCGTGCAGCTCGGGCGTGACCGTGACGATGGCGTAGCGCAGTCCGCCCGCGGCAGCCTGCGCAATGCCGGCCTCGCCCAGCCCGGTCACGGGGATGTCGAGCTGCCTGCGCAAGGCCATCACGCCAGGGTCACCAAAGCCGGCCACGATGATGGCGTCAAAGCCTTCAGCCAGGAGGGTTGGGCCGAGGGCTTCAACGGCCTCTGCGGCTGACTGCAGTGCCAGCGGATCGGCAATGAACGGGTGGCCGCTCAAGACCGTGCGGCCTTCAATATGAACACCGGCGGGCAAAGCCTCCAGCGCGCTGCTCATCATCAAGTCGGTCGATGCGCTGTTGGTGTTCGGGTTGAGTAGCGCAATGCGGTACATCGGGCGCTCGGCCACGGCAGGCTCGGTCATGCGGCGATCGCTGGTTGCGCCAGCGCGTCCAGTCGCCAGCATGCCGCTTGCGCGGACTCGGTGACGGCGGTCAATGCGGGTGGGCGCAGTGCGCAGTCGCCCGTCGCCCATGTGCAGCGGTCTGCAAAAGCGCAACCGGTCGGCAGTGCCAGCAGATCGGGCGGCGCGCCGGCCAGGCCTACCCGCCGCTGGCCGCGCATGGAACCATGCAGCGTGGCGGCCAGCAAGGCCTGGGTATAAGGATGGCGCGGGCGAAGCAAGATGTCTTGGGCCGTGCCGATCTCGACAATGCGTCCGGCATACATCACCGCAATCCGGTCGCAAATCTCGGCGGCTACACCCAGGTCGTGAGTGACGAAGATGGCGCTCATGCCCAGGCGCTGCTGAAGCTCGCGCAAGATGAGCAGCACTTGCATCTGAACGGTGGCGTCAAGCGCGGTGGTGGGCTCGTCGGCCAGAAGCAAGCGCGGGCCGCACGACAAAGCCAGGGCAATCATGACCCGCTGGCGCATGCCGCCGGAAAGCTCATGGGGATAGTTGTCCAGGCGCGCACGCGCCGAAGGCACTTTCACTTGTTCCAGCCATTGCTGGGCTTGCGCACGGGCCTCGGTTTTGGAGCAAGCTTTGTGTCGCGCAATCGCTTCGCCAATTTGCTGGCCCACCGTGTAGACCGGGTCCAGCGCCAGGCCGGGGTCTTGAAACACCATGGCTGCCGTGCCACCTCGGTAGCTGCACAGCGCGTCATCATTCAGCGCCAGCACGTCTTGCCCTGCCACGCGTATGCGACCGTCCACGGTCGCCGTGTGGCTGGGCAGCAAGCGCATGAGCGCCCGCATGGTGACGCTCTTGCCGCAACCCGACTCGCCGATCAAGCCCAGCACCTCGCCCGGCCTGACCTCAAAGCTCACGCCATTGACCGCCTGAACGACGCCGCGTGCACTGCGAAACCGCACGCGCAAGTCTTCTACTGAAACCATCGCCGACTCGTTCATGCCAGCACTCCAGGCTCAGCCGCAAAAGATGCCGACGCCGGCAAAAAGTGCATGAGATGACAGGCGGCCAAGTGGCCGTCAGCAGCGCCTTTTTCAAGCAGCGGTTCGGTCTCGGCACAGCGCGCCACGGCATGTGGACAACGGGTGCGAAAGCGGCAACCCGAGGGTGGCTCGATAGGGCTGGGCGGATCACCCATGATGGGCGCCACTGCGGTGCGCCGGCGCGGGTCCATGCTGGGCATGGAGGCGAGCAAAGCCCGCGTGTAGGGATGCGCCGGTTGCGCGTAAACCGATTCGACAGGGCCGATTTCCACGATCTTGCCCAGGTACATCACCATGACCTGGTCGCTGATGTACTGCACCACGTTCAGGTCATGCGAGATGAAGAGGTAGCTCAATCCGAGCTCAGCTTTGAGGTCCATCAAAAGATTGAGAACTTGCAATTCAACTGACTTATCTAGAGCGGAAACAGCTTCGTCAAAGATGACGATTTCCGGCTTCAGGGCCAGGGCGCGTGCAATGTTCACGCGCTGACGTTGGCCACCGGAAAGCTCATGCGGATAGCGGCCGGCAAAGCGCTCGGGCGCCAATCCCACCTGGGCCAGCAGCTTGTGCGCGTCACGGCGTGCGTCATGGCGGCGCACGCCATGCACGCTGGGCCCAAAGACGATGGAGTCCTCCACCGTCAGCCTGGGGTTAAGCGATGCAAAAGAGTCCTGGAACACCATTTGCGTCACGCGCCGCACGGCAGCCAGTTGCTCGGGCCGGTGGCCCAGGGTTTGGCCGCCCATCACCACCTGGCCTGCATCGGCTTCGATCAGTCCCATCAGCAGGCGCGCCAGCGTGGACTTGCCGCAGCCTGACTCGCCGACGATGCCCAGCGTGCCGCCGCGCAGCAGCTGAAAGCTGATGTCAGACACGGCATGCACCACCTGCGGCTTGCCGCCCAGCAAAGCAGGCCGCACCTTGAATTGCTTGCGCAGACCGACGACGTCCACGGCCAGTTCGGAGGCGGTCATTTGACCTCCATCGCGCTGCGCAGGCTGTCGGCCAGCAAGTTAAAGCCCAGCGACACCAAAAAGATGCAAACGCCAGGTAGCGCTGCCAGAAGAGGTTGCGTGTAAATCGCGTTGCGCAGCGTGTTGAGCATCAGCCCCCACTCGGCGGTAGGCGGCTTGGCGCCCAGGCCAATGAAGGACAGACCCGCCGCCATGATGATGGCCACCGACAGCAAGCTGGTGGCATACACCAGCACCGGGCCGATCACGTTGCTCAGCACGTGCACGCGCATGATGACGCCACTGCCCGCACCGCTGGCCCGCGCGGCTTCAATGAATTCAACCGAGCGCACTTGCGTGGTGGCGCTCTCGGTCACGCGCGTCAAAGGTGGAATGAGGACGATGGTTAGTGCCAGCAAGGTATTGCCGATGCCGGCGCCCAAAGCTCCGGCAATGGCCACCGCCAGCAGGACCGACGGAAAGGCAAACACCACGTCAACGCTGCGCATCACCACGGCATTGAGGCGACCCCCGAAAAAGCCAGCCACCATGCCCAGCGTACCGCCTATCAGCAGCGCCATGCCCACCGGCGCCATGCCCAGCAGCAGCGAGGTGCGCCCGCCGTAAAGCAGTCGCGTCAACATGTCGCGTCCGAGTTCATCGGTACCCAGCAGGTGCCCGGGCGTTCCCACGGGCTTGAGGCGCTTGAGCACGCTGCCGATGGTTGGATCGCTGGGCGCAAGCCACGGCGCAAAGATGGCGCCCAGAATGATGCAAGCCAGGCCCAGCATGCAAACCACAGCGACCTTGTCGCGCAGCAGCCGCGATCGCACACCGGCCCAGTAGCCTTGCGAAGCGCTTTGCACAGGCAGCACGGGGAGCGTCCCCACGGGTATCACCAGGCTCATGATCTTTTCATCCGCGGGTCAAGCAGCGGTTGGAGCATGTCCGTCAGCAGGTTCAGGCCGACAAAGCACATTGCCAGCACAAGGATGGTGCCCTGCAACAGGGGGATGTCGCGTTGCAAGATGGCGGTGTTGAGCAGCAGTCCAGTGCCGGGCCAGGAGAAAACGGTTTCCACCAGAATGGAGCCAGCCATCAAGTAGCCCAGCTGCACGCCGCACACGGTCAGCGTGGTCGGTGCGATGTTCTTGAGGACGTGCCTGAAGATGGCGCCCTTGCGCATGCCTTTGGCCACCAGGCCCAGCATGAACTCCTTGTTCAGCGTGTCAGCTACCAGGGCCCTGACCGAACGCATCACAATGCCGGCTGGCATGGCCGCCAGGGTAATGACCGGCAAGACGATGTACTGCACATGGTCCCAGGTCCAGTTGCCCGAGCCTTCAGGGCCTGCGCCCATGGCGGGCAGCCAGTTCAGGCGCGCTGAAAAGATGGCCACCAGCACAATGCCCAGCCAGTAGTGCGGCACTGAAACGCCGGCAATGGCCAAGGCCGACAAAGCACGGTCGCCGGCCGTGCCTTGGCGGTAACCTGCCAGCACCCCCAGGGCGGCGCCCACCGAAAACGCCAGCGTCGCGGCCAGCCCGGCCAACAGCAATGAGTTGCCGATGGCCTTGCCGATTTCCTGGCTGACGCCGCGGCCGCTGCTGATGGATTTGCCCAGGTCCCCCGTCAAAGCCTTGCCCAACCACTTGAGGTATTGCACCGGCAAGGGCTTGTCCAAGCCATATTCGGCCTTGATGAAATCCACCGTTTCTTGCGATGCGTCGGATGGCAGCACCGCCGACAGCGGATCTCCCGGTGCCAAATGCACCAGGGAGAAACACAGCAGCGTGACGGCCAACGCGATCGGTATCGCATGCAGCAGGCGTTTGACGAGGTAGGCCAGCATTCAGGCTCAGTCCATGGAGATGGCGGAGAAATCCAGGAACCAGTTTTGCGGTTGCACAAAGCCCTTGACTTTGCGCGACATGCTGCGCGGTGCCACGTCGTGCGCCACGAACAAGAACAGCGCTTCGTTCACAAACTTTTCATGCGCCTTTTGAATCAGGCCCAGCTGAGCCTGCGTGTCGAACTCGGTACGCACGCCGTCAAAAATCGCATCCATCTCTTTGTCGACGTAGTAGCCCCAGTTGGTGCCTTTGGGTGGCAACAGGCCGCCATCAACGTGGCGAATCAGCGCGCTGAAGGGGTCCTGGCTGAAGTAGGAGCTGTTGGTGGATGTCGCACCCTTGGTGCCCGCGTCCTTTGCGCCCGCGCGCCAGTTGGCCAGCAAGGCGTTCCAGTCGCGCACATCAAACTCCACCTGTATGCCGATCTCAGCCAGGTTCTGCTGAATCAGCTCGTTCATCAGCTGCGGCTGCATCTGCCCGGAGCCGGACGGCGACATGATGGCCTTGACCTTCAGCGGCTTGTCTTTGGAAAAACCGGCCTGGGCCATCAGGGCCTTGGCTGCCGCCACGTCGTACTTCACATCAAAGGTCGGCTTGCCGAACCAAGGGCTGTTGGGCGGCACCATGCCCTTGGCCGACACCATCATCCCGCCCAGCAAAGACTTCATGCCTTCGCGGTCGATGGCCAGGTTGGCGGCTTTGCGCACGCGGAGGTCGTTCCAGGGGGATCCTTCCACGCGCGAAAAATGCCAAGGCCAGACGTGCGGGTAGACATTGCTCACCAAAGGAAAGCCAGCGCTTTTCAAGCTTTCAAACGCATCGGGCGGTGGTGCCTCGATCCAGTCCACCTGGCCTGAGCGCAGTGCTGCGACCCGCGCCGAGGCGTCTGGCACGGGCAGCAAGACCATCTTGTCGAGCTTGGGAATGCGGCTCTTGTTCCAGTAGTCGGCGTTGCGTGCCAGCACGGCGCGCTCACGCGGCACGTAGCTTTCGAGCTTGAAGGGGCCGGTGCCGGACGGGCTCTTGATGAAGGCGTCCCAGCTCTTGCCCACGGCCTGCCACTGGGCCGGGCTGGACATCACGATCCAGGCCATCTGAAAGGGCAGCAGAGCGTTGACTTCAGAGGTGCGATTTCCACCGTCAGGTCATTGACCACTTTGTAGCTGGCCACTGTGGGAATGCGGCCACGGCCTTGTGCGGCTTGCTTGGGGTCGAACTGCTCGGCTTTGGCATTGAGGATTTTGTCCAGGTTCCACACCACGGCCTGCGCGTTGAACGCCGATCCATCGTGGAACTTGACGCCTGGACGCAGCTTGAAGGTCCAGCGCAGCTTGTCCGCGCCCTCAACCTTCCATTCGGTGGCCAGGCCTGGCACCAGCGAAGTCGGCTTGGTGGCCGATGACAGGTCGTAGCCCACCAGAGCTTCAAACACCGAATACCCCATGAAGCGCATGCCTTCAGCGCCCTGGTCGGTCTGGCCGTTGGGCAGCGGGATGTCCGAGGCTGTCATGGCAATCCGCAGCGTCCCCGCGGCATGGCTCATGCCCATGGACAAGCACAGCATGGCGCCGGCTGTCAGTGCCCGCGCTGCGTTCCTGCGGCGCTGCTTGCCGTGGGACAAGGCTGTGGCGGGGGTGGCGCGATGTGCGCGCGCCCAAGGAAATGAATCGAACATGGGGTCGTCCTTTGCAGTGTGCAAACAGGGTAAAAAAAGCTCGGCCCCATGCGATAAGCCATTTTCATGCCAGTTTTTGCATGAAAAAAGCATTTCTTTGGTGCATTTTTCGGTGCCCTGACCAAGACCTGGGTGCGCAAACTGGTGTGCGCACCACAAGCAGGCGGGGCGATTGAGCTACGACAGGAGGCCGGACAGAAATTCCGGCTCGTCTTTGACTACCCGGCTTGCCCCGCTGCTCGCGCCTGACTGCGCGCGGCCAGCGCCACCAGAATCAACACAGGCAAACCCAGGCAAGCTGTGCCAATGAAGAAGGCCGAGTAGCCATACGCGTCCACCGCCACGCCTGAATAGCCGGCGATGAACTTGGGCAGCAGCAGCATCATGGAGCTGAAGAGCGCGTACTGCGTGGCCGAGTAGCTGATGTTCGTCAGGCCCGAGAGGTAGGCAATGAAAGCCGCCGACGCGATGCCACTGGCCAGGTTGTCGGCCGAGATCACGAACATCAGCGCATGCACGTCATGCCCGCGCGTGGCCAGCCAGGCAAAGAGCAGGTTGGTCAAGGCGCTGAGCACCGCGCCCAGCATGAGCACGCGCATCACGCCAAAACGCATGGCCAGCGCGCCGCCTACGAAGGCGCCGACCAGCGTCATGATGACGCCGAAGACCTTGGTCACCGCCGCCACTTCGTCTTTGGAAAAACCCATGTCCACATAAAAGGGATTGGCCATGATGCCCATCACCACGTCGGAGATGCGGTACACGGCGATCAGCGCGAGGATGAGCAAGGCTTGCGCACCGTAGCGCTTCAAGAAGTCAGCGAACGGCGCAACCAGCGCGCCTTGCAGCCACTCGGCCACGTTGCGCGCCGGCTTGATGGGCTGGGCCACCGGCTCGGGTGAAAACAGCACCGTCACCACGCCCAGCAGCATCGACGCCGCCATCACCAGGTACGCCGTTTGCCACGCCACATGCTGATAACCCGAAAGGCCGGGAATCTCGGCACGCGCTGCGATCCACAAGACGCCCGCACCGGCCCAGATCATGGCGATGCGGTAGCCCGTCTGGTAGGCCGCGGCCAGCGCCGCCTGACGGTCGGTGTCAGCCGATTCAATGCGAAAAGCGTCCAGCGCAATGTCTTGCGTGGCCGAGGCCACGGCCACCGCCAGCGCGCACCAGACGACGGGCATCAACGTGACTTGCGGGTCACTGAAAGCCATGCCCACCAGTGAGGCCATGATGACGGCCTGCGACAGCAAGAGCCAGCTGCGCCGGCGGCCCAGCCAACGCGTGAGGCCCGGCAAGGGCAGGCGGTCCACCAGCGGCGCCCACACCCACTTGAAGCCGTAGGCCAGGCCGATCCAGCTGAGGTAGCCGATGGTGGTGCGGTCAATGCTGGCTTCGCGCAGCCAAAAGCTGAGGCTGCCAAACACCAGCAGCAAAGGCAGGCCGGCCGAAAAACCCAAGAGCAGCATGCGCAGCGTAGCGGGCTCCAGGTACACGCGCAGGGTCTGGCCCCAGGTCGGCCGGACAGGGTTGACAGGCGCCGTGGCTGAGGGACTACGTGCCGCGTCGGCAGCCGTGCTTAGGGTTGGGCTCATGCAGGAATAATAGACCGCTGACAGCCTTAGGAGACCTGACCATGAACCGACTTATTTTGAAACTGGGCGTGCCTTTGCTCAGCGCAACGCTGCTGCTGCCAGGGTGTGCTGAAGCCCAGCGCGACACCAGCGCGGCACGCGAGGGCGTGGCGGTGGGCAGCAGCTCGGGCTTCAGCAAACTGGTGCCGGCCGAAGAGATCGAGGCGGCCTCCGTCAAGCAGTACAACGAGATGCTGCGCGAAGCGGCCAGCAAGCGCGCCCTCGCACCACCCGATCATCCGCAAGTCGTTCGCCTGCGCCGGATTGCCGAGCGCATCGTTCCGTACACCGACGAATGGAACCCGCGCGCCAAGGAGTGGAAGTGGGAAGTCAATTTGATCGGCAGCCCGCAGATCAACGCCTTTTGCATGCCGGCCGGCAAGATCGCTTTTTACACAGGCATTCTTGAAAAGCTGCAACTCACGGACGACGAAGTGGCGCAGATCATGGGCCATGAAATTGCGCATGCGCTGCGCGAACATGCACGCGCCCGCATTGGCAAGGGTGCTGCCACCAGCATCGGTGCCAATGTGTTGTCGCAGGTGTTTGGCCTGGGCGACCTGGGCCGCACCGTGGCCAGCTACGGGGTGGAGTTGCTGAACATGCGCTTTAGCCGGGGCGATGAATCGGACGCTGACCTGGTGGGGCTGGAGTTGGCCGCACGCGCCGGCTACAACCCGCGCGCCGGCATCACGCTGTGGCAAAAAATGGCTGCCAACAGCGCGGGTGCTCCGCCGCAATGGCTGAGCACGCACCCGGCCGGCACCACGCGCATTGCCGACATCGAGCGCAACTTGCCGCGCGTGATGCCGATCTACGAGCGCGCCAAGAAGCCTTGAGGCGGCGGGGAGGGCGCCTACAGCCCGGCCCGCTGGCGGGCTTTAAGTTGAGGGCCTTCCACTTGCCACGAAAGCCCACGCGATGCAGTTCAACGCCAGCCCCGACACCTCTGCCAAGGCCACGGCTTTGCAACAGTCTTTTGACGCCATCAACATCAAGGAAAGCGAAGACCTGGCTTATTGGGTGCACACCCTGGGCGTGAGCGAGGCGCAACTGCGCATCGCGGTGGCCACCGTGGGTGTGCAAGTGGACGATGTGCGCAACCACTTTGGCGTGTTGCGCACGGCGGGCTAGGAATTAGGGGGCTTGGCTTGCCCGCTCAATCGATCGCGTGGGGTCAGCGCGTGGTCACCGTCGCGCTCCAGCTTTCACCGGTGCCGCCGTCGCCGTTGCCGCTGCTGGCCTTGCTTCCTGTGCTGCCTTCAGGCCACGGCCAGGCCGGCGCGCCTTCGCCCAGCATGGCGGGCTGGCCCGCCCGCCAGCGGCGGCGGTCGGACGCCATTTCATTGGCGCGGCGTGGGCGCTGCCGGCGATCTGACGCGTGGCGTCGCTCGCCGGGGGGCGTTTGCCCTAGCCGCCCGACCCGACCGAGCCGCCGGTCTTGGCCGGTAAGCCAGCTGCCCATGACCAAGCCCAGCGCAAAGCCGCAGTACACCGCCACCATCGTCGGCGTTGACAAGGCTTGCAAGACTGGCGTGCTGGGGCGTACCTGGCTTGCCAGCAAACTTTTGTTGGGTAATGGATGCCATGCCATGGGTGTGTCTCCTTGCGGCGGTGCCTGATTCAAGCGACTGTTGACGCCGTGCCCAGGCTGCGCTGTAGGCACGGCTTGTTGCCGGCTGTAGGTTGCTCGCCTCTGCCGTCGGGCTCAGGCTAATCCCGCCGTGATGCTTTTGACCACGTCGTCAGTGGCCATCTTCCAGGCCGACACATCCATCAGCACCACGCGGATCTGAGGCTGATCACTCACCGGATCGACGTAGCCGCGGGCCAGCGCATTGACATACAAGGGCATGGGCTGGTTGCGGCTGACTTGCAGAGCTTGTGCGCTCAATTCCCCGTGACTTTCCGCGGCCCCGTTGAGCAGGGCGTCCAGCGCAGACACCGCCTCCGGCGCAAAAAAATGGCGCAGGGCGCGACCCGTCAAATGATCGCGCGTGTCCGACAACATGCTCGCCGCCCGCAGGTTCAACTCCAGTATGTGGCCGCTGGCGTCCAGCGTCAGGTAGCCCACGGGCGCTGCGTCATACAGATCCAGGTACTTGGCGCGCAGGGCATTCACGCTGGCCAGGGTTTCGGTCAAGGCCTCGTTTTGCATTTCCAGCTCGATCTGGTGCACCCGCAGTTCATGAATGAGGCGCAAAGGGTCGGGCTCCAGGGCCGCTTCGCTTTTCCAGCGTTGGCTGGCCAGTCGCTGCCGCGCTTCTTCTTGCAGCTTGGCATCGGTGAACTTGTGTGTATTCATGACCTTATTCCTTCTGACCGGAGCGATAGACTACTTTGGACTTGCGCGCGAAGAAATTACTGATTTGTATCAAACAATGATGACACCCAAGCCCTCCAACGCCCCGACTGAAGGACAGGCCTTTGGCCGGGCCGACTCATCTGATGACGCGCCGGCGCGGCGCATGCCCATCATTGGCATTGGCGCCTCGGCGGGTGGCCTGCATGCCCTGGAACTGTTCTTTGCGCAGGTGCCGGCCCAGAGCGGCGCCGTGTATGTGGTGGTGCAACACCTGGACCCGGACAAGAGCAGCCTGCTGGCGGAGCTGCTGCAACGGGTCTGCAAGCTCCCGGTGCGGCAGGCGCAAGACCAGACCCGCGTGGAGCCCGACCACGTGTATGTGGCACCGCCCGGACAAGAGCTGACCCTCTTGCATGGCACCTTGCATTTGCTCAAGCCGGCAGGCGCACGCGGCCAGAACTTGCCGATTGATTTCTTTCTGCGTGCGCTCGCACTCGACCAAGGCCCGATGGCCGCTGGCGTCATTTTGTCGGGCATGGGCACTGACGGCACGCTTGGGCTGCGCGCGCTCAAGGAAAAAGGCGGCGCTGTTTTTGTGCAGACACCGGACACTGCGCACTTCCCGGCCATGCCCCGCAATGCGGTGGACGCCGGACTCGCCGACGTGGTGGCGCCGGCTGAAGAGTTGCCCGCCCGCATCCTGGCTTACTTTGCGCATCCGCTGCTCAACGAAAGCCTGGGCACGGTGGCCTCGGCCGGTCAGCATGTGCGCGGCGCGCTCGAAAAGATCCTCATCCTCGTGCGCGCCCAGACGGGCCATGACTTCAGTGCTTACAAGAAAAGCACCGTCTTCAGGCGCATACAGCGGCGCATGGCCATCCACCAGTTGCGTGAGGTCGAGGAATACGTGCAGTTCGTGCGCGCCAACCCGGTCGAAGCCGACCTACTGTTCAAGGAATTGCTGATCGGTGTGACCTCGTTTTTCAGGGATGCGCCGGTCTGGCAGCACCTCAAGGACGAGGTGATTCCCAAGCTGCTGGCGCAATACCCGGACGGCGCCGGCTTGCGCGCCTGGGTGCCGGCCTGCTCGACCGGCGAAGAGGCCTACACCCTGGCCATGGTGTTCAGCGAAGCCTTGCAAGCCTTGCAGCCCAGCGGCCGCTACACGCTGCAGATCTTCGCTACCGACCTGGACAAGGAAGCCATCGAAAAGGCGCGCCAGGGCCGCTACGCCGACAACATCACCGCCGATGTGTCGCCCGAACGTCTGGAGCGGTTTTTCAGCAAAGTGCCTGAGGGTTACTGCATCAGCAAGGACATCCGTTCGATGGTCATCTTTGCGCAGCAAAGCATTGCCGTGGACCCACCTTTTGCCAAGCTGCATTTGCTCAGCTGCCGCAACCTGCTGATCTACCTCGAAAGCGACTTGCAGCAGCAGCTGATGCATTTGTTTCACAACAGCTTGCTGCCCGGCGGCTATCTGGTGCTGGGCAGCGCAGAGACGGTAGGCCAGGCCAGCAAATTGTTTGCCACCGCAGGTACCAAGACCCGGATTTACCGGCGCGTAGGCGGCGTCTCGCGGCCTGGGGTGGTGGGTCTGCCCTTGCAGGGCCATGCGGCTGGCAGCGCCGCTGGTCACACGCCAGCTGGCGCGCGCACGCACGAGCATGACGGGGCCTTGGGCGGCACGGCGGCTGCGCCTAGCCTGCAGTCCCTGGCGGATCAGGTGCTGCTGCGCAAATTCGCCCCCTCCGCTGTGCTGGCCACCGCCGAGGGCGACATCGTCTACTTCAGCGGCAAGACCGGCAAATACCTGGAGCCGCCCGCCGGCAAGGCCAACCTCAATTTGTTTGCCATGGCGCGGCCCAGCCTGCGTCAGCCTTTGTTTGAGGCCTTCACACGCGCCAGTCGCCAGAAAGAAGCGATCACGCTCGACGATGTAGCCCTGGGTGCGACGGGTGCGACGGGTGCGACGGGCGCTCCTGGGCCGGCGGTGCGCATCACGGTCGAGCCGCTGGCCGAGCCGCGCAGCCTGGACGGCATGCTGATGGTGGTGTTTGCCGATGTGCAGCGCGCTGTCGGGGCTGTGCCCCCGGGCCCGCCAAGTGACCGCGCGCACGAGGCCCAGGTGGCCGAGCTCATGCGCGAGCTGGCGCGCGCCCGCGAGGAACATCAGGCCACGCGGGAGGAAATGCAGACTTCCCAGGAGGAGCTCAAGTCGGCCAACGAAGAGTTGCAGTCGGCCAACGAAGAGCTGACCACCTCACGCGAAGAAATGCAGTCCATGAACGAGGAGTTGCAAACCGTCAACGCTGAATTGCAGACCCGCGTGGACGCCCTGGCCCGGGCCAGTGACGACATGGAAAACCTGCTCAACAGCACCGACATCGCGACGCTGTTTTTAGACTCGCACTTGCACGTGCGGCGCTACACCACGCGCGCGACCGGGCTCATCAAGCTGATTCCGACCGATGTGGGCCGCCCCATTTCTGACCTGAGCACTGACTTGCAGATGGACCTGGCACGCGACGCGGCCGAGGTGCTGCGCAGCCTGATGTTCCGTGAAGCCGAGGTGCAGGCCAGCGGAAATCGCTGGTTTCGCGTGCGCACCATGCCCTACCGCACGCAGGACAACCGCATCGACGGCGTTGTCGTCACCTTCGTGGACATCACGGCCAGCAAAGCCACGGAAGCTGCCTTGCGCAAGGTCAACGAGAAAAGCTGAGCGCCAGGCTGGAGGTTTTGCACGGCGTCCTACAGCCGATTCAACAGCCTCTGACAGGCCAGGCTGCCACGGCTGATCTAAGGTGCAATCATTCCCACTTTGGCTTTGACCTGCCACGCGCATGAACGACGAACGCAATGAGCGCGCCAAGCGCGCTGACGACACTTCAACTGATGGCAAGCCGCGCGCGCGCTCGAGCGCCAAAAGTGACAGCCAAAGCCAACAGGGAGCGCTGCCTTGCTGGCCGTTTCCAGTCGGTAGCCAGAACGACACCGACAAGGCCGTCAAGCTCAAGCCTTATGTGCCGCCCAAGCGGCGCACGCTTAACCAGTACTGAACGCAAACAGGGCGGTTCAACCGCCCTGTTTTTTGGAATGTTGAAAGCCCTTGTTCAAAGCGCTTTCAACTGAAGGCCCGGCACGCCGGGCGCATTGGGTCTGGCCTTAGCGGTTGCCGCCTGAGCCGCCTTGGTTGCCCTGGTTGCCACCGCTGGCTTGCCCGCCCTTGCGGCCGGCCTCGCGGGCTTCTTCTGAAGTGAACTCGTGGGCATTGCCGCTTTCATGGGCAGCTTTGCCGCCCTTGCTGGCGATCTCGCGTTGCTTGTCCGGATCCATGGAAGCAAAGCCGCGGTTGGAGCTCCCGCTTTGGTCCTTGCTGCCTTGATCCTTGCTGCCTTGGTCTTTTCCGCCCTGGTTACCTTGATTGCCTTGGTTGCTTGAAGCCATTTTCATATCTCCTTGGATGAAAAATGTGCGCCAGAGCTTGGCTGCCGCACCTTGCTAAAACTTAGCAGTGACTTGCACCATTGCCTGCCACACGTCCACTTTAGGCAGCGCACTTGAGCCCCTTGTCGGCCATGCAAAGCCCTTGCTGTAGGACCAGTCTGGCTGCTGAGCCAAGCGCGGCGGGAGAATTTGGAGCTCAACGATTAGCTCGGGTTTGGCGCTCGTCCTACGGGGCTTTGGGCGGCGCAGGGTGGCCTGCCGATGAGGATCTGCCTATGCTCAATCTGCCGGTCTGCCCCGGCAGCAACGCTTTCAAGCCGAGGGAAAACAAGCACATGGCCGTGGTGAGAAAAAACAAAAAGGGCTTGCAAGACGTGTTGGCCCAGGAGCCCGCCATTCGCCTGTATGGCGCTGTGGACGACGCCTTTCTTGGCCGCTTTCTAGAGCAGCTCAAACCTTTGCGCGGCTTGCAATCGCCGCTGATTTTCGAACTCAGCACCACCGGGGGCGACGCCGATGTGGCGCGCCGCGTGGCCGAGGAAATCCGCCTGTGCCGCGACGTGGGCGGCATGGACCTTTACTTCGTCGGCAAAGCCATGGTGTATTCGGCGGGCGTGATGATCATGGCCGCTTTCCCGGTGCAAAAACGCTTCCTCAGCCGCGACGCGGTGCTGCTGATTCACGAATGGCAGATTGAAAAGGAAATCAGGTTTTCAGGCGCGCTGCGGGTGTGTGCCGGTAGCGCGCGCGACTTCCTGGCTGAACTCGAAGTGGCGCGCAAGCTCGAATGCCAGACCTTCGCCGACCTGGTGCGCGGCACGCAGCTCACGCTGGAGCAACTGACCGCGCAAGTGGTCAAGGCCGACTGGTATTTGCTGGCCGACGAGGCGGCGCAGCTGGAGCTGGTGTCCGGCCTGGTGTGAAGCCAGGGCCTCGTATCGGGCGTCAAGCCGTGCTGGTGTCGCTGCGCTGATTCGCCGACCACGGCCCCGGCTCGGGCACCAGCGGCAGGCTTTCTTCCGTGCTGCGTGGCCCTTGGCGCGGGTCGTCACCCGCCATGCGCGTCCAGTTCAACAGGCCAGCCCGTGCGGCTTTTTCAAAGGAGTCGTAGGGCTCTTCAGCGGCCAGCACCGGGCGGTCATAAAGCGGCGGACCCGCGCTGCTTTCCAGCAGCGTCCATTGAAACAAGCCGGGACTCGATTCGGCCACGGTCAATGCAATCGGTCGCAAGTGGGTGGCCATGGCTGAGTCCTGTTTGGTGAGTCTGACTTTGCAATGCTTTGTCATCACTGTCAGACCCAGCCGCTGAGTGAGCTGTAGGACGCGCCGGACGGGGCCTGTCAGCCTGTCCGGGTTTGCCGTCACAGTGCGAACGCGTAGTCCACCGTGATGGGCGCGTGGTCGCTGAAGCGCTCGTCTTTGTAAATCGCGGCTGTTTGCGCCGTGCTGCCCACCGTCGGTGTGGCCAGGTGGTAGTCCAGACGCCAGCCCACATTCTTGGCATAAGCCTGGCCGCGGTTGCTCCACCAGGTGTAGCAATCGTCGGTGGTGACCGGGTGCAGGCGGCGGTACACATCGGTCAGGCCCACTTGCGCTTCGGTGGCCAGCAGCTGCGTCATCCATTCGCGTTCTTCAGGCAAGAAGCCGCTGTTCTTCTTGTTGCCCTTGAAGTTCTTCAAATCAATTTCTTGGTGCGCGATGTTGATGTCGCCGCACAAGATGAAGTCGCGCTCGGCTTTGAGCGCGGCCAGATGTGGTTGCAACTCCGCCAAAAAGCGGAACTTGGCGGCTTGCCGTTCTTCACCCGACGAGCCGCTGGGGAAGTAGCAGCTGATGATGGACAGCTTGGGCGCGTGGCTGCGCGCCGGGCTGTCAAAACGTAGTTCAACGTATCGACCTTCCGCATCAAATTCGCTGGAGCCGTAGCCGATGATCACGTCGCTCGGCTCGTGCCGTGTGTAGATGCCCACGCCTGAATAGCCCTTTTTTTCGGCGAACTGAAAGTGGCCCTTCATGCCCACAAGCGATTCAAAGCGGCCCGCCATGTCAGGCGCCTGGGCTTTGATCTCTTGCACGCAAATACAATCGGGGCTGGCTTTTTCGAGCCAGGTTTCAAGGCCTTTGCTGGTGGCTGAACGAATGCCATTGAGGTTGAGGCTGGTGAGTTTGAACAAGGATGTTTCCCATGACGACGAGGATGGTGGCCAACGATGCATTGGCCCTGGAGTTTGTGCAATTCTCGCTGGACTGCGGCGTCCTCAAGTTCGGGGAGTTCAAGACCAAGGCTGGACGGCTCTCCCCCTACTTCTTTAACGCGGGCCTGTTTGACGACGGCGCCAAGCTTGGTCGCCTGGCGCATTTTTATGCGCAGCGCCTGCTGCAAAGCGGCATTGAGTTCGACATGATTTTTGGCCCGGCCTACAAAGGCATTCCGCTGGGTGCGGCGGTCGCCATCGAACTCGCCCGCCTGGGCAAGACCGTGCCCTTTGCCTACAACCGCAAAGAAGCCAAGGACCACGGCGAAGGCGGCAGTCTGGTCGGCGCGCCGCTGCAAGGCCGCGTGTTGATCATTGACGACGTGATGAGCGCCGGCACCGCCGCACGCGAGTCGATTGCCCTCATCAAAGCCGCAGGCGCCACGCCGCATGCGGTGGCGATTGCGCTGGACCGCCAGGAAATGGCGACCGAAAAGCAGCCTGACGGCAGCACCAAAGACGTGCCTTACAGCGCCGTGCAGTACGTGCGCGAGCAAGCGGGTTTGCAGGTTTGCGCGATCGCCGAACTTTCGGACTTGTTGGCCTACTTGAACGCGCAGCCGGGCAACGCGATGGGCGAGCATCTGAGCCGTGTGCAGGCGTATCGGGACCTCTACGGCGTTTAAGGCAGGCGTCTTGCCCTAGCGCCCTCGTCGTCGTCACGGCACCGCCGTCATACCCGCGAAGGCGGGTATCCAAGCATTTGCCCGCCGTCCGCGCGATCCAAATAAGCTCATGTCCACCTGAGTCTTAGATAGCAAGAGACATGAAAAAACCATAACTCTGTCTTTGGTTATTTTCGGGTGAGCTTTGAGAATCCGGACTTCTGTTCATGGAGTCCTGCATGCCTCAACGTCGCAATTTTCTTGGGTCCTTGTTCCTCGCCTCTGGCGCTTGGCTGGCCATGTCATCCGCCATGGCGCAAGCACCTGCCGCTGCGGGTGCGCCCAAACCGGCGGCGGTCAGCTTGCTCAATGTCTCCTATGACCCAACCCGCGAGCTGTACACCGAGTTCAATGCGGCCTTTGCCCGCCACTGGAAGGCGACCACCGGGCAAGACCTGAGCTTTCGCCAATCCCATGGCGGCTCGGGCAAGCAAGCCCGGTCCGTGACGGACGGATTGGAAGCCGACGTGGTGACGCTCGCGTTGGCCAGCGACATTGACGCGCTGCACCGCATGGGCAACTGGGTGCCCGCCGACTGGCAAAAGCGCTTGCCCAACAACGCCTCGCCCTACACATCGACCATCGTCCTGGTGGTGCGCCAAGGCAACCCCAAAGGCATCAAAGACTGGGACGACTTGGTCAAGCCGGGCATCAGCGTCATCACCCCGAATCCCAAAACATCGGGCGGCGCGCGCTGGAACTACTTGGCCGCGTGGGAATTTGCCAAGCGCAAGCTGGGCAGCGACGCCAAGGCCAAGGAATTCGTCGCGCAGCTCTATGGCAACGTGCCGGTGCTCGACGTGGGCGCGCGCGGCTCGTCCATTACCTTTGCGCAGCGCCACCAGGGCGACGTGTTCATTGCCTGGGAAAACGAGGCGTATTTGCTTGAAAAGGAATTTGGCAACAAGGTGGACGTGGTCTACCCCAGCCTGAGCATCCTGGCCGAGCCACCGCTGAGCGTGGTCGACCGCAACGTGGACCGCAAAGGAACGCGCACGGTGGCCGAGGCGTACTTGAAGTACCTCTACAGCGAAGAAGGCCAGGACATCGCAGGCAAAAACTTCTACCGCCCTGCCGCCTCAGACAAAGCCCGCGCCAAGTACGCCAAGCAGTTCCCCAAGCTCAACCTGTTCCGCATCGACGACGCTTTTGGCGGCTGGGCCAAGGCCGACAAAGAGCACTTTGCTGATGGCGGGAGCTTCGATCAGATCTACACGAAGAAGTAGTGGCTGAAGCGCAATTCCAGCCTTTACGCTTCACAAATGAAGCGTAAAGGCGGCTCAAGCCCCGTAGTAACGGTCCGATCGGTGGTTGATGCCGATCACCAGGTTCACCACCACTGCGCCCAGCAAAGACAGCAAAGCCAGGCGGGGCTCGGTCACAGCGAAGGCGGCCAGCAAGATGCAGACGTCGACTGCCATTTGCACGCTGCCCACGCGCCAGCCGCGTGTTTTTTGCAGGTACACCGCCGTGATGGACACGCCGCCCAAGCTGGCGCCGTGTCGCACCAAGATCAGCAAGCCTGCGCCGGCCAGCAGTCCGCCCATGACGGCCGCAAAGGCGGGGCTCAGGCGGTCAAAACTGATCCACAGCGGCAGCAGTTCGATGAAGCCCGACAAGAGCGCGACGGCTGCAAACGTCTTGTAGATGAAGACGTGCCCCAGGAAGCGCCAGCCGAATACATAAAAGGGCAGGTTGAGCATAAACAGCACCGCGCCCAGCGGCCAGCCCTGCCAGTAATGCGCCAAGAACGCCAGGCCGGTGGTGCCGCCCGTGATCAAACCCGCCGTGCGAAACAAGCTCACGGCCAAGCCCACCATCAGTGTGCCGGCCAAGAGGCCTTGCACGTCTTCGAGGAGCGAATGGGGTGCAGCTTGGGGTGCGGCCTCTTGCGCCGCTCCTTGTTGCATCAGCCCGCAGCGCCGCTCAGGTAGTCACCCTTGCCCAGCACCACGCCGTTGTGGCGCAGGATCAGGTAAGCCGCGGTGACGTGGAAGAACACATTGGGCAGCGTCCAGAACTTCAGGTAGTCCTCGCCGTTCATGGTCTTGGTGTCGGTCTTGCCGATCTTGAAGGTGATGGGCTTGGCTTCCTGGCCGTCAATCGACGCGGCCGGAACGGTGGCCAACCAGGCCAGCGTGTTGTCGATGCGGGTGATCAATTCTTCGAGCGTGTTTTCGGTGTTTTCAAACACCGGTGCTTCGATGCCCGACAGGCGCGCAGCGCACAGCTTGGCCGCGTCGCAAGCGATGCAGATTTGAATCTTGAAAGGCAGCATGTCAGGCGCGAGGCGGAACTGCACCAGCGCTTGCTGGTCATAGCCGCGCGCAGCCACGTCGGCTTGCGCTTTGCTCAGGAGGTGGCGCAGATTGCCCAGGTATTTGGCAAAGACGGGGAGGCTGGCGCTTGACAGGGAAATCGACATGAAATGCTTTCGGGGAAGGGTAGGAGGCGAAAAACAGAACGGGGAAAAAGGTGTGGTTTAGCCGAGTTTTTTCTTAAGCAGCTCATTGACCTGAGCAGGATTGGCCTTGCCCTTGGTCGCCTTCATGGCTTGGCCCACCAGCGCGTTGAACGCCTTGGCGTTGCCGGCTTTAACTTCTTCAACGTTCTTGGCGTTGGCGGCCAGCACGTCGTCGATGATTTTTTCAAGCTCGCCGGTGTCGCTCATGGACTTGAGGCCCTTGGCTTCAATCAGCGCATCCACGTCCCGGCCTTCGCCCGTCCACAGCGCATCGAACACCTGGCGCGCAGCGTTGTTGGACAGGGTGTTGTCTGCAATGCGCGTGATCAGTTGGCCCAGTTGCGCGGCGTTCACGGCCGATTCACTGATGTCTTTGCCGTCGGCATTGAGCCGCTTGGACAGCTCGCCCATCACCCAATTGCTGGCCAGCTTGGGTTGTTTGCAAGCGGCTGCGACTGCTTCGAAATAAGCCGCCACAGCCTTGCTCTGCGTCAACTGCCCCGCATCGTATTCAGGCAGCGCGTAGTCGCGCACGAATCGCTCAGCCATCACGCGCGGCAACTCGCTCATGGCGGCGCGTGTCTGCTCCACCCAGTCGCGGCCAATCACCAGTGGCGGCAGGTCGGGGTCAGGGAAGTAGCGGTAGTCGGCGGCGTCTTCCTTGGTGCGCATGCTGCGCGTTTCACCGGTGTCCGGATCAAACAGCACGGTGGCTTGCTGGATCGCATGGCCGTCTTCGATTTGCTCGATCTGCCAGCGCACTTCAAAGTCAATCGCCTGCTGCATGAACTTGAAGCTGTTCAAGTTCTTGATCTCGCGGCGCGTGCCCAGTGCTGCGCCGGGCTTGCGAACCGACACGTTGGCGTCGCAGCGGAACGAGCCCTCTTGCATGTTGCCGTCGCAAATGCCGATCCACGTCACGATTTTGTGCAACTCTTTGGCGTAGGCCACGGCCTCAGCGCTGGAGCGCATGTCGGGCTCGGTGACGATCTCCAAAAGCGGCGTGCCGGCGCGGTTCAGGTCGATGCCGCTTTGACCGATGAAGTCTTCATGAAGGGACTTGCCGGCGTCTTCTTCGAGGTGCGCGCGCACTAGGCGCACGGATTTCTTTTCGCCGTCTAAAAAGAACTCAACGCTACCGCCTTGCACCACCGGAATCTCAAACTGGCTGATCTGGTAGCCCTTGGGCAGGTCGGGGTAAAAGTAATTTTTGCGGGCGAACACGCTGGACTCGGCGATGTGGGCGTTGACGGCCAAACCGAATTCAATGGCGCGTTGCACCGCGCCCTTATTCATCACCGGCAGCGCGCCGGGCAGTGCAAAGTCCACCGACGAAGCGTTGGTGTTCGGCTCGGCACCGAACGAAGTGGAGGCGCGGCTGAAGATTTTGGAGTTCGTCGTCAGCTGGGTGTGGGTCTCAAAGCCGATGACGACTTCGTAGCCTTGCACAAGAAGCGAGGCGGCTGGTTTAGTCGGGCTCATGCCTGGCCTTTCGATGCGTGCGATGCCGGCCGGCGCGTGTGCCAGTCGGTTGCCAACTGGTAGCGGTGCGCCGTGGCCAGCAGGCGGGCTTCGTCAAAGTAGTTGCCAATGAGCTGCAAGCCCACGGGCATGCCGTGCGCGCCAAAGCCGGCCGGCACGCTCATGCCGGGCAAGCCAGCAAGGCTGCTTGAGAGCGTGTAAATGTCGGCCAGATAGTTGGCCACCGGATCGTCGGACTTCTCGCCGATCTTCCAGGCCACTGTGGGCGACACCGGGCCGGCAATCACGTCGCATTGCGCGAAGGCTTTTTGGAAGTCTTCTGCAATCAGGCGGCGGATTTTTTGCGCCTTGAGATAGTAGGCGTCGTAGTAGCCGTGGCTCAGCACATAGGCGCCGATCATGATGCGGCGCTGCACCTCGTCGCCAAAACCTTCGGCGCGGGTCTTTTTGTACATGTCTTCGAGGTCGCTGTAGTGAGCGGCGCGGTGGCCGTAGCGCACGCCGTCGAAGCGGCTCAGGTTGCTGCTGGCCTCGGCGGGCGCAATCACGTAATACACCGGAATCGAGAGTTCCGTCAGCGGCAAGCTCACGTCCACCAGCGTGGCGCCCAGCTTTTCAAGCTCGCTCAAGGCACCTCGCACAGCGGCCAGCACGTCGGGTGCGCAACCGGCGCCAAAGAACTGCGTGGGCAGGCCGATGCGCAGGCCTTTCAAGGAGCCTGCTTGCGCTTTGCCGGCCATGGCCAGCAGGCCAGCGGCATAGTCTTCAGCGGGGCGGTCCAGCGATGTGGAATCGCGATCTGGATCAGGCCCGGCCATGGCCGAGAGCAGCAGCGCGCAGTCCAGCGCGCTTCTGGCCATCGGGCCGGCTTGGTCAAGGCTGGAAGCAAACGCCACCATGCCGTAGCGCGAGCAGCGGCCATAGGTTGGCTTGATGCCGGTGATGCCGGTGAGCGATGCGGGCTGGCGAATGGAGCCGCCGGTGTCTGTGCCCGTGGCGGCAGGCACCAGGCGGGCGGCCACGGCGGCAGCCGATCCGCCGGACGATCCGCCCGGCACACGTGTGGCGTCCCAGGGGTTTTGCACGACGCCAAAAGCGCTGTTCTCGTTGCCTGAGCCCATGGCGAACTCGTCGCAATTGAGCTTGCCCAGCGACACCATGCCGGCACCTGGCTGGCCGGCAGTGCCAGCGCCCAGGCGGCTGACCACCGTGGCGTCAAAGGGGCTGCGGTAATTGGCCAGCATCTTGGAGCCGGCCGTCGAAGGGAAGTCGCGCGTGACGAACACGTCTTTGTGCGCCAGCGGCACGCCCAAAAGTGGCGTGCGCTCGCCAGCGGCCAGGCGGGCGTCAGCGGCGCGGGCTTGGGCCAGCGTGGCGTCTGCGTCAGTTGCCAAGAAGGCGCCCAGCGCCTGGGCACCTTCGATGCGTTTCAAGAAATGCTGCGCGGCTTCGACGCTGGAGACTTCCTTTGTGGCCAGCTTGGCGGCGAGTTGGGCGACCGACAGGTCGTGGAGATCAGTCATAGCGGTCATAGCGGCGCTCATTCGATCACCTTGGGCACGAGGAACAGGCCGCGCTCGACAGCCGGTGCGCTGCGCTGGCTGGCTTCGCGCTGGTTCGGCTCGGTGGCCACGTCTTCACGCAGGCGCAGCGCGACTTCGCCAAGGACGGCAGCCGGGTGCGCCAGGGGCTCGACGCCCGTGGTGTCCACGGCCTGCATCTGCTCGACCAGTTTGAAAAAGCCATTGAGCTGGTCCAGGGTGTGGGCCTGTGTCTCGGGGCGCAGTTCGAGGCGGGCCAGATGGGCCACGCGAGCGATGTCTTCGGATGTCAATGCCATGAGAAAAACATGAGGAGAAACATGAGGGAAAGCGGGGCTGAAACCGGGTGTAAATAAGGGGCGGAGGGCGTCAGGGAGGCCCTTGCTGAACAGGCGATGCGGTATTATCCCGCCTTTGGTGAGCATTGGCGGACCAGAGTCTGCAATGGGCGTTTCCTGACCTGCCCCGGCAGTCTGGCTGCGCCGACAAAGCCCTGAAGAACGAATAAAAAAGGCAGTCTGGCAAGGCTGTTCACATCGCGTGAATGCCGCCATGACGCCCAACTGGACCTGACTATGTTTGAATCTTTCCGCCGGTACTTTTCGACCGACCTGGCGATTGACCTTGGCACTGCCAACACCCTGATTTATGTGCGCGACCGCGGCATCGTTCTTGACGAACCGTCTGTTGTTGCGATCCGCCATGAAGGCGGTCCCCAAGGCAAGAAGAGCATCCAGGCCGTCGGCCATGAAGCCAAGGCCATGCTGGGCAAGGTTCCCGGCAACATCGAAGCCATCCGGCCAATGAAAGACGGCGTGATCGCCGACTTCACCGTGACCGAGCAGATGCTCAAGCAGTTCATCAAGATGGTGCACCCCCGCAGCATCTTTCGCCCCAGCCCGCGCATCATCATTTGCGTGCCTTGCGGCTCGACGCAAGTTGAGCGCCGCGCCATCCGCGAAAGCGCCCTGGGCGCCGGTGCGTCTGACGTGTACTTGATTGAAGAACCCATGGCCGCGGCCATCGGTGCCGGCCTGCCCGTGAGCGAGGCTTCTGGCTCCATGGTGGTGGACATCGGCGGCGGCACGACCGAAGTCGGCGTCATCAGCCTGGGCGGCATGGTCTACAAAGGCAGCGTGCGCGTGGGCGGTGACCGTTTTGACGACGCCATCATCAATTACATCCGCCGCAACTACGGCATGCTGATTGGCGAGCCGACGGCTGAAGCCATCAAGAAAAACATCGGTTCGGCCTTTCCTGGCTCCGAAGTGCGCGAGATGGAAGTCAAAGGCCGCAACCTGTCTGAAGGTGTGCCGCGCAGCTTCACCATCTCCAGCAACGAGATCCTCGAAGCCCTGACCGACCCGC
>CAZNQE010000021.1:0-34917 GCA_964575005.1 uncultured Polaromonas sp. | reverse complement strand
CGCGGGCCAGGTGGGCGATGTAGTCGGCCGGGTGGTAGTAGCTGATGTATTGCAGGGCCGCGGCAACGGATTCGATGAGGTCGGCTTGCTGGATGGTCGTGGTCATAGGCTTGATGAACGTTGGACAGGATGAACGCTGGCGAAAACTCGGGCAAGGCGCTTTGTGTAGGCGCCCGCTTCGCTCGGCTAGCCTTGTATTTTGACAGCTAACCCGACAGCGGCCTGACAAGGGAGGGCTTGCCAAGAAGTAAGGTTGGTGGAAACTGCGAAGAGCCAATTCAAAGGAGTCAGGCATGACCGTCATTACTTCTCCGGCTGTTGCCACCCGCACCGAGTCCGACAGCTTCGGCCCCATTGAAGTGCCTGCCAATCGCCTCTGGGGCGCGCAGACGCAGCGCTCCTTGCAGCACTTCAACATTTCGATCGAGCGGCAGCCGATGGAAATCATTCGTGCGCTGGCATTGGTCAAGCGCGCAGCGGCCACGGTCAATCAAGGCCTGGGCTTGCTGCCTGCGGATAAGGCTCGCGCCATCATCATGGCGGCCGACGAGGTGCTGGCCGGCCAGCACGACCCGGAGTTCCCGCTGGTGGTTTGGCAAACCGGCTCGGGCACGCAAACCCATATGAACCTGAATGAAGTGCTGGCCAACCGTGCCAGTGAGTTGCTGGGCGGCAAGCGCGGCATGCAGCGGCTGGTGCATGCGAACGACGAGGTCAACTGCAGCCAGTCGTCAAATGATGTGTTTCCGACCGCCATGCATCTGGCGGCGGTGCAGGCCTTGGCCGTGCGTCTGCTGCCGGCCTTGCAGGCCCTGCAAGCCACGCTGGCGGCCAAGGCGCTTGACTTCGCAGGCATCGTCAAAATCGGCCGTACGCATTTGCAGGACGCAACGCCTCTGACGCTGGGCCAGGAGTTTTCAGGCTATGCCGCGCAATTGGCGCACAGCCGGGCGCATGTGCAAGCCGCACTGCCGCATCTGTATGAACTGGCGCTGGGCGGCACGGCCGTGGGCACGGGCTTGAATGCGCCAGCGGGCTTCGCAGAGCAAGCCGCAGAAGAACTGGCGAAGCTGACGGGTCAACCCTTCGTCACGGCACCCAACAAATTCGAAGCCTTGGCCGCCGCCGATGCGCTGGTGCACGCACACGGCGCCATGAAGGGCCTGGCCGCGAGCCTCATGAAAATCGCCAACGACATCCGCTGGTTGGCCAGCGGCCCGCGCTGCGGCCTGGGCGAGCTGCAGATTCCTGAAAACGAGCCGGGCTCGTCCATCATGCCGGGCAAGGTCAACCCGACGCAGAGTGAAGCTCTGACCATGCTTTGCGCGCAGGTCTTTGGCAATGACGTGGCCATCAACATCGGCGGGTCGTCCGGCAACTTCGAGCTCAATGTCTTTCGCCCGATGATGGCGCACAACTTTTTGCAAAGCGTACGGCTGCTGACTGATGGCATGGACAGCTTTAACGCGCATTGCGTGGCCGGGATCGAGCCGCGGCGTGAACGCATTGCGCAGTTGCTGTCGCAGTCGCTGATGTTGGTCACCGCCCTTAACCCGCACATTGGCTACGACAAGGCCGCGGAAATTGCTAAGCGTGCGCATCGCGAAGGCAGCACGCTGCGCGAGGCCGCCGTGGCGTCGGGCTACCTGAATGGGGAACAGTTCGACGCCTGGGTGGTTCCCGGCGACATGGTGTGACCCAGCCTCCGGGGCGCGATCTCAGTGGTTGCTGGCTTCGGCGCTACGGCTCATGAGTTTGTCCGTCATGGCAATGGCCAAGGCGCTGAGCAGGAACACCACATGGATGATGGTCTGCCACATGAGGACTTTCACGTCGTAATTGGCGGCGTTGATGAAGGTCTTGAGCAAGTGAATTGAGCTGATGCCGATGATGGCCGTGGCCAGCTTGACCTTGAGCACCGAGGCGTTCACGTGGCTCAGCCACTCGGGCTGGTCAGGGTGCTGGTCCAGCTTCATGCGGCTGACGAATGTCTCGTAGCCGCCCACGATGACCATGATCAGTAGGTTGGAGATCATGACCACGTCAATCAGCGCCAGGACCACCAGCATGATCACTGTTTCGTTGAGGCTTGTGAGGGCGACGTCGGACTTGTAGCCGATGCTGTTGACCAGGGCCTGCAGCGCAGTCTGACTGCCGAACACGGCTTCCACCAGATGGGTCAGCTCGACCAGGAAATGGAAGACGTACACCGCCTGCGCGGCGATCAGGCCCACATACAAAGGCAGTTGCAGCCAGCGGCTGGCGAAGATGAAGCTGGGAATAGGGCGCAGTGGTGCGGGCTTGGGGTCTTGCATGGGGTACTTCCGGGGATAAGCTCGAAATTGTAGGGGTTTGGACTCCGGCAAACCCCTCTCGTTCAGTTTGTAAGCTTGATGGCAGTCAGTGGCTTGTAAGTGCCTGACCTGACATTCACTCTTGGTAAGTAAATCAGAATTCATACAAGAGGAGACAGCCCATGAGTGCAGTTCAGTCCGCCATCCAGTCCACCCTGGTTGAGAACCGCTTTTTTAACCCCAACCCGGCACTGGCAAAGACCGCCCGCATCTCAAGCATGGCCGCGTATGAAGCGCTGTGCAAGGAAGCCGAGACAGATTTCGAAGGTTTCTGGGCCCGCCTGGCCCGCGAAAACCTGAGCTGGAAAAAGCCCTTCTCGCAAACCCTGGACGAATCCAACGCACCGTTCTACAAATGGTTTGCCGACGGCGAACTCAACGCGTCGTACAACTGTCTGGACCGCCACCTCGGCACGCCAACTGAAAACCAAAAAGCCATCATCTTTGAAAGCGATGACGGCAAGGTGACCAACGTCACTTACAAAGAACTGCATGCCAAGGTGTGCCAGTTCGCCAACGCACTCAAAGGCATGGGCATCAAAAAAGGTGACCGCGTCGTCATCTACATGCCCATGACGGTTGAGGGCGTGGTCGCCATGCAAGCCTGCGCCCGCATCGGCGCCACGCACTCGGTGGTGTTTGGCGGCTTTTCTGCCAAGAGCCTGCAAGAGCGCATTCAAGACGCTGGCGCTGTCGCTGTCATCACGGCCAACTACCAGCTGCGCGGCGGTAAAGAGCTGCCACTCAAAGCCATCGTGGACGAAGGCATCGCCATGGGCGGCTGCGAGTCCATCAAGAACATCGTCGTTTATCAGCGCACCCCAACGGCCTGCAACATGGTCGCCGGCCGCGACAGCCTGATGCACGAAGTCATGGCCAGCCAGGCCAACACCTGCGAGCCCGAGTTCGTCAGCGCCGAGCATCCACTGTTCATCCTCTACACGTCTGGTTCTACCGGCAAGCCCAAGGGCGTTCAGCACAGCACCGGCGGCTATCTGCTCTGGGCCAAGCTGACGATGGACTGGACCTTTGACATCAAGCCCAGCGATGTGTTTTGGTGCACGGCCGACATCGGCTGGATCACAGGCCATACCTACGTGGCCTACGGCCCGCTGGCTGCAGGTGCCACGCAAGTCATCTTTGAAGGCATCCCGACCTACCCGAATGCTGGCCGCTTCTGGCAGATGATTGACGCGCACAAGGTGACTGTGTTTTACACGGCGCCCACGGCCATCCGCTCGCTCATCAAGGCCGCTGAGGCCGACCCGAAAGTTCACCCAGACGCATCGGATCTGAGCAGCCTGCGCATCCTCGGTTCAGTGGGCGAGCCCATCAACCCTGAAGCCTGGATGTGGTACCACAAGAACGTGGGCGGCGAGCGTTGCCCCATCGTCGACACCTTCTGGCAGACCGAGACCGGCGGCCACATGATCACGCCGCTGCCGGGCGCTACGCCGACAGTTCCAGGCAGCTGCACGCTGCCACTGCCCGGCATCATGGCCGCCATCGTCGACGAAGTTGGCGCCGACGTGCCCAACGGCTCGGGCGGCATGCTGGTCATCAAGCGCCCTTGGCCGTCGATGATTCGCACTATCTGGAACGACCCAGATCGTTTTGTCAAAAGCTACTTTCCACCTGAAATGGGCGGCACGTATTACCTGGCTGGCGACGGCGCCGTCCGCAGTGAAGACCGCGGCTACTTCCGCATCACAGGCCGGATTGACGACGTGCTGAACGTGTCGGGTCACCGCATGGGCACGATGGAAATCGAATCGGCACTGGTGGGTCACACCGCCTTGGTGGCAGAAGCCGCCGTGGTCGGCCGCCCTGACGATTTGACGGGCGAGGCCATCGTCGCCTTCGTGGTGCTCAAGCGTTCACGCCCCACCGGCGAAGAAGCCAAGGCGATTGCCAAAGAGCTGCGCGACTGGGTCGGCAAGGAAATCGGTCCCATCGCCAAGCCCAAGGAAATCCGCTTTGGTGACAACCTGCCCAAGACCCGCAGCGGCAAGATCATGCGCCGCCTCTTGCGCGGCATTGCCAAGGGCGAGCCTGTGACGCAAGACACCTCCACGCTGGAGAACCCGGCGATTCTGGAGCAGCTGGCTGAGAAAAGCTAAAGGCTGAGGTCTAGAAAAAAAGCCCGCACAGGAAACTGTGCGGGCTTTTTCATGGGCGATAACGCGGGGGCTGGCTTACTTCGTCGCCAGGATCCAGGTCACCAGCTTTTTAGCCTCGTCAGGCGAAACCTGCGCGTTGGCCGGCATGGGTACCGGGCCCCAGACGCCAGCGCCACCTTTGATGACTTTGATGGCGAGCTTATCGGTCGCGTCCTTTTGCCCTGCGTATTTCTCTGCAATGGACTTGAAGGACGGCCCGACCAGTTTCTTGTCTGCCGCGTGACAAGCCATGCAGTTCTTGGCTTGGGCAAGTTGTGCGTCGGCCACAGCTGGGCCGGCGATCAAGGCGCTGGCCATCAAGGCCGGGATCAAAAGCAGGGTAGTTTTCATGGGGTCCTTGGCGGCATTGAGGCAGGTCACGTAGAAGCCTGAAGTTTGCCGTCCTGCAAAAACCCGGCGGTGCAGTGGCCTTAAAGACCGCGGAGCACGCCGGGTTGTTCAGCAAGTCAAATCAATAGTCGTCCAGCACCGCGCCTTTGCTGGCGCTCGACGCGTTGAATGCAAACTTGGCCTGCACCCCGCGGGTGTAGCGCGGCTTGGGCGCTGTCCAGCCCACCTTGCGGGCGGCCAGCTCAGCGTCGCTGATGTTCAGTTGCAGCAGCAGTTGCTTGGCGTCGATGGTGATGGAGTCGCCTTCGTTGATGAACGCAATGTTGCCGCCAGCAGCCGCTTCAGGCGCCACATGGCCGACCACCATGCCCCAGGTGCCACCCGAGAAGCGGCCGTCCGTGATCAAGCCCACGCTTTCGCCCAGGCCGGCGCCAATCAGCGCGCCGGTGGGGGCCAGCATTTCAGGCATGCCGGGGCCGCCTTTGGGGCCGAGGTAACGCAGCACCATCACGTCGCCGGCCTTGATCTTGCCGGCCAGGATGGCGGCCAGAGCCGACTGCTCGTCGTCAAACACGCGGGCCGGGCCGGTCATCACGGGGTTCTTGATGCCGGTGATCTTGGCCACGCAGCCTTCAGGTGACAGGTTGCCCTTGAGTACGGCCAAGTGACCTTGCGCATACATGGGCTTGTCGATGGGGCGAATCACATCCTGGTCGGCGCGCGGCACGGCTGGCACGTCTTTGAGAACTTCGGCAATCGTCTGGCCGGAAATCGTCAGGCAGTCGCCGTGGAGCAAGCCGGCTTCCAGCAGCATCTTCATGACCTGCGGAATGCCGCCGGCCTTGTGCAGGTCAACAGCGAGGTATTTGCCGCTGGGTTTCAGGTCGCACAGCACCGGGGTTTTCTGGCGAATGCGCTCGAAGTCGTCAATCGTCCATTCCACGCCGGCCGTGTGGGCAATCGCCAAAAAGTGCAGCACAGCGTTGGTCGATCCGCCCGTGGCCATGATGACCGCGACTGCGTTTTCAATCGCTTTCTTGGTGACGATGTCGCGCGGCTTGATGTTCTTTTTGATGGCCTCGATCAGCACCTTGGCTGATTCCTTGGCCGAGTTTTCTTTCTCGTCATGCGGGTTGGCCATGGTCGAGGAGTAGGGCAGGGATATGCCCAGGGCCTCGAATGCGCTGGACATGGTGTTGGCCGTGTACATGCCGCCGCAGCTGCCGGTGCCGGGAATGGCGCGGCGCTCGATTTGCAGCAGGTCTTCGTCGCTCATGCGGCCGGCGGAATGCTCGCCTACGGCTTCAAACACGCTCACGATGTTCAGGTCCTTGCCCTTGTAGCTGCCCGGCAAGATGGTGCCGCCATACACATAGATGGCGGGCACATTGGCGCGCAGCATGCCCATCAGGCCGCCGGGCATGTTCTTGTCGCAACCGCCGACCACCAGCACGCCGTCCATCCACTGACCGCCCACGCAGGTTTCGATGCAGTCAGAAATCACTTCGCGGCTGACCAGCGAGTACTTCATGCCTTCGGTGCCCATGGCCATGCCGTCAGAAATCGTGGGCGTGCCAAACACCTGCGCGTTGCCGCCGGCTTCTTCAATGCCGGCAATCGCCGCGTCGGCCAGCTTTTGCAGGCCGCTGTTGCAAGGGGTGATGGTGCTGTGGCCGTTGGCGACGCCGACCATCGGCTTTTTAAAGTCATCGGCCTCGTAGCCCATGGCGTAGTACATCGAGCGGTTGGGCGCGCGCGAAACGCCCTCGGTGATGTTTTTGCTGCGGCGGTTGATGCTGTCGCCTTCGGCCATCTTGATGTCTTGCGTCATGTGTGTCTCGAGGAATAAGGGGTTGTTGCGTGAGCGCGGCAAATTCTACGTCGAGGGCCGCTGGCACAATTCCCCAATGCTTGTCCATCCTGAAATCAATCCAATTGCCTTGCAGATCGGCCCGTTGGCCATTCACTGGTACGGCCTGACTTACCTTGCGGCTTTCGGGCTGTTCATGCTTTTGGGCGTGCTCAGGTTGCGTCATCAGCCTTTTGCCTCCATCAAGGATGGCAAAGGTCAGGCCACCTGGAGCCGGCGCGACGTGGAAGACATCTTGTTTCTGGGTGTGGTGGGCGTGGTGCTTGGCGGGCGCATCGGTTATTGCCTGTTTTACAAGCCAGGCTATTACCTGAGCCACCCGCTGGAAATCTTTTTCTTGTGGCAAGGCGGCATGAGTTTTCATGGTGGCCTTATTGGCGTGCTGGTCTCGCAATTCTGGTTTGCCCGCACCCGCCGCCGACCTTGGCTTCAGGTGATGGATTTCATCGCGCCTTGCGTGCCCACGGGCTTGGCCGCTGGACGCATAGGTAATTTCATCAACGGCGAGCTGTGGGGCCGTTTTGCCAGCCCTGATTTGCCCTGGGGCATGGTTTTTCCAGGCAGCGGCTCCTTGCAGCCGCGCCATCCCTCGCAGATTTATCAGTTCTTGCTAGAAGGCCTGCTGCTCTTTGTTCTCTTGTGGCTCTACGCCCGTCAGCCGCGCAAGACCGGCCAGGTCTCCGGCGTATTTTTGGTCGGGTATGGCGTTTTCCGCTTCATCGCGGAGTACTTCCGCCAGCCCGATGACTTCCTGGGCGTGTTGGCGCTGGGCCTGAGCATGGGTCAATGGCTGTGCATTCCCATGATTTTGGCGGGTTTGGGCCTCTGGACCTGGGCTTCAAGCCGAAAATCAAGCTGAGCGGGTCTTATTTCTGCTTTTGGCTGATTTTGTCGGCTTTTGCCAACCTTTTGCCAACATTTCAGTAGCTGATACCTTGCCGGACGGCGGTGACTTTTTCATAATGGACCATCTCTACCAGCAAGGTCTGTCGAATGAACTCACCCCCCTGGCTGCTGCGCGGCGTGGAAACGGTCAAGGGCCTTCGGTTCAAGGCACCTGAGGTTTCCCGCAAGCTGTCGCCTCTACCCGCGAGCATCCAAAACGCTGCACGCTCCGACAGCTTAGGCGCTGCTTCTGCCATTCAGTTCAGCCCAGCCATGCCCGCCGCAGGACTCGAGCGGCAGGCATTGGATGCCCCGCCAGCGGGTGCGCTCACACCCAAGCCGAAACCCAAAAGTCGACTGACTGCAGACCGGCTTAACGCTGTGTTGCGGCAAAAAGATGAGGCCTTGTCGCCGCGCTTGCTCCGGCGCCTGTTGGCTGAACTGCAGACGGTGGTGGACACGCAAGTCAGCGAGGTCGAAGGGGGGCGCCGCGCTGCCCAGGTGGCCACCTGGTATGCCGACGCGACGCCTGCTGAGCGGCGTGATGCGTGGCTGCTGATGAGCGAGCAGTTCGCGCCCGACTCCGACAAGTTGCGGGCAGCCCGGTCGCACTATGACGCCGCGCAGGGTACGCCCGAGGAAGGGCAAGCCGAGATCGGCCTGCGCCGCGCTTTTGTCTCGCCGCGCACGCGTTTATTGCAGCGTTTTTCCGCCTTTCCCGAAGGCATGCGATTTTTGGTGGACTTGCGGGCCGAGCTGCTCCCGCATTTGAAGTCCGACAAGCGTCTGCTGGCGCTGGACGCTGAACTCGAGCACCTTTTTTCGACCTGGTTTGACGTGGCTTTTCTGGAACTCAGGCGCATCAGCTGGGACTCGCCTGCGTCCTTGATCGAGAAGTTGATCAAGTACGAAGCCGTGCACGCCATCAAGGGCTGGGCTGACGTCAAGAACCGGCTGGACAGTGATCGCCGGTGTTATGGGTTTTTTCACCCCCGCCTGCCCGACGAGCCTTTGATTTTCGTGGAGGTGGCATTGGTCGATGAACTGGCCGGCGCCATCAGCCCCTTGCTCGACGAGACGGCGGCACCGAGTGACCTGGCCAGGGCAAGCACGGCGATTTTTTACTCCATCAGCAACACCCAGTCCGGGCTGCGCGGCGTGAGTTTTGGCGACTCCCTCATCAAGCGGGTGGTGGAGACCTTGTGCGGCGAATTTCCGCGCTTGAAGGTCTTCGCGACCCTCTCGCCCATTCCTGGCTTTCGGGCTTGGCTCACCAAGCATGCGCAGAGCCTGCTGGACAAACTGCAGGGACGCGAGCGTCAAGCCTTGGCGCAGGCGCTGGGACAAGCCCCTGGGCAGGATCGCCTGGAAGCCAGTGCTTTTCTGGCCGCCGCGGAGCCTGTAACCGGGCTGGATGAAAAGTCACCGGTTCGACAGATGCTGCTGCACTGCGCCGCCGAATACCTGGGGCACCAGACCGAAGGCGGCCGCCCCCTGGACGCGGTGGCCCGTTTTCATTTGTCCAATGGCGCCCGCATTGAAAGGCTCAATTGGGCGGGTGACCTCTCTGCCAAGGGCCTCAAGCAGGCTTACGGCCTGATGGTCAACTACCTGTATGACCTCAAGCGACTCGATCGGCATCGCGGCCTCTTGGCACAGGGGAAAATCCCCGTGTCGTCCAAGGTTGAGGATCTGTACATTTAAGCGCTTCAAGTTGGTGCGCGTTGCGCTGACATGATCCCGATAAAAAACAGGAGATCCTCCATGAGCGCATCCGTTCCTCAATTCAATCGCCGCGACATCTTGCGCGTTGCAGCCGTCAGCACGGCGATCGCTTCCGTGGGCGGCGCACACGCCCAGTCGGCCTGGCCAAGCAAGCCTGTGACCTTGATCGTGCCCTTCCCGGCAGGCGGCGGTACTGACGCTTTTGCACGGCCTTTGTCGGCTCAGTTCGCCAAACTCACGGGGCGGCAGCTTGTGATCGATAACCGCGGCGGCGCGGGCGGCACCTTGGGCGCCACCCTGGCCAGCAAGGCCGCGCCCGATGGCTACACCTTGTTCATGGGCGCCGTGCATCACGCCATTGCGCCGTCGATGTATCCCAAGCTCGACTACGACATCGAGAAAGATTTTGTGCCTTTGGCGCTGGTGGCCAACGTGCCGCAGGTGCTGGTGGTCAACCCCAAGAATCAGCCCGGTGACTTCAAGGAATTCCTGGCCCGCATGCGCAAATCGCCTGGGCGTTACAACTACGGTTCTGCAGGCGGCGGCACTTCCCACCATTTGGCGGGCGAGTTGTTCAAGCAGCAAAGCAAAACCTTCATCACCCACATCCCTTACCGCGGCGCAGGCCCGGCCCTGCAAGACTTGATAGCCGGTAACGTGGACATGATGTTCGACGGCCTGGGCTCCTCGGCAACCCACATCAAGGGTGGTCGTATCAAGGCCCTGATGGTGTCAGGCACCAAGCGAAATCCAGCATTCCCCGACGTGCCTTGCGCAGCTGAACTCGGTCTGCCCGAGTACACGGTCACCACCTGGTACGGCATGTGGGCGCCCAAGGGCACCCCGGCGGACGTGCAGGCCAAGATTGTTGAAGAGCTTCGCCGCGCCACCGCGTCTGACGAACTCAAGGCGATCTGGGCTGCCAATGGCGCCGACTTTGGCAACTTGACCCCCGCTCAGTTCGGCGGCTTCGTCAGCGCCGAAGTCAAACGCTGGGCCGCCGTGGTGAAGGCCTCTGGCGCCAAGCTCGATTAAGTGAGCGGTCAGGTCCACCTCCACACTGAAGGCGCGCTCGGGTTTGTGAGCTTGTCGCATCCGGGCAAGTTCAACGCCATGTCGCGCGCCATGTGGCTTGAATTGCGGTCTGCATTTGAAGGTTTGCAAGCCCGGACAGACGTGCGCGTGATCGTCGTGCGTGGTGTGGGGGGACATTTTTGCGCGGGAGGTGATATCTCTGAATACGCCTCCTTTCGCCATGCCGAAGCCAGCTTGCGCGCCTTTCATGAGGACGAAGTCTGGGGCGGGCTCAAGGCCGTGCTTGCTTGCGACATCCCTGTAGTGGCGCAGATCGAGGGCAACTGCATGGGCGCCGGCATGGAGATCGCCAGTGCCTGCGACTTGCGTATCGCTGCAAACACCACCCGCTTTGGCGCGCCGATTGCCAAGCTCGGCTTTCCCATGGCGCCGCGCGAGGCGGCATTGCTGCTGCGTGTCGCCGGTGAGGTGACGGTGCGTGAAATGCTGCTGGCCGCCGCCGTGCTGGATGCACCGGTGCTTTTGCAGCGGGGCTTTTTGAACGAGCTTCATGCCCCGGCCGATCTCGAAAGCGCCGTACGCCTCAAGGCTGAGACCATGGCACGTTTGGCGCCGCAAGCCGCCCGCGTGAACAAGGCGACTTTGCGGGCCTTGGGCGCTCTGGGCGAACAGCGCTTGCCCGAGGGCTTGCTGGCCAGCGCCTACGCTTATGCCGACTCGGCAGAGCACCGCGAAGGCATCGCTGCTTTTGCTGCGAAACGTTCTCCGCAATTCTGATTTTTCTTTTTTTATTTCAAAACCTTAGCAATGACTAACCAGAATCTTTTTGCCGCGCTGCGCGCTGCATTTCCCACCGACCTGGACGCCGTGGCCGTCGAAACCGAGAACGGCCTCGCCTACAGCTGGCGCGACCTGGAACGTTCCACCGCCATGCTCGCCAATTTGCTGCAGTCTCTGAACTTGCCCGCCGGCGCACGCGTGGCTGTGCAGGTTGAAAAGTCAGTCGAGGCCATGATGCTTTACCTGGCCACGCTGCGAGCGGGCTATGTCTTTTTGCCGCTGAACACGGCTTACCAAAGCGCCGAGATCGAGTACTTCATCGGCAATGCCGAGCCGGCCGTGGTGGTCTGCAGTCCACGCAACTTTGGCTGGGTCAGCAAGATCGCTTTCAAGGCCGGCACGCAAAACGTGTTCACCCTGGACGAAGACCGCACCGGCTCTTTGCTCGAGCGTGCTGCGCATTGCAGTGACCAGCACGCGCCCGCCGTCATGCAGGCCGATGACTTGGCCGCCATTTTGTATACCAGCGGCACCACCGGCCGCAGCAAGGGCGCGATGCTCACGCACGGCAACATGCTGAGCAATGCCCTGACGCTGAAAGATTACTGGGGCTGGCGCCCGGGCGACGTGTTGATTCATGCGCTGCCCATCTTTCATGTGCACGGCTTGTTTGTGGCGCTGCACGGCGCGCTCATCAACGGCAGCAAGATGATCTGGCTGTCGCGCTTTGACCCGAAGCGCGTGATTGAAAAGATGCCCGAGGCGACGGTTTTCATGGGCGTGCCTACGCTTTATGTACGGCTGCTGGCCGAATCTGGCCTGACGCTTGAACGCTGCCGCAACATGCGACTTTTCATTGCCGGCTCGGCCCCCTTGCTGATCGAGACCTTTACTGAATGGCAACGCCGCACGGGCCACACCATTCTGGAGCGCTACGGCATGAGCGAAACGGTGATGCTGACGTCCAACCCCTACCGGGCCGAGGATGGCGAACGGCGCGGCGGCACGGTGGGTTTTCCACTTCCAGGTGTGGGCCTGCGGGTGCGCGGGGAGGGCGGTACGGCACTGCACACTGGTGAGATCGGCGGCATCGAAGTAAAAGGGCCGAATGTCTTCAAGGGCTACTGGCGCATGCCTGAGAAAACCGCTGAGGAGTTCACGGCTGATGGCTGGTTCAAGACTGGCGATGTGGGCAAGGTGGACGAGCGTGGCTACGTCCACATCGTGGGCCGCAGCAAAGACCTCATCATTTCAGGCGGCTACAACGTCTACCCGGCCGAAATCGAGGGCTACATCAACGACATGCCAGGTGTGGCCGAAAGCGCGCTGGTCGGCGTGCCGCATCCCGACTTTGGCGAGGTTGGTGTGGCCGTGGTGATTGCCAAGCCGGGCGCTAACGTCAGTGCCGATGCGGTGATTGCCGCCCTCAAGGCGCAGCTGGCCAATTTCAAGATCCCGAAGAAATGTGTGGTCGTGCCCGAGCTGCCACGCAACACCATGGGCAAGGTGCAAAAGAACCTGCTGCGTGAGCAGTACAAGGGGCTTTTCAGCCGCTGAACCAGCGCTTTAGCGCAGCACCATCACCGGGATGTGTGAGTGAGTCAGCACGTGTGTGGTCTCGCTGCCCAGGAGCAAACGCGTGAGGCCGCGGCGCCCATGCGAGGCCATGACGATGAGGTCGCAGCCGTGTTTTTCTGCGGCGGCAATGATGGCTTCGGCAACCAGTTCGGAGTGCACCGTCAGGCCCTTGGCCTTGACGCCACGTGCACTGGCACGTGCCTCGACGGCTTGCACATGTTGTTGGGCTGCTTCTGCCCACTGCCGCTCGACTTTCGCCACATCAGCGTTTTGCAGGCTCATGCCGCCTTCAAAGTAGCTCACCGGGTAGCGCGGCACCACCTGCACGGCCAGCAATTCGCCGCCCGACAAGGCGGCCAACTCGATGCCTGCGTTGGCTGCCTTGTCTGACAATTCCGAGCCGTCCGTGGCAATTAAGATTTTTTTGTACATGGCGCTCCGTCTTTGGTTTTGAACATGGTTTGACCAATCAAGCCTAAGCGCGCGTGCTTGGCTTGCTTTTGATCCAGGTCAAGTCCCTGGCTGGCAAGGCGCCTTACGCTTGGGCCAGATGCAAGCTGCCTTCGCCCCGGACGCTACCAGCGCCTACACCTCCAACGCCAGAGCCCCAACAGCCCACAGCACGACTGCGGCCCAGCTGAGCGTGTTCGACGAGCCTGCCGAGTGGGAGCGTTTCAGCACCGAAACCGGTACCGAACTGTGGGAATCCCAAGTCATCGTTCGCGGCATGCATTGCGCGGCTTGCTCGCTCATGCTCGAGCAAGCTTTGCTGGCAACGCCTGGCGTGATCTCGGCCAAAGTCAGCGCGGCCACGCAGCGGGCCAGCGTGGTCTGGTCACCCGCCCACACGCGGCCTTCGGTCTGGCTGTTGGCACCTCAGGCAGGTGGCTACACCTTGTCGCCTGCGCTGGACACCTTGGCGTCCGACGCTTTGCGCAAAGAAGCTCGCCTTGCCCTGTGGCGCTGGCTGGTGGCCGGCTTTTGCATGATGCAAGTCATGATGTACGCCTTTCCGGCCTACATCACAGAGGCCGGTGATATCACGCCGGACATCCAGCAGCTGCTGCGGCTAGCGTCCTGGATCCTCACGTTGCCGGTGCTGCTGTTTTCAGCCAAACCCTTCTTTGCCAATGCGCTGCGCGACCTGCGCCAGCGCTCGGTCAGCATGGACTTGCCGGTCGCGCTCGGCATCCTGATCACGTTTGGCATCAGCTCTGCTGCCACTTTTGAGCCGCAAGGCTGGTGGAGTTCCGAGGTCTACTTTGACTCGCTGACGATGTTTGTGTTTTTCCTGCTCACGGGCCGCTGGCTGGAGCAGCGGCTGCGCATGCGCACCACGGGCGCGCTAGACAGCCTGCTGCAACGCTTGCCCGACAGCGTGGAGCGCAAAAGCCCCGGCGGCGAGTTTGAGCGTGTGGCTACCCGCAAGTTGCAAGTCGGCGATGTGGTGCGTGTCCTGCCCGGTCAGGCTTTTCCGGCTGACGGCTGCATCGTGCACGGTCAGACCCATGCGGACGAAGCGTTGTTGACCGGTGAATCCCGGCCAGTGGCTCGGCCCTTGGGTGCCACCGTCTTGGCGGGCAGCTACAACGTGTCATCGGCTGTGCAGGTGCGGGCTGACCGCTTGGGGCAGCAGACGCGCTACGCTGGCATCGTCACGCTCATGCAGCGCGCTGCGCTGGACAAGCCGCGCCTAGCCCAGCTTGCCGACCGGCTGGCCCGTCCCTTTCTGTGGCTGGTGCTGTTGGCTGCTGCAGGTGCTGCCATGTACTGGTGGCCGACTGATCCTGCGCGTGCCGTCATGGCCGCTGTGGCAGTGTTGATCGTGACCTGTCCTTGTGCCTTGTCATTGGCCACACCTACGGCGATGCTGACCGCCGCGGGTCAACTCGCCAGGCAAGGTGTGCTGGTGCGCCGCTTGCAGGCGCTTGAGGCGCTGGCGAGCATCGACACCGTGATTTTTGACAAGACAGGCACGCTGACCCAGGCGCGCATGGGCCTGCGTCATGTGCAGGTGCGGCCGGGCATCAAAGTGGACGACGCCTTGGCGCTGGCTGCCGCCCTGGCCAGTCATTCGCTGCATCCGCTCTCGCGTGCGCTGTGTTTGGCGGCTCAGTCAGCACCAGTTCAGTCCGAGCAAGCAGTGGATGTGAAAACGGTCCATGAACACGCAGGGCAGGGACTGTCAGGCTTGGCAGGTACAGCTGAGATCCGCTTGGGCTCAGCCAAGTTTTGCGGTATCTCGACAGCCTCTGAGTTCATCGACGGCCCGACCAGCGAAGGCGGCCCGCAGGTCTTCCTGGCCAGTGGCACGGCGTGCTTGGCCCGCTTCGATTTCGATGAGTTGGCCAGGCCGCAAGCAGCGCAGGCGATCCGTCAATTGCTGGATGCAGGTTTGCAAGTGCACATGCTCTCGGGTGACGGCGCGGCCGCGGTGCAGCGCATGGCGCTTGAGCTGGGCATTGAGCCCGCGAAAGCCATAGCCCAGTGCACGCCGCAGGACAAGCTCGAGCATCTGCAGGCCCTGCAGCAGCGCGGCCACCGCGTGATGATGGTGGGCGACGGCCTCAATGACGGGCCGGTGCTGGCTCGCGCCGATGTTTCTGTTGCGCTGGGCGATGCCGTGCCCTTGGCGCAGGCGCAGTCAGACTTCATCATGGCGGGACACCAGCTGGAGCGCCTGAGCGCCTTGCCGGCCCTGGCCCGTCGCACCATGCGCATCGTCAAGCAAAACCTGATCTGGGCCGCGGCTTACAACGCGCTCTGCGTGCCGCTCGCCTTGGTTGGCTATTTGCCCGCCTGGCTGGCTGGCCTGGGCATGGCGCTGAGCTCTTTGCTGGTGCTGCTCAACGCCGCTCGGCTGTCGCGTGAAGCCCGACCTGCAACGGCCTCATCGTCAAACGCCGCTCCGGCCTAGGTTTTTATGGACATCCTTTTTCTTCTTGTCCCGCTTTCTGTCCTGCTGGCACTTGCCGTGGTGGGCCTATTGGCCTGGGCCGTATGGTCGGGTCAATTTGAAGACATTGAAAGCGAAGGCCAGCGCATCATGCTCGACGGCAACGACGCTACCCCACACCAGCCGCTCTAGTTGTTATTGTTCGGGCCAGTCGCACGCACTCTTGATCCATGTCAACACGGCCATGGGCCGGCGTTGGCACACTGGCTGTAACTTGGATTCTTGAAGGTTACATATGAGTGCGGTGCTTCCCACGACGTCGATCCCTTCCAGCAGCGGCTGGTCTGCCTCCCGCGCCACGGTCTACAACGACACCATCGTTCGCCAGTTCGCCATTGCCGCGGTGGTGTGGGGTGTGGTCAGCATGCTGGTGGGCGTCTTTATTGCCGCACAAATGGCTTGGCCGGCGCTGAACTTTGACATCCCGTGGCTGTCCTTTGGTCGCCTGCGCCCCCTGCACACCAACGCCGCCATCTTTGCCTTTGGCGGCTGTGCGCTGTTTGCCACCAGCTACTGGGTCGTGCAGCGCACCTGCCAGACACGCATCATTTCAGACAAGCTCGCCGCCTTCCATTTCTGGGGCTGGCAAGCGGTCATCGTGGCGGCTGCCATTACCTTGCCATTGGGTTACACGCGCGGTAAGGAGTACGCTGAACTCGAATGGCCGATTTCTATCCTGATTGCCCTGACGTGGGTGGCTTACGCCATCGTCTTCTTCGGCACCATCGGCATCCGCAAGGTGCGCCACATCTATGTGGCCAACTGGTTCTATGGCGCGTTCATTCTGGCCGTGGCACTGCTGCACCTGGTCAACAGCGCGGCCGTTCCTGCGGGCTGGATGAAGAGTTACTCGGCCTACGCGGGTGTGCAGGACGCCATGATCCAGTGGTGGTACGGCCACAATGCCGTGGGCTTCTTCCTGACGGCGGGCTTCCTGGGCATGATGTACTACTTCATTCCCAAGCAGGCCGGGCGTCCGGTGTATTCGTACCGCCTGTCGATCGTGCACTTCTGGGCGCTGATCTTCACCTACATGTGGGCCGGCCCACACCACCTGCACTACACCGCGCTGCCTGACTGGACGCAATCGGTGGGCATGGTGTTCTCGCTCATCCTGCTGGCTCCCAGCTGGGGCGGCATGATCAACGGCATCATGACCCTGTCGGGCGCATGGCACAAGCTGCGTGACGACCCCATCCTGCGCTTCCTGATCGTGTCGCTGTCGTTCTACGGCATGTCCACGTTCGAAGGTCCGATGATGTCCATCAAGACCGTGAACGCCCTGTCGCACTACACCGACTGGACCGTCGGCCACGTCCACTCCGGCGCCCTCGGCTGGGTCGGCATGGTCTCGATCGGCTCGCTGTACCACCTGATCCCGCGCATGTTCGGCCGCAAGCAGATGTTCAGCATCCGCGCGATCGAGCTGCACTTCTGGCTCGCCACCATCGGCATCGTGCTGTACATCGCCGCGATGTGGATTGCCGGCGTGATGCAGGGCCTCATGTGGCGCGCCATCAACGCTGACGGCTCGCTCACCTACACTTTTGTCGAGAGCGTGAAAGCCACCTTCCCGTTTTATGTGGTGCGCTTTTTGGGCGGCGTCATGTACCTGACCGGCATGGCCATCATGGCCTGGAACGTGACCATGACCGCCCTGGCTGGCAAGGCCAGCAACGCGGCCATCCCCACCACAGCCGCTCACGCCTGAAAGAAAAAACTCATGTCCTTCTCACACGAAAAAGTAGAAACCAGCAACTGGCTGATGATCGTGCTGATCCTGGTGGTCGTGGCCATCGGCGGCATGGTGGAAATTGTTCCGCTGTTCTTCCAGAAGTCCACCACGCAACCCATCGCGGGCGTGGTACCCAACTCGCCTTTGCAGGTGGTGGGCCGCGACATTTATGTGCGTGAAGGTTGCTACAACTGCCATTCGCAAATGATCCGCCCACTGGTGGCTGAGACTTTGCGTTATGGCCACTACTCGGTGGCTGGTGAGTTTGTGTATGACCATCCTTTTCAGTGGGGCAGCAAGCGCACCGGGCCTGACCTGCACCGCGTGGGCGGCAAGTACAGCGACGAGTGGCAGCGCCTGCACCTGATCAGCCCGCGTGATCTGGTGCCTGAATCCATCATGCCCGGCTACCCCTGGCTGGAGAAAACACCAGCTGATGCCAGCACCATCCAGCAGCACATGAAGGCGCTGCGCACGGTTGGCGTGCCATACACCGACGAAGAAATTGCTGCGGCGCCCGAAGCGCTCAAGGGCAAGACTGAGCTCGACGCCATGATCGCTTACCTGCAAGGCCTGGGCCTGGCGCTCAAGTAAGGGAGGCACGTCATGGACCTCAATATTCTTCGCAGCATCGTCACGGTCATGGCCTTTGTACTTTTCATGGGCATCTTGATCTGGGCTTACTTGCCATCGCGCAAAACTCAATTTGATGAAGCGGCCGAGTTGCCCTTCAAGTCTGAACAGGAGCAGGGGCAATGAGCGACTTCGTCAACGGTTTCTGGCCCTGGTATGTGGCCGCGATCAGCGTGGTGTCTATCCTGGCTTGCGCGCTGCTCTTGTGGATCGCGGGCAAGGCCACGGTAAGCAACAAGCCGGGCCAGCCGCAAGACGGCACTACCGGCCATGTGTGGGACGAAAACCTGCAAGAACTGAACAACCCGCTGCCCCGTTGGTGGATGTGGCTGTTCATCTTGACGGTGGTCTTTGCCCTGGGCTACCTGGTGATTTACCCCGGCCTGGGCAGCTACGCCGGCATGGCCAAGTGGTCTACGCAAGACGAGCATCAGACCGATGTGGACCGCATGCGCACCCAACTCGCGCCGCTGTACGCCGAGTTTTCTGCGCAGCCGATTGAAGCCCTGGCCAAAGACCCGCGGGCTCTGGCCATCGGTGAGCGCCAGTTCATGAATGCCTGCGCTCAGTGCCACGGCTCTGACGGTCGCGGCAGCAAGGGCTACCCCAACCTGACCAATGGCAACAGCGCCTGGTTGGGTGAGCGCGGCTCGGATCACATCATCAAAACCATCACGGAAGGCCGGACGGGAATGATGCCGCCCATGGCTGCGGCGGTGGGCACCGAAGTGGACATCAGCAACCTGGCGCACTACGTGCTGTCCTTGTCGCGCAGCCCGCACAACGAAGTCAAAGCCTTTGCCGGCAAGTCTAAGTTTGCGTCATGCGCAGCCTGCCACGGGATGGACGGCAAGGGCAACAAGGCCTTGGGCGCTCCCAACCTGACGGACGATATCTGGTTGCACGGATGGGGCGAGGCGGCCATTGTCAGCATGATCAAAAACGGCAAGACCAACGTCATGCCAGCGCAAGGACCCAAGCTCACGCCCGAGCAGATTCAGGTGGTGGCCGCTTATGTGTTCAGCCTGGGCGGTGTGAGCCCTGCAGCGACCGCAGTTGTGTCCAAGCCGGCGGTGATTGAGGTGGGCGCCACGCCTGCTGAGTTGCCAAAGAAATAAAACGAACCCAATGAAAGTGATGCCTGGCCATGGCAGTTGACAGCACGGCGTCAGCGTCGCGGGTGATTCCCATCAAGCCGGTGCCGAACGCATCGGGCATGCCAGCAGGGCAGGGCGCGGAAGATTCGAGCACGACCGTCGCTTCGCTCTACCAGGCCGACAAGGCGATTTACGCCCGCAGTGTCACCGGCTGGTTCAATCACTGGCGCTGGGCCATGGTCTGGGTAACACAGCTGGTGTTCTATGGCTTGCCGTGGCTGTCCATCAATGGGCGCCAGGCCATGCTGTTCGACTTGGCTGCGCGGCGCTTTTACATCTTCAATTTGGTGCTTTACCCGCAGGACCTGATTTACCTCACGGGCCTCTTGGTGATCAGCGCCTTGTCGCTCTTTTTGTTCACAGCGGTGGCAGGTCGGCTTTGGTGCGGCTATGCCTGTCCACAGACTGTCTACACCGAGATCTTCATGTGGGTCGAGCGCAAGATTGAAGGCGACCGCGTGGCCCGCATGAAGCTGGACAAGTCGGCCATGAGCTTGGCCAAGCTGACGCGCAAGACCGCCAAGCACGCCGTCTGGATTGCGATTGGCCTGTGGACCGGTTTTACCTTCGTCGGCTATTTCACGCCCATCCGTGAATTGGCCGGCTCGGTTCTCACGCTCGGCCTTGGCCCCTGGGAATGGTTCTGGATTTTGTTTTACGGTTTTGCTACTTATGGCAATGCAGGTTGGATGCGCGAGCAGGTCTGCAAGTACATGTGCCCGTACGCCCGCTTTCAAAGCGCGATGTTTGACCACGACACCTTGATCGTGACCTATGACGGCGCCCGTGGTGAAGGCCGCGGCGTGCGCCCACGCAGCGACACGCCCGAGCAGTACCAAGCCAAGGGCTTGGGTGACTGCATTGACTGTGGGCTGTGCGTGCAGGTCTGCCCCACTGGCATCGACATTCGAAATGGCCTGCAATACGAGTGCATCAGTTGCTCGGCATGCATCGATGTATGCGACAGCGTGATGGACAAGATGCATTACCCGCACGGCTTGATCCGTTACAGCACACCCAACGGCATGGCCCAGAAGCTGTCCAGCCAAGAGATGGTGCGCCGCGTGCTGCGGCCGCGTGTGTTGATCTACACCGCCGTGTTGGTCGCCATCAGCACGGCGGTGCTGGGTAGCCTGGTCATGCGTGCGCCCTTCAAGGTCGATGTGGTGCGCGACCGTGGAGCGCTGGCACGTATCGTGGGGCAGGGCCAGGTAGAAAACGTCTACCGCCTGCAAATCATGAACGCCACGGAAGCCAAGCAGCAGTACCAACTGCACGTGATGGGCTTGCCGGGCGCGCGTGTCGCGTCTGAGCTGGCGGTCGAGGTGGACGCGGCCAGTTCGCGCTGGGTACCTGTGCGGGTTCAGGTGCCGCCCGATGCAGCCACGCCAGGCTCACATCCCATGACCTTCGTGATCACCGCGCAGCCGTCGGGCGCCGAGCTTGCCGAGAAGTCTGTGTTCTTGGTGCCGCGTTAATGCACCCCCAGCCCTGAATGCCACCGCTTTGATGAAAGAGATGACCATGACGACTTCCAGCTTTTATGCAGCCCCCGAGGAGCGCCCCTGGTGGAAGGAGCCGTATGTATGGATGGTGATCGCCGGGCCCCTGTCGGCCGTGATTGCCTGCGCCATCACGGCGGCCTACATCTTGCGCGGCCCCGACGCGGTCGTGTCTGAGTCGCAATACCGGGAGGGCGTGCTCATCATGCGCGAAATCCAGGCGGCCTCCGCCCAAATGCAGCCGGCGCACACCGCCCGCAATCACAGCGCGACTGGCGGTGTTGCTGATGCCAAGCCTTGACGCCCCCTTGCTGATCCCCGGCGATACACCTCGCGTGCAGCCGGAGCTGGAGCCTACGTCCGGCCTGCGCTTGGCGGTGTTGGTTTTATGGCCTTCGTTTTTGGCGGCGTGTCTGCTGGAAGCCCTGGTCTTTTCAATGGTGGACCCGGGCGAAGTCCATTGGCCCGGTCAATTGCCACAACCAAGCCGGCAGACGGTCTACACCGTCGCGTTTTTCTTGTTCTGGATGATCACGGCTGCCTGCAGTGCCATGGCTGTGTGGCTGGCCAAGCCACAGGCCCGCGTGAACGCAGAAAGCCTCAGTGACACACCTGAGGATTGACCAGGCGTTTGAGTGCCTCGGCGTCGCGGATCTGAATGTGCCGCTGCTTGACTTCAATCACGCCATCGTCGGCGAATTTTGAAAAAGTCCGGCTGACGGTCTCCAGCTTCATGCCCAGGTAGCTGCCGATTTCTTCGCGTGTCATCCGCAAGATCAACTCGGATTGCGAGAAGCCTCTGGCCTGTAGGCGCTGAACCAGATTCAGCAGAAAAGCGGCCAAGCGCTCTTCGGCCCGCATGCTGCCGAGCAGCAGCATGACGCCATGTTCGCGCACGATCTCGCGGCTCATGATGCGGTGCACATGGTGTTGCAGGGCATTGACTTCGCGGGAAATTTCTTCGATCCGGTCAAAGGGCATGACGCAGACTTCAGCGTCCTCCAGGGCAATCGCATCGCAGGTGTGTTGGTCATTCACGATGCCGTCCAGCCCGATGATCTCGCCGGCCATTTGAAAGCCCGTGACTTGGTCGCGGCCGTCTTCGGTGGTCACGCTGGTCTTGAAAAAGCCCGTCCGAATGGCGTAAAGCGAGCTGAATTTTTCACCGTTGTGAAACAGCGGCAAGCCGCGTTTGATGGTTCGGCGGGTGGTCACCAGTTCATCGACCCGCTTCAAATCTTCAGCATTGAGCCCCATGGGCATGCACAACTCGCGCAAGTTGCAATTGGAGCAGGCGACTTTGATGGCTTCCTTGTTCATGTCTGGATTTTGGCGGACTCTGAGCCCTTTTCCTAAAAATCTTTGTTGTTGAGCTTACGGCTCATATTTTGGGGCGACTTTCACGAAACTTTCAACCCGCCGGGTGCTTGATCCAGGTCAAGACACATCAGGCGCTACCCGGTCACAGTGGGGGCAACTTCCGCGTCACCTTCCGTGTCATCGTCGGAATCCTAGGAATCCACTCCCATGAGCGTTGTGTCAGCCGATCTTTTGCGCCGTTTTGACCTCACGGGTCCGCGCTACACCTCCTACCCCACGGCAGACCGCTTTGTCGAAGCCTTTGCCGCGGATGACTATGTGCAGGCGCTGAACCAGCGCCGCAACGGTGCGGCGGCGATGAGCTTGCCCTTGTCCTTGTATGTCCACATCCCGTTTTGCGAATCGCTTTGCTATTACTGCGCTTGCAACAAGATCATCACCAAGCACCATGACCGCGCGGACGCCTACTTGCGTTACCTCAGCCGTGAGGTGGATTTGCACACCGCGCATATCGGCCTGGGGCAAACCGTCAGCCAGTTGCATCTGGGGGGCGGTAGCCCGACATTTTTAAAGGACGAGGAACTGCGTGGTCTCATGGCCATGCTGCGCCGCAGCTTTAACTTTGCGCCCGGCGGCGAATATTCCATTGAGGTTGATCCGCGCACCGTGGACGCAAGGCGTCTGGGCGTGCTGTCTGAGCTGGGCTTTAACCGCCTGAGCTTTGGTGTGCAGGACTTTGACCCGGCGGTCCAAAAAGCCGTGCATCGCGTGCAGCCTGCCGAGCAGGTGTTTGCGCTCATGCAGGCCGCTCGCCAACAGGGTTTCGAGTCGATCAATGTGGATCTTATTTACGGACTGCCTCAGCAAACGCCTGAATCTTTTGACAGGACGTTGGCGCAGGTCGCAGAGCTCGCGCCAGACCGCGTAGCGCTTTATGCTTACGCCCACTTGCCTGAGCGCTTCAAGCCTCAGCGGCGCATCGTTGCTGCTGAGTTGCCCTCTGCTGCGGCCAAAGTCACCATGCTGGCCAATTCCCTTGCGGCTTTCGAGGCGGCTGGCTATGTGTACGTCGGCATGGATCACTTCGCTTTGCCCAACGATGCGCTGGCCGTGGCCAAACGCCAGGGGCGACTGCACCGCAACTTTCAGGGGTACAGCACTCAGCCTGATTGTGATTTGATCGCTCTGGGCGTCTCCGCCATTGGCCGCGTGGGCGCAAGCTACAGCCAGAACGCCAAGTCCATCGAGGAGTACTACGACCATCTGGACCAAGGGCGTCTGCCCATCGTGAGAGGCTTGGCGTTGTCGCGTGACGATCTGGTGCGGCGCGCCGTCATCATGGCCCTGATGTGCCAGGGCGAGTTGCAATTCGAGTCGATTGAGTTGGGCTACCTGATCGACTTCAAGCAGTACTTTGCGAGTGAAATGAATGCCTTGGAAGAATTGGCCGCGCAGGGCTTGGTCAGACTCGACACCAAGGGCATCGAGGTGACGGCGCAGGGTTGGTTTTTTGTGCGGGCGGTGGCGATGGTGTTTGACCGCTACTTGCAGGCCGACCGCAATCGCTCGCGGTTTTCCCGCATTCTTTGATGCAGTCCAGCCTCGTTCTGACCGCCTTGATCATGGGTCTGGCCGGTGGTCCGCACTGCGTGGCCATGTGCGGCGCGGCCTGCGCGGGCATGGGGCAGCGCGCCGGCAGGCCTCACGGCCCCTCGCTATGGGCCTTTCAGTTGGGGCGCCTGGCAGGCTACAGCGCCATGGGCGGCTTGGCGGCGGCCTCAGTCCAGGGCTTGGGCTGGCTCAGCGTGCATTCGGCTGCGTTGCGGCCTGTCTGGAGCTTGCTGCACGTGGCCGCAGCCTTGCTCGGCTTGGTCTTGCTCTGGCAAGCGCGCCAGCCTGCCTGGCTGGACTTGGGCGCGCGCCGTGTCTGGGCCCGAGTCAGGGGAGCGATGAGTGTCGGCGGCCGGGTGCCGGCGGCTGCCGCGCCACTGCTCATGGGCAGCGCCTGGGCATTGTTGCCTTGCGGTCTGCTTTATTCAGCCTTGCTGGTGGCCGGCCTCAGCGCCAGCCCGACGGAGGGAGCGCTCGTCATGGCGGCCTTTGCACTGGGTAGCGGCGTCAGTCTTATGGCCGGGCCTTGGCTTTGGCTGCGCCTTCAGGGCCCACGTGCCGGGCAGTGGGCGATCCGGGTTGCTGGCGCCGCGCTCATGCTCACATCCGTCTGGGCTTTGTGGATGGGTTTGGTGCATGATGCCGCGCCTTGGTGCATCAGCCCCCAGGTCTGAATGCCTGATGAACTTTTGGCCCCGTTTTGGGGTCTTTCCCAGGGCTTTTTTGCGTGTGGACGCAGGGCAAAAAGCACCGGTCCGGCCCACGAAATAGCTCTTACAATCCGCTTTTTCGCGGCCAGGCTCTTGAGCTTGGGTGTCCCATTTTTCTCTTGGACCTTCACATCATGAACAAGCATGTTTGGACTTTCGCCCTGACCGCCGTGGCCCTGGTGGCCTGTGGAAAGAAAGAAGAAGCGCCCGCCGCGGCTGCAGCCCCTGCCGCCGTTGCCCAGGCCCCCGCGAACACCGAAGAAAAAGTCCTCAACGTCTACAACTGGCCCGATTACATCGCCCAGGACATGGTGGCCAACTTCACGCAAGAAACCGGCATCAAGGTCAACTACCAGACCTTCGAGAACAACGAAGCCCTGCATGCCAAACTCGTTGCCGGCAACACGGGCTACGACATCGTGGTGCCCGGCGCTGTGTTTGCCAAGCCGCAAATCGATGGCGGCCTCTTGATGCCGCTGGACAAGTCCAAGCTGCCCAATTACAGCAACCTGGACCCAGCCATCATGGCCAAGCTGTCCAGCATCGACCCAGAGAACAAGCACCTCGTGCCATGGGCCTGGAGCTTTACCACTGTGGGTATCAACAAGACCAAAGTGGCCAAGGCCCTGGGCAGCACGCCCATGCCCGCCAACGCCTGGGAACTGGTCTTCAACCCGACCTACACGGCCAAGCTCAAATCCTGCGGCATCGCTTTCCTGGATTCGCCTACCGAAGTGCTGCCACCGGCCATGCACTTCATCGGCAAGAACGCGTATTCGAATGATGCGGCTGACCACAAGGCGGCTGCCGCCATGCTGGCCAAGGTGCGTCCGCACATCCGCATGTTCAGCAGCACCATGATTGACGACCTGGCTGGCGGCAAGGCTTGCGTGGCACTGGCCTGGGCCGGCGACATCAACATCGCCCGCAACCGCGCCATCGAAAACAAGAACGGCAACGACATTGAAGCCCTGCTGCCAAGCACCGGTGGCTTGATTTTCTTTGACACGCTGGCCGTTCCCAAGGATGCCAAGCACCCGAACAACGCCCATATCTTCATCAATTACTTCCTGAAGCCTGAGGTGTCTGCTTCGCTCACCAACGAGCTGAGCTACGCCACCGCCAACAAGGCCAGCTTGGCTAAAGTCAATCCTGAGATTGCACAAGACAAGGCGGTGTTCCCGGACGAAGCCAACCTGCAAAAGATGATTTCGCCGGCCAGCTTCAGCAATGAAGCGCGTGCCTCGATGGCCAACGAGTTCACGCTCTTCAAGAAGGGCAAGTAAGCGTCTTTGGTGTCGCTGCGGCGGCACGTTCATCAGCTCAAGGGCTGCGCCGGCGAAAAGCTGTCGCAGCCCTTGTCTTGCCCAATTACCTTATCCCCGCTAGCCCAAAGAGCAGGAACACCGCATGAATCTGCCCGCCACGCGCACTGAAGGTTTTCTCAAGGCCGAGGGTCTCGTCAAGCGTTTTGACGATGTGGCCGCCGTGGACAACGTTTCGCTGACCATCCACAAGGGTGAAATCTTTGCCTTGTTGGGCAGCTCCGGTTGTGGCAAGTCCACCTTGCTGCGCATGTTCGCCGGCTTTGAGACGCCGACCGAGGGAGCCGTCATTCTCGACGGCGTGGACATCGCATCGTTTCCGCCCTACGAGCGGCCGATCAACATGATGTTTCAGTCCTATGCGCTTTTCCCGCATTTGAGCGTTTGGGAGAACATTGCTTTTGGCCTCAAGCGTGAAGGCATGCCGAAGGCAGAGATCGCGAGCCGCGTGGAAGAGATGCTTCGGCTGGTGCAACTCACGCCCTTTGCCAAGCGCAAGCCGCACCAGCTTTCAGGCGGGCAGCAGCAGCGCGTGGCCCTGGCGCGCAGCTTGGCCAAGCGGCCTCAGTTGCTGCTGCTTGACGAACCCCTGGGCGCCTTGGACAAGAAGTTGCGCGAGCAAACCCAGTTTGAGTTGGTCAATATCGTTGAATCCGTGGGCGTGACCTGCGTCATGGTCACGCACGACCAGGAAGAGGCCATGACCATGGCCTCGCGCATTGCGGTCATGAGCCACGGCCGGGTGCTTCAGGTGGGCACGCCGCGAGAGATTTACGAACATCCGAACTGCCGATTCGTGGCGGACTTCATTGGCAACGTGAACCTGTTCGACGGCCAGCTCAGTCTGGACCATGCCGACCGTTGCGAGGTGAGCACGCCAGAGGGTGTGATTCATGTCGGTCACGGGGTGTCAGGCGCCCTGGGCATGACGCTCGCCGTGGCTGTGCGGCCGGAGAAGATTCACATCGACAAAGCTCGGCCTGAGGTGAGCTGCAACCTGTTTGCGGGTGTGGTGCGCGAGATTGCTTATTTCGGCAGCTACAGCACCTTCATCGTCGAGATGCCCAGCGGCAAGCGCGTGAAGATCACCGAGGGCAACAACGCCCGCCATGACCAAAGCCGCATCACCTGGAACGACGCCGTGTGCTTCTGGTGGGAAGACTCTGCGTCCGTTGTCCTCACCCAATAAGGCTGTCGCATGAAAGCTTTATGGGCGCTTAAATTTCGGCCAGGCCGCCGCTTTGTCATTGGCGTGCCCTTCATCTGGCTGGCCCTGTTTTTTGTACTGCCGTTTCTCATTTTGCTGCGCATCAGCATCACGGACATGGGCAGCGGGGTCGATCCGTTCACGCCTCTGGTGGAGACCGCTGACGGCGCATGGCGCTTAGTTCTGAAATATGAAAACTACGCTGCCATCTTTCGGGAAGCGGGCGCTGGTTTTGCGCAGACCATTTACATGGAGGCCTACGAAACCTCCTTGAAGTACGCCTTGCTGACCACCTTGCTGTGTTTGCTGATCGGTTACCCCTTCGCCTACTTCATTGCCCGCGCACGCCCCAGTGCGCGGCCGGCCTTGCTGATGCTGGTGATGCTGCCCTTTTGGACATCGTTCTTGCTGCGTGTGTATGCCTGGAAAGGCATCCTGGCCGACCAGGGCGTGTTGAACAACCTGCTCATCGCGATGGGCTTGATTGAACAGCCGTTGGCCATGCTGTACACCGATGTGTCCATGCTGGTCGGCATGACCTATGTGTATTTGCCTTTTATGGTGCTGCCGCTTTACGCGACCTTGGTGAAGATGGATTTCAGCTTGCTCGAAGCGGCGCACGATCTGGGCGCGAGTCCGTGGGAGGCGTTTTGGCTCATCACCGTGCCGCTGTCCAAGGCGGGCATTGTGTCGGGCGCCATGCTGGTCTTTATCCCCAGTGTGGGCGAGTTCGTGATTCCGTCGCTTTTGGGCGGGGCTGAAAACATCATGATCGGCCGCGTGGTGTGGGACGAGATGTTCAGCAGCAACAATTGGCCGCGCGCTTCAGCCCTGGCGGTGGTGATGATCTTGCTGATTCTGTTCCCGCTGGCGCTGTATTACCACTACAGTGCCGAGCCCAGCTCGCATGGAAAGAACTGACATGCGCGGGCTTCAGAGATTTTTGCAGGCGCACCTGGGTCGCTTCTGGCTGGTAGCGGTGTACTTGTTTTTGTACGCGCCGCTGGTGTTTTTGGTGGTGTTTTCATTCAACAGCACCCGTCAGGACGGCGTCTTCACCGGCTTTTCGCTGCGCTGGTACACCGCGCTCTGGGCCGACACGCGTTTGGTCGATGGCTTCTTGCTGTCATTGAAGGTGGCGCTGGTGACGGCCACGCTGTCGGCAGTGCTGGGCGCCATGGCGGCCTTTGTGCTGGTGCGCTACGAGCGTTTTCGGGGCCGGCCTTTTTTCATAGGCCTCGTCAATGCGCCGCTCATCATGCCGGAGGTCATCATCGGACTGTCCGTTTTGTTGTTGATGGTGGCAGTGCAGCGCAGTGTGGGCTGGCCCGACCGCGGCATGGGGACGATCGTGATTGGCCATACCTTGCTGGGCATGGCTTACGCCACCGTGGTGATTCAGTCGCGCTTGCGTGAGGTGGACCGCTCCATCGAGGAAGCCGCCATGGACCTGGGTTGCCGGCCCTTGCAGGTGTTTTTTCTGGTCACTTTGCCAGCCATCGCGCCGGCCATGATCGCGGCCTGGCTCCTGACTTTCACTTTGTCCTTTGACGATGTGGTGATCTCCGAGTTTTTGTCCGGCCCAGGCGTGACGACCTTGCCGCAAGTCATCTTCAGTTATGCGCGGCGAGGCATCAATCCGTCGATCTACGCGGCCGCCACCTTGCTGATCGCGGTGGTGAGCCTGGGCATCATTGCCTACACCGTGTATGTGGCACAACAAGACCGGCAGCGCCAGCGCGAGATTCGCGCTGCAGTGCAGGCAGAGCGGGCATCGCGTCTGGGTTGAGTCAAACGCCGAGACAGGGCGCAGCGTTAAAGCGCAGCGTCAAAGCGGTGGAGTCGTCTGAGGCTTGTCGTGCGCATCATGCTTTTCTGGCAAGGTGGCCAGCAGCACGCCCAGCAATGCCAGGCTGAAGGCTGCAATTTGCACGGTGCCCGTTGTGGCGCCCAAAAAGGATACGCCGACCGTAGCAGCGCTGATGGGCAACATCACCGTGAATACCCCCGCCTGGTGCACGGGGACGCCCCGAAGCCCCGTCATCCATAACCAGACTGTCCACACGCTGGCGGCCAAGGCATAAAACACAAGCAGGCCCCAGGCGGCTGGAGCCACGGCGGAAAAGTCAAAGTCCCAAGCCATCCAAAGGCCCAGCGGCGTGACCAGCGCAAAGCCCCACAGGTTGATCAGCGCCGTGATGCGTTTAGGCCCGAGCACGCCCGTCAGGCGTTTGCCGATCACGGCATACGCCGCTTCACATAAAACGGCCCCCACCAGCAGCCAGTTGCCTAGCCACCCAAGACTTGCCTGGCTCGAGGGGTTTGCCTTCGCGGTGTCCGCTGCCTGACCCGTCAGTGACACCAACGCGATGCCCAGCACGGCGCAGCCCATCGCCACCAGCACGCGCCGGCTGATGGTTTCCTTCAAAAAGACCCAGCTCATGACGGCGATCGCCGCCGGGATGGAGGCCATGATGACGCCCGCTGAAACCGCACTCGTCAGGCTGACGCCAAACAGCATGCAGATTGAAAACAGAAAGTTGCCCAGGAATGATTCGAGGAAGATGAGTTGCCGGGTCTGGCGCGTCATCGGCGCTTCATGGGGCGGGCGTTTGAGCCAGGACAGCATGGCCAGGCCACCAATGCCAAAGCGCAGCCAAGCCAGCAAAAAGACGGGCAGGGCGGCTACCAAGGGCTTGGACAGCGCCACATAGCTGCCCACAAGCGACATGCTCAGGGCCAGGCAGGCGTAAGCCACAATGCGCGGCACAGGGGGGTTCACAGTGGAGACATCATCAAGTTCAAGTGGCGCAAATCATGCCTCAATCCAATGGCTGCAATCAGCGCCTGAGCACCTGACCCGGCACAAACGCCTCGTCTTCGTTTACGGCACGTTGCGCCGCGGAGGCAGCAACGACATCAACCTGCGTCAGCCCACGCCTGTGTACCTCGGGCGCGCCAGCATCACGGGCATGCTGTTCGACTTGGGGCCCTATCCGGGCTTGGCGCTGGGCGCTTCCCGCGATGCAGTCGCCGTCGTTGGCGAGGTCTATGCCATTTCGCCTGCCCTGGAGGACAACCTGGATGTACTCGAGGGCTTGCTGCCCGAGCCGAGCGGTGAGTACGCCAAGCGGTTGGTCCAGACCATGGATGGCGTGGCCTGCATCGTCTATGAGATCAATCCATTGCGCGTCCAGGCGTGCCCGGCAATTCAGAGCGGCGACTGGATCGCGCACCACACGCAAAAGACTCTGGCTTAGTCATTTTCGGAAAGCCTATCGTTGAGATTTCGCAAAGTGAATGGCTTTTCATAATGTGAATTTATTTTTGCTGCATTGCATCAAATTTTCTCGATATGAGAAAACGTTTTTCTTTATGCGAAACGCAAGGCGTAAGTGATTGAATTCATTAAAGAAATTTTTTGTCTTATATAAGACATAAGAGCATGCACAGGTCTTCTAGAAGACTTAAAGTCGAGCCATCGACACAGCAGTCGTGAACTTTTCTTTTCAACTTCAGGAGTGATGACATGCCCCAGACCCTTACCGAGCAACTCAGCCGCGCCCAGCAAATTGCCGCCCTGGAAAAAGACTGGGCCACCAACCCCCGCTGGAAAGGCATCAAGCGCGGCTACAGCGCGGCCGATGTGGTCCGTTTGCGCGGCTCCTTCCCGATCGAACACACGCTGGCTCGTCGCGGCGCTGAAAAGCTCTGGAACCTCGTGAACAACGAAGCCTATGTGAACTGCCTGGGTGCACTCACAGGCGGTCAGGCCATGCAACAGGTCAAGGCCGGTGTCAAAGCCATTTACCTGTCGGGCTGGCAAGTTGCGGCTGATAACAACAGCTACGCCTCCATGTACCCCGACCAGTCGCTGTACCCCGTGGACTCTGTGCCCACCGTGGTCGAGCGCATCAACAACACCTTCCGCCGCGCGGACGAGATCCAGCATTCCAAAGGCATTGATGCCGGCGACGCTGGCTATATCGACAACTTTGCGCCCATCGTGGCTGACGCTGAAGCCGGCTTTGGTGGCGTGCTCAACGCATTCGAGTTGATGAAGGCCATGATCAAAGCGGGCGCCGCGGGCGTTCACTTTGAAGACCAATTGGCTTCCGTCAAGAAATGCGGCCACATGGGCGGCAAGGTGCTGGTGCCCACGGTAGAAGCCAACCAAAAACTGATCGCCGCGCGCATGGCCGCCGACGTTCTGGGTGTGCCGACGCTGGTGATTGCCCGCACGGACGCGGAAGCCGCTGACCTTCTGACCAGCGACTACGACGAGAACGACAAGCCGTTCATCACCGGCGAGCGCACATCTGAGGGCTTCTACAAGACGAAAAAAGGCATGGATCAGGCCATCTCGCGCGCCATCTCTTACGCGCACTATGCTGACCTCGTGTGGTGCGAAACCGGCACGCCCGACCTCGAGTTCGCCCGCAAATTTGCCGAGGCTGTGCATAAAGTGCACCCAGGCAAGATGCTGGCTTACAACTGCTCGCCGTCCTTCAACTGGAAAAAGAATCTGGACGATGCGACTATTGCGAAGTTCCAGCGCGAGCTGGGTGCGATGGGCTACAAGTACCAGTTCATCACACTGGCTGGCATCCACTCGATGTGGTTCAACATGTTTGACTTGGCCCAGGACTACGTCAAGCGCGGCATGTCGGCCTATGTGGAAAAAGTGCAAGAGCCTGAATTTGCAGCCCGCGACCGCGGCTACACCTTTGTGTCGCACCAGCAAGAAGTCGGCACCGGTTACTTTGACGAGGTGACCACCACGATCCAGGGCGGCAAGTCCAGCGTGACGGCGCTGACGGGCTCGACCGAGGAAGAGCAGTTCCACTGAAAGTGTTTGCTCGCTGACCCGCTTTCGCGGCGGGTCGCAAAGCCCGGTCAAGCCTCGCTTGTTCCGGGCTTTTTTGCTTGGGCGGAGCGCCCTCGGGCGGGTTCTTCGATACGCGTAAAATTATTAGTTCGCCTCGGGCTTGGCCCGTCCGCGCTTTTTTGATCTCTTTTGTACCCACGCCCTCATGATTCAAGTCACGCTTCCCGACGCCTCGATACGCGAATTCCCGCAGCCAGTCACGGTGGCCGACGTTGCCGCTTCGATTGGCGCCGGCTTGGCCAAGGCAACCTTGGGTGGCAAGGTCAATGGCAAGCTGGTGGACAGCAGCCACCTGATTGACAGCAACAGCACCTTGGCCATCGTGACGGCCAAAGACGCCGAGGGGCTTGAGCTAATTCGCCACTCGACCGCGCACTTGCTGGCCTACGCCGTCAAAGAGCTTTTTCCGGAGGCGCAAGTCACGATCGGCCCGGTCATTGAGAATGGCTTTTTCTACGACTTTTCGTACAAGCGGCCCTTCACACCCGAAGACCTGGAAGCCATCGAAAAGCGCATGACCCAGCTCGTCGCCAAGGACGAACCGGTCAAGCGCCGCGTGCTGCCGCGCGATGAAGCCGTGGCGCATTTCAAGGCCATGGGCGAAAACTACAAAGCCGAGATCATTGGCAGTATTCCGGCCGGTGAAGACGTGTCGCTCTACAGCGAAGGCAGTTTTGAAGACCTGTGCCGCGGTCCGCACGTGCCCAGCACCGGCAAGCTCAAGCACTTCAAGCTCATGAAGGTGGCCGGCGCCTACTGGCGCGGCGACCATCGCAATGAAATGCTGCAGCGCATTTATGGCACGGCCTGGGCCAGCAAGGACGACCTGCAGCAGTACCTGACCATGCTGGAAGAAGCGGAAAAGCGCGACCACCGCAAGCTAGGCCGCGAGCTCGATCTGTTTCATATCGACGACCACGCCCCGGGCCTCGTGTTCTGGCACCCCAAGGGCTGGACGGTGTGGCAAGGCGTGGAGCAGTACATGCGCCGTGTCTACCAAGACAACGGTTACCTGGAGGTCAAGGGCCCGCAGGTCATTGACAAGACCTTGTGGGAAAAAACCGGTCACTGGGATAAATACCGCGAGAACATGTTCACGACGGAAAGTGAAAAGCGCGAGTACGCCTTGAAGCCCATGAACTGCCCGGGTCATATCCTGATCTTCAAGCAGGGCATCAAGAGCTACCGCGACTTGCCGCTGCGCTACGGCGAGTTCGGCCAATGCCATCGCAATGAGCCTTCGGGCGGCTTGCACGGCATCATGCGCGTGCGCGGCTTCACGCAAGACGACGGCCACATCTTTTGCACCGAAGACCAGATTCTGGGCGAGTGCGTGGCGTACACGACGCTGCTGCAAAAGGTCTACACCGACTTCGGCTTCAAGAACATTATTTACAAGGTCGCCACCCGCCCTGAAAAGCGCATCGGCTCCGACGAAAGCTGGGACAAGGCTGAGCATGCTTTGATGGAAAGCTTGCGAGCCTCCGGTTGCGAATACGAAATCGCGCCGGGCGACGGCGCTTTCTACGGCCCCAAGATCGAATACACGCTCAAAGACGCGCTGGGCCGCCAGTGGCAGTGCGGCACCATGCAGGTGGACTTTTCCATGCCAGAGCGGCTCGACGCAGAGTACGTGGGGGAAGACGGCAACCGCCACCGCCCCGTCATGCTGCACCGCGCCATCGTCGGCAGCATGGAGCGTTTCATCGGCATCTTGATTGAAGAGCATGCCGGCGCCTTGCCGACATGGCTGGCACCTGTTCAGGTGGCCGTGCTCAACATCACGGACGCCCAGGCTGATTACTGTCGCGAAATCGCTAAAACGCTTCAGAATCAAGGGCTTAGGGTTCAGCTTGATCTGCGCAACGAAAAAATCACGTATAAAATACGCGAGCACTCCTTGCAAAAGCTTCCTTATCTACTTGTCGTTGGCGACAAAGAAAAAGAAGCTGGAGCAGTTGCAGTGCGCGCCCGAGGCAATAAAGACCTTGGCGTGATGTCCCTCGAAGCCTTTGCCGCGCAAATCGCTTCGGACATCACCCTCAAAGCCTGATTTCGCTCACCTGTTGATCAAACTCGGCGCCTCTTTGTGGGGGCGGGCGTCAGCTGCTATTGCTTGAATAGCGACATATGAAGGACAAGAACCATCGCTACTGAATTTCGTGACCGTCGTCACCGCGAAGAACGCAAGCACCGCTTGAACCGTGAAATCATGGCCCCCGAAGTCCGGCTGAGTGGGCCGGAAAACGAGCCTTTGGGCATCGTGAGCATCATGGAGGCGCTGCGCCTGGCCGGCGAGGCCGATGTCGATCTCGTTGAGATTTCGCCCACGGCGGTCCCGCCTGTGTGCCGTCTCATGGATTACGGCAAGTTCAAGTACGCTGAGCAGAAAAAAGCGGCGGAAGCGAAATCCAAGCAAAAAGTCATCGAGGTCAAGGAAATCAAGTTCCGGCCTGGTACCGATGACGGCGACTACAACATCAAGGTTCGCAACATCAAGCGTTTCCTGGAAGAGGGCGACAAGTGCAAGATCACTTTGCGTTTTCGCGGTCGTGAGATCACGCACCAGGAGCTTGGTCTGGCTTTGCTGGCGCGCTTGCGCGACGAGTTGGCCGACATGATCGTGGTCGAGCAGTTCCCCAAGCTTGAAGGTCGCCAGATGGTGATGATGATTGCGCCGGGCAAGAAGAAGCCGGTCGCCAAGCCGGCAGGCGCTGCGCCAGAGGCGGTTGCCGCTCCAGTGCCAGCGTCGTCAGCCAACGCCTGAGCGTCGGTTCAGGGAAGCAGCTGCTGAGGCGGGTACAATCCGGCCTCTTGAGAAAAATGCCCAGGCGAAAGCCTAGGCGGTGTGTCCGGAGTGATCCGGGCATGAAAAGCGTCAGGCTGCAAAGCGTGATGCTTCAGGTGAAAGGCCCTTCGGGGCCTTTGCCTTGACAAGTGGCTCGGGGCCATCAAGTCTGCGGAAGGTTCGCAGCGCCTCACGAGCACAAAAGAAAAGGAGCATTCACATGCCCAAAATGAAGACCAAGAGCAGCGCTAAAAAGCGTTTTCGCGTCCGTCCAGGTGGCACCGTCAAGCGCGGTCAAGCCTTCAAACGTCACATTCTGACCAAGAAGACCACCAAAAATAAACGCCA
>CAZNQE010000020.1:0-35942 GCA_964575005.1 uncultured Polaromonas sp. | reverse complement strand
AGAACGCTTGCGTCAGGCGGTGAAAGACGATGTCTTGCAGATGCTGGCGTTTGGCAACGGCCACCATGGCGGCGCTGCCAACTTCAGATGGCGCAGGACCGTCTGACAGACAAGCTGGGGGAAACGCGGTCGTCAATGTCGTGGTTGAAGTCATGGCGAGGTGGAGTCCGTGCGTGGGATGCACAAGAAAACCGCCGGCAGCTGGTTAGTGCCGGCGGGTCATGAAGGCAAACGCGCCGCTTATTTCTGGATCAGTGTCCAGACCTTGCTGCGGATCTGCGCGGTCAGTGCGTCTGGCAGGGGCACGTAGTCCAGCTCGGTAGCCAGGTTCTTGCCATTCTTGAAGGCCCAGTCAAAGAACTTCAGGACTTCAGCAGACTGCGCTTTGTCGGCGGGCTGCTTGTACATAAGGATGAAGGAAGCCGTGGTCACCGGGTAGGCTTTGGCGCCTGGCTGGTTGACGATGGACAGACCCATGCCTGGCACGCTGAACCAGTCAGCGCCTGCTGCTGCGGCGGCGAAGGTCTCGTCGTCAGGCATCACGTATTGGCCGTCCTTGTTTTGCAGGGCCATCACCGAGATGTTGTTTTTCTTGGCGTACGCATATTCGACGTAACCCAAGGAGCCTTTGGTGCGTGTCACGTTGGCGGCGACGCCTTCGTTGCCCTTGCCACCCACCGAGGTCGGTGCTGGCCACTTGACGGCGGCGCCGCGGCCCACGGTGTCCAGCCACTCTTTGCTGACGGATGCCAAGTAGTCGGTCCAGTTGAAGGTGGTGCCCGAGCCGTCAGCGCGGTGCACGATGGTGATGACCTGGTCTGGCAACTTCTTGCCGGGGTTCAGGGCCGCCAGTTTGGGGTCATTCCACTTGTTGATCTTGCCCAGAAACATCTCGGCCAGCACCGGGCCGGTGACGCGCAACTCGCCCTTGCCAAAGCCGTCCAGATTGAACACAGGCACGGTTCCACCAATGATGGCGGGGAACTGGACCATGCCGTCTTTGTCCAGGTCAGCGCCGGACACGGGTGCGTCGGAGGCACCAAAGGCCACGGTCTTGGCACGAATTTGACGAATGCCGCCGGACGAGCCGATGGACTGGTAATTCAAGCCGACGCCCGTCTCCTTCTTGTAGGCCTCAGCCCACTTAGCGTAGATCGGGAAGGGGAAAGTGGCGCCGGCGCCGGTGATTTCAGCGGCGAAGGCAGAGCCCAGGGCCAGGCTTGCAAAAGCCGAGACGGCGACAGTTTTGAGAAAGGTGCGTTTGAAGTTCATGAAAGCCCTCGTTGTTAAAAGAACAATTCGAACTTTAGGAAGCTTGTGTGACATCCGGGTGACAGTTGCTGAATTTGAGACTCGAACGAAAACCGGGCGCATGCAAAACGCGGCAACGTTTCTGCACACGCTCGTCATCAAGCAGTCACAAGAAGCCGATGAAATCAAGCTTTTCAACTGGAGCTTTGAATGTCTCATCACGACCTTGACCTTGTTTGCAACACTTCCGATAACGCGCACTTTCAGGATGTCCTGAAGCAATCGCTGGAGAACCCGATGCGCCGCAGCCTGCTGCGCGGCGGCCTGGGTCTGGCTGGCTTGGCCATGCTGCCCGGCTGCGCGAGCCTGACTTCGGGCATGGCCGCTACGCCTTCCGGCCTGGGTTTTTCTTCGGTCGAAAAGGGTCTGCTGGACAACGTGATGTTGCCCCCAGGCTACCAATACAGCGTGTTGCACGCCACCGGTGATGCACTTGATTCCACGCTGGCCGCTTACTCCAACCGCGGCACCGAGGCTGACGACTGGTCACGCCGCATCGGCGATCACCATGACGGCATGGACATCTATTACCTGGATGCCAACGGCCGCTACTCCGAAAAAGAAACGGGCCGCGCCGTGTTGTGCGTCAACCACGAGAGCTCGGCCGATGCGCATTTCATGCACCCCAACGGCCAAACTTCGAACAACGTCAGCGGCAAGAAGTTTGACCAGTTCGGCGAATGGGATCTGGGCACACGCCCCCAGTTGGAAGTGCTCAAGGAAATCAACCACCACGGCGTTTCGGTGGTGGAAATTGTCAAGACACCGCAAGGCTGGCGCGTCAAGCAAGACTCCCCGCTGAACCGCCGAATCAACGCGCAAACGCCTGTGCGCATCAGCGGTCCCCGCGCCTCTATCGAGCAGGTTCGCAACTTCATGGTGACGGCCTGGGACACATCGGGCTCGATGGCCCGTGGCACGCTGAACAACTGCGGTCACGGCAAGACGCCGTGGGGTACTTACCTCGGTTGCGAAGAAAACTGGGCCTTCTACTTTCAAACCACGGGTGCCGGTGCTGCGCTGCCTGGCAATGAGGTGGCGTCGCGCAAGCGCTACGGCGTGGCCGCGGCAGCGCCTGCTGCAGGCGTGACCAAATCCGTGAGCCAAGGCTGGCACACCGTCTCTGCCACAGACGACCGCTTTGCACGCTGGAACCTGGCCGCAGTCGGCGCCAACGCCGAAAAGGACTTCCGCAATGAAGCCAACACCTTCGGCTTCAACGTCGAGATCGATCCATTGGCTCCTGACTCCACCCCAGTCAAGCGCGTGTCCATGGGCCGCTTTGCCCATGAAGCCGCGGTGTGTGGTGTGCCCAAAGCGGGCGAGCCACTGGCGTTTTACATGGGTTGCGATTCACGCAACGAATACATCTACAAATTTGTCTCGACGGCCGTTTGGGACCCACGCGATGTGGGCGGCGGCTTGATCGCCGGTGACAAATACCTGAGCGAAGGCAAGCTGTATGCCGCCCGCTTTGACGCGACCGGCAAAGGCGAATGGCTGGAGCTGAGCTTTGCCGATCCGCGCATTGCCCAGTCCCGTGCCTACAAGTTTGCCAACCAGGGCGACGTGCTGGTCAACGCCCGCCACGCGGCTGACGCTGTTGGCGCCACCAAGATGGACCGCCCGGAATGGGGCGCGGTGAACCACCGCAACGGTGAAATTTACTTTGCGCTCACCAACAACAGCGCGGCGAACCGCACACCTGGCAAGGTGGACGCCGCCAACCCGCGTGCTTACATGGATGCCGATGGCAAAAAAGGCGCTGGCAACCCGAACGGGCACATCATCCGTTTCAAAGAGTCAGACAGCAAAGCCACCGCCAAAAACTTCGCCTGGGACATTTTCTTGTTCGGCGCCGAAGAAGATTCGGGCGATGCAAACGTGTCAGGCCTGACCGCCAAAAACGACTTTTCCTCGCCAGACGGCTTGTGGTTCAGCAAAGCCACCGGCATTTGCTGGATCCAGACGGACGACGGCGCTTTCACAGACGAAAGCAACTGCATGATGCTCGCCGCCATTCCAGGCCATGTGGGTGACGGTGGCAAGGTCTCGGTGAAGAACAAGATGCTCGTCAACGGCGCAGAGCAAACCGGCACCCAAGAAACCTTCCTGGGCGCTGCCTTGGGTGAGGCCAAACTGCGCCGCTTCCTGGTCGCACCCAAAGGCGCTGAAGTCACGGGCATCACTGAAACGGCTGACGGCCGCACCTTGTTCGTCAACATCCAGCACCCGGGCGAGCAGTCCAAGCCAGTGGCCAGCGGTGAAGCACCGCAAAGCGTATGGCCTGGCAACCAAGGCTACGGCGTGGCTGGACGCCCGCGCTCGGCGACGATCGTGATCACGCGCAAGGATGGCGGCGTTATCGGCATCTGATCTGACGTCAGGGCAAAAAATGAAGGACTTAGCCCGGGAGGGCTAAGTCCTTTTTTGTTTCAGTCCTGAGCAGCTACGGCCTCAGCGTTCAACTCACTCCGGCTTTGCGCCCGTGGCTTTGACCACCTTTTCATAGCGGGCGATGTCTTTGACGATGAAGTCTGCGAAGGCTGCGCTGCTGTTGCCCGCCGGGTCAAGCGACTCGGTCTGCAGCCGGGTGCGAATGGCCGGCGACTCCAAAGCCTTGTTGATCGCGCCATTGAGCGCGGCCAGCACATCGGGCGGCATTTTGGCCGGGCCCAGAATGCCGAACCACGCCACGGACTCAAAACCTGGCACGGACTCAGCCACTGTGGGCACGTTGGGATAAGCCTTCATGCGCTGCGTGCCCGTCACGGCCAGCAGCTTGATCTTGCCGCCCTTGATCTGCACTGCGCTATTGCTGACGGCCGAAAACATCAAGGGCACGTGACCAGCGATCAAATCGGCCATGGCAGGGGCCGTGCCTTTGTAGGGCACGTTCACCAGGTCCAGGCCGGTGACCATCTTGAACTGCTCGGTGGCCAAGTGCAGCGACGAGCCCACGCCGCCGAGCGCGAAGTTCAGCTTGCCCGGGTTGCGCTTGCCGTAGTCGATCACGTCTTGCACGCTGTTCACGGGCAAGCTGGGGTGGGCCACCAACATCGACGGGCCAGTGGCCACCATCGAGATGGGCGTGAAGTCTTTGACTGAATCAAAAGGCAGCTTGGGGAAAAGCGACGCGTTGATGGTGTGGCTGCTAAAGCTCATAAGCAGCGTGTGGCCATCAGGCGTGGCCTTGGCCACTGCATCGGCTGCAATATTGCCGCCAGCGCCGGCACGGTTTTCAATGATCACGGTGCCGCGTAGCAAGCGGCCCAGTTCCTGGCCCACCTCACGCGCCAGCATGTCGGTGGTGCCGCCGGGTGAGGCACCGACGATCAGCTTGATCGGCTGCGAAGGAAAGCCTTGCGCCAGGGCGGCGGGCGCGGTCAGGGCCGCGGTGACAGCCGCGGTGATGGCCGTCACAGCCAAGGTAGCGGTCATTCGAATGAAGCGGGAACGAAGCATTTTTTTGTGTCTCCTTGTTAAACGGGCGCGCTCACGTGCGCACTTTTATCGGCGCAGTTTTATCGGCGCACTTAACTTATCTTAGGGCTGGGCTGCTCGTGCCGGACGGCCATGCTGGCAATGTCCCTCATGGCGCTCTCCAGCAGCCACGCCCGAAACTCCGCCACACCCGGCGCCTGCGGCCGACCACTGGGGACGCAGAAAAAGTAACCACGCTGCATCTTGATCGGCAAGTCAAAAGCAATCGCCAGCTGGCGGGCTGCAATTTCTTCTCGCACCAGGCAGCGCGCCCCTTCACGATGGATGGCGACAGCGAACTGCTGCGCGTGCGCGACTTCGGCCAAGGCACGAAGCGGCCGACCTGGAACACGTCTTTAAACGCCTTTTTCAGGTGCCAAAACGCACTCAGCAAACCCGGCTCAGGCCTGGGCATTCATTTGGTCAAGTCCATCGCAGAGCGCCACCACGGCAGCATTCAAGCCATCAACCGAGCCGCGGGCGGCTGCGACTTTTTGCCGTGGATGGAGCAAGGCGGCTCGGCGCCAGCCCCGGCCGCAACGAACTCGGCAGGCGGAAGCCGATTGACTGAAAGTCGTAAATCTATTAACTGAAACTTACTTTCGTGAAATTTGCCTTCACCTTAATAGGAGGCTGGCGGTTTCAGATCAAACTCAGTCCGACGGAGCAGCGACCGCGTGGCCGGCACAAAGCATTGCTGAAAAAGATGAAATTGCTTGGGACTGATGCGCGCTTCGGCAATGGGCGCCAGCGAAGTGCGGCCGTCGGTTCTGAGCGTTGAGATTGGTGGGCGAGCTTGGCTTAAATGTTAATCAATTTTTGCAGCGCGGCAAACATTGACATCAATGCGAACATCAAATTCATTCCTCCTTCTCATGAACTCATGGTGAGGCAGCTTTATGATGAAGTTCACGAAAAAAACGCAAAATTCATCATCTATTGCCCATGCACCCTCTTTCTCCTCCAAATTGTGCAAATCGAGCGATAAATATCGCTGCGTGCCCGACGCGCAGGCTTGTTTCTTGACAACGGAAATGGCGGTGAGCCTGAGCGATCGGCAGGGCAAGCGCGCGCCCAGCGCGAAAGAACTGCAAGCGCTGCGGTTCATGGCCTACCTCAGCCATGCCGACATAGCCAACGCCTACTCGTTCCTGAACTTCCGGGAAGAGCATCTCTTGAACCTGGTGGGATTGGCCTGGCTTGAAAAAACCAGAGTGACCGTCGGTCAGTTGGCGGAACAGTGCACGACAGTCATGTCAAACAACTCGGCACACCGCGACCTGAAGCATTTGCGCCAGCGCGGTCTTGTTGCGCTGGTGAACGATCCGGTGGACGAGCGCCGCAAGTTCGTAGAACCTACACCGCTCGCTTTTGACTATTTTGCGCGGCTTGGCGCTCTGATAGCGGAGCCGCCGGGAGCAGCGGAGCCGTCCGGCTCAGGGGAGCCCGAGGGTTCAACGCCCGCATTTCTCCACGGCGGCGCGACAGGTACTTGAGACCAGATCCAGCGTGCCTGGTGTGCCCGCCGTCACGCGGACACGTGACAAACGCCCGTCGATAAAGCTGAGGTGGGTATCGCACTTGAGCAGCGTGCTGTCAGGTGAATAGTTGTAGCTGTAAGTGACCATTTCCATGTCGTCCTGGCGCGCCACTCGCGAAGGCGTGCCCATGCAATACAACAGCTCTTGTTTGGACATGCCCCCCAGACGTTGATTCAACCGGTCCAAGCTTGGCGTCCAGGCGCAGCCGCTCAGCATGCCCGCCGAGAACATCAGACAGCCCAAGCGCACGGCCAACTGACGGTTTGAACTCTTCTTTGTCTTTGAGTTGGCGATTTTTTCGAATTTCATGCGCGCTCCTTGATTAAAACGTTTTACAACAACTTTAAGCGAAACGGAGACTTCCTGATTAACCATCAGGAAGCCCTCGTTGTCGCCCGTCGACTGCTATAGAAACTTAAAATTCAAGTAACTTTTACTCAATCTGAGAGCGCCACGCGTGCAATGGGCACCATGGCCGTGGCACCACCCCAAAAGGAGAAATGAGGTTGTAGTGACGTGCTTTCTCTTCTGGCACAAAGCACGGACTTGCGCAGACAAGCGCCCATGTCCGATTAGGACATCCGGCCTGCCGTGCGCTTGCAGTCGCCTGTCAAGGCTCAGGCAGGCAGCGCTTCTTCTTGCGCCGCAAGGTAGCGGCCCACAGCGGCTTGCTCGCTGGCTTCAAACATACCCAACTCTGACGAGGCTTTGACCAGCGCCAGCAAGGCCTGGGTTGACAAGCTGCTGCTGACCGCCAGCGGCTGGGCGCGCAAAGCTGCGTCACTGAAGCAATGCACGGCGTGCAAGGCGTCGGCCGGGGCCAGCGCTACCGGCTGCGCCAAGGGGGCGCAAGGCGCTGAGCGCGACATGAGCCGATGCAAGCTGATGCCCAGCGCCTCGGCCACACCAAACATGGCAAAGCTGCGGCCGGCCGCTTGCATGCTCAGGGTGTAGCCGTAGCGGCCCTTGCGGCAGCTCATGCTGTCAACGTCGCTCAGGGCCACGCGCACCAGGCCCGCAGACGGCCCGGCGCCTTGCACCAGCACGCTGGTCGATGTGAGGTACCAGGCGCCGCGGCCTTCACCCACCACCCGGCCGAGCGCGTAGGCGCTGAGCTTTTCGTCGAGCGCCAGGACTTGGCGCAAGGCCTCAACGTCGTGCTCAGTCAGCAGTTGCCGGGCGTAGGGATTGCTGCCCTCGATCAGCACTTCCATCAGGTCGTTGCCGTACTTGAATGCGTTCAGAAATTTCATGGCTTGTTCCGGGGCTTGGGGGTGGATAAAAACGCGGTTCAGGCCATGCCGGCCGGGCGCCAGTCAAAGACCCAGCTCACACCGCGCGGGATCACCGGCATGGGCAGGGGCTTGAAGTTGAGGCTGTTTTCTTTGCGGGCCTTGTTGCGCGCCGGCAGTTGCACGTCGTCGAGCAATTGCGCCAAGGTGCGGGACGAGAGAAAGGTCTGGACTTCGCGCTGCATGGCTTCTTCCAGCGCATCCAGAACCAGCTCGCCTTGCGGGCTACGGTCGGTGGCGGCATCCAGCTCAAAGATCTTCACCAAGTCCCACAGGCTGACGTCGCTAGGCCGCGCGTCAAACTGGTAACCGCCGCCCGGTCCGCGCACCGCCCGCACGATGCCGTGCACACGCAGCGGCACCACCAGGCCTTCGAGGTAAGAAACGGACAAGCCCAGCAGGCCCGACATTTCTTTGACGGTGACGGGCGCGCCTGGCGTGTAGTAGGCGACAACGAGGGCGGCTTCGACCGCTTTGAGCGTTTTTTTGGAGAACATGGGCGGCCTTTCAATCTACGCACATTTGTGCAGACAGGCCTGTAATCTACATGAAAACCCGCATCAGAAGCAGATTTACCTGAGATATATATGTTTTAATCTACGCAACACTGCTTAAACCTACACAAATTCATGAAGCCAACGGACGCCAGCCACCAAGACCTCACCCCCCGGCATCGCATTGGTGAGGTGGCTCGCCAAGCCGGCCTGCCCGTGACCACGCTGCGCGCCTGGGAGCTGCGCCACGGCGCTTTTGCGCCAGACAAGACGGTCGGCCAGCAAAGGCTGTACAGCGCGGCTGACGCCTACAAGGCCGGCTTGCTCAAGCAACTGACCGGCCTGGGCCACGGCATCAGCGGCATTGCCAGTCTGACGGCCAGCGAGTTGCAAGCCATGCTGTTTGCAGAACACGCGGGCGCGCTGAACGAGGCCACCAGCAGCCTGCAAGGCCAACGCGTGCGCATGGCCGTGGTGGGCCTGGGTCTGGCTGGGCGCATTGCCTCGCAAAAGTTCACGCTCAAGTTCCAGGGCAAGGCCTTGCAGGTCAGTGACGTGTTCATGGACCTGGCCGAGGCGCAAGCTGCCACGCTGAGCGTGCGGCCCGACGTGTTGCTGGTGAAGGTGAACACCCTGCACGCCAGCACGCGTGACGAGATCGAGGCGCTGGCGCTCAGGCACGGCATTGGCCAAACCTTGGTGATTTACAACTACGGGCCCGACGCAGTGGCCGAAGCGCTCAAGCGTGCCGGCATGACGCTGCGCCGCGAACCGCTGTCGGACTACGAGCTGGCCGACTTTGTGAACGCTGCGCTGCTGGTCGATGCCGCGCAGGCCCCCGCTGCCCTGGCCTTGGCCGCGCCAGCAGCAGAGATTCCACCGCGCCAATATTCAGACGCCACGCTGATGCGGGTGGCCGGAATCTCAAGCCATGTGCTGTGCGAATGCCCGCGCCATGTGGCTGAACTCATCACGCAGCTGGCCAGCTTTGAGCAGTACAGCCGCGAATGCCTGAACCAGCACGCCGATGACGCCCACTTGCACGCTTACCTGTGCGCGGTGTCGGGCTCGGCACGGGCTTTGTTCGAGCGGGCGCTGGAGCGGGTGGCGGCGCATGAAGGCATCTCGCTCAAAGACAGCGACTGAACAACGCGCCAACCCGGCGGGCGGCGTCGATCTCTGCCAGGAAGGCTTGCAGCTTGGTGTCGTCCAGGGGTTTGACGAAGTGGGCATCAAAACCGGCTTCGACCGCGGCCTGCTTGTCACGCGCCTGGCCATAACCCGTCACGGCCGCCAGAGCCACTTGCTCCAGGCCGGGCAGCGTGCGCACTTGCCGGGCCAGGTCGTAGCCATTGATGTCTGGCAAGCCGATGTCCAAAAGGCACACGTCGGGCATGACTTCTTGCGCCAGCGCAAGGGCTTGCACGGAGCCATAGGCCACCGCCACTTCATAGCCCAGCAAGTCTAAAAACATGCCCAGAATGTCGGCCGCATCGCGGTTGTCGTCCACCACCAGCAAGCGCAAGGGCGAGCGCTCGACCGGGTGCGCACTGTGGGCGACGGTGCTTGAGGGGCGGCTGTCCTCGGTCGGCAAATGCAGGCGCGGCAGCACCACCTTGAATTCACTGCCATAACCCGCGCCCAGGCTGTGCGCCGTGACCTTGCCGCCGTGCAATTGCACCAAGCTGCGCACCAGCGCCAGGCCAATGCCCAGACCGCCTTGTGAGCGGTCGGCCGTGCGTTCACCCTGCGCAAAAAGCTCAAACGCCCGCAGCACCAGTTCAGCCGACATGCCGATGCCGTTGTCACACACGGTCAGCTCGACTTCGTGCTCGCTGACCGACACGCGCAGCGAAATTTTTCCACCATTGGGCGTGTAGCGCGCTGCATTGCCCAGCAGGTTGGCCAGCACTTGCACCAGGCGCTTTTTCTCGCCCAGCACCAGGGCGCCAGCCAAGGCCAGCTTGGTCTGTAAGTGGTGTTCGCGCCCCATCAGCAAGGGCCGCACTTGCTCGACCGCTTCAGCCACCACGTCGGCCATGTCCACGGCTTCGGTGGCCAGCGCCACCAGCCCCCGCGTGACGCGGGACACATCCAGCAGGTCGTCAATCAGGCTGGTCATGTGCACGGCCTGCCGGCCGATCACGCGGCTCAGGCGCTGCACGTCGGTGTTGCTCAGCTGGCCGCCGGCCAGCATTTCAGCCGCCGTGGCAATGGGCGCGAGCGGGTTGCGCAACTCGTGCGAGAGCATGGCCAAAAATTCGTCCTTGCGCTGGTCTGATTGCAGCAAGGCCTCTTGCGACATCTTGCGTTCGTGAATGTCAGTGCAGGTGCCCATCCAGCGCACGATGAGTTGGTCGTCGTTGCGCACCGGCAAGGCACGGCCCAGCACCCAGCGGTAGTCTCCGCTGTGGTGGCGCAAACGGTACTCAATCTCATAAGGCTCGCCGCTGGCCAGGCTTTGGGCCCAGCGCACCTTGGCCCGCTGCTGGTCGTCGGGGTGAAAGATGTCGTTCCAGCCTTCGCCGTCGGTGGAGCCCGCTTGCACGCCCGTGAAGTCGTACCACTGCTGGTTGTAATAGTCGTGAAAGCCGTCGGGCAAGGTGGACCAGACGATCTGCGGCATGGCGTTGGTGATATTGCGGAACTTCGCCTCGTTTTCGCGGGCGCCCAGTTCAGCCTGCACCCGGTCCGTGATGTCCATTTGCGCAATCACCGAACCGATCACCTGCCCTTCGGCGTTGCGCACGGGCGCGCCTGAATTGAGAATGGTGCGGCGCACCGGCGCGGGGCCAAAGGTTTCAATCTGCACAATGTCGCGCGGTGCCTCTTCACCCCGAAGCGCACGCGCCAGAGCCCACTCTTCGGGCTTGATCTGCTGGCCATGGCGCTCCGAGCCGTCGGCCCACCAGCCTTTCCACTCGCCGTACTCGTCCACCTTTTCAGACAGCGGATGCGCGCCCCAGAGACGGCGGTTTTCGGCGTTGACCCGCACCAGTTTGCCCGCTGCATCGGCCACGACGATGCCCACCGGTGCGGCTTCAAGCAGCGCATCCAGCAGGCGACGCTCACTTTCGATGGACGCCGCCGCTTCGGCAGCGCGGCGCAGGCTTTCCTGGCGTTCGGCATCGAGCTGTTTGCTGGCTGTGACCTCGGTCAGGTTGGCAAAAAATCCCTGCACGGTGCCGTCCACGTCATGCACCGGCACCCAGGAAAAGCTGAACCACGCCTCCTCGGGCTGGCCCTTGCGGCGCTCGATGTTGAAAGCGACGTTGTCATGGTGAACCGTCTCGCCCGCCAGAGCCTGGACCACCATCGGCTCAAGGGTCGGCCAGATCTCCCGCCACACCTCGGCCAAAGGCTGACCGAGCGAGGCCGGGTGCTTTTCCCCCAGAACGGCCACGTAAGCGTCGTTGTACAGCAAGGCCAGTTGCGGACCCCAGGCCAGACACATTGGACTGCTCGAAAAGAGCATGAGGCGCACCAGCGTGTGCACGGGCTGGGGCCAGCTTGTCGGGCTGCCCAGGGCCGAGCCGGACCAGTCGTGGCTTTGCATGAGCAAGCCGAGCGGGTGCTCGCCCGGTCGACCCAGCGGCAGCGCTTGCGAGTCAGCAGTAAGAGAGACAGCCTGCAAAATAGGCACAAGGTGCTTCTTAAAAGTCGAACAACGAATGGCACAAGCGCCAGGGCTCAAGCCCTGCAGGGTGCGCAACGGTGCATCATCTCAGCGCAGCGGCAAGCCGCCGTCAGTTGTATTAAGCCGTTACGGTTGTTACTGCACATGAGACGAAGCAGCGCCTTGATGTGGGTGCATAGACCTGTCTCTGGGACGGGATTCGCGGTAGTTTTGTCATGCCCTGCCTGGGGCCGCGCTTAAGATCCGGTCCGCCATGAAACGCCACGTTGCCGCCACCTTGCTTGTGCTCACCACACTGGGCGTGCTCAATGTGCATGTGGACGTTGAAGTGCAGGACGGCCGCTACTTTGGCGTCTGGCAGGGCAAAAAGCATGACGTGATCGGCTGGCTGGCCGACCACCGCAACCGCCTGCTTCGGGACTGCAGCACGGTTGAGCGTGTGACTGCCAGCAGCCCGGTGGCCACGCAAGTACTTGGCGTGATTCGGGACTACAGTCCGCCGGACTCTCGGCAAGTGCAGTTGGTCAGCTTGCAGCAACTCGGCCCTTGGCTGGTGGCTGAACTAACTTTTGCGCAGCTGAATCCGGCCGTGGTGCTGCTGCAAGTCAAAGGCGACGAGTTGCGCCTGCCCGAGCGCGCCATCTGGAGCGGCAGCACCGCGCCGTGGCGGCCGGGCCCGCGCATACGCGCGCACTTGCAGGCCCAGGCCGCCCAGGCCGCACAGCTGAAAGCTGAGCCGTCCGTCCCTACCGACTTGCTGGCCTGCTACGAGCCGGCCAGCCCCGGCTTGCGCTAAAGGCCGAGCGAGACCCAGCCCAGGCGCTGCAGCGTCCAGGCCAGGCCCAGGACGGCAATGGCGGCAGAGCCTGCCACCACCACGCCCCAACGGTAAAACGCCGTGTGCCGCAGCGCCCAGGCCAAGGGGAAGAACACCAGCACGATGGCAATTTGGCCAAGCTCCACGCCCACATTGAAGCCGGCCAGGGCCAGCGCCAACTGATGGCCGGGCAAGCCCAAGTCCAGCAGCACATTGGCAAAACCAAAACCGTGGATGAGGCCGAACACAAAGGCCAGCCGCCAGCGCTTGAGCGATGAGCGGCCCAGCAGGTTGTTGACCGCTGCGGCCACCACCGACAGCGCAATGGCCGGCTCGATAAAGTCAGCCGGCGGCTTGAGCAACTCCAGCACGGACAGGCCCAGCGTGATGGAGTGCGCCACCGTGAAGGCCGTCACCACGGCCAGCACGTCCATCAGCGCGGGCCGCATCTGAGCCTCGCCACGCCACTGCGTCACTTTGCGCGCCGCAGGGACCAGCGGCGCCAGCAGCAGCAGGCTGAGCAAGAACAGCACGTGGTCGATGCCGATCCAGATGTGCCAGATGCCTTCAATGACGTAACGCTTGAACACGGCCAGCGCGCTGCCCTCGCCGCTGCCCACCAAGGCCTCGGGCCGTTCCGGGCTGAAGATCACGCTGCTCTGGTTGCCCGGCAAGTCCACCCGCAACAGGCCGCGGTGCAGGTTGTCTCTGTCAAAGATAAGGCCATAACGCAGCGACAAGCCGTCTGGCACCAGCTTGGATGCACTGGCACCTGGACAGCTCACTTGCCACTGCGCGCTCAAGTAATTTCCGTCGGCGTACGGGCTGGCCATCAAGTCACTGGGTTCCAGCTTGCAATTGCCTTGGCCCGTGCGCACGCTCAGGCCCTGGGCCAGCCAGCTTTGCAGTTCAGGCGCGCGCTCGTCGGTCTCGCCCCAGGTCACGCGGCCGTCGCGGTTGCGGTCCAGATCAAAGATGAGGTCGATGTCGCGCAGATTGATGTCGCCGCGCAAAACCAGTTGCTCGCCCGCAAGACTCAGTGACAAGTAGCTGTTGCTGCTCGAATGCGCACGCACCGGCCCGCTGATCAGCAACAACAGCAAAACAAAGGTGTGCAGGAACGCGTTCATTTGCCTGCCCCCTGCCACTGAGGGTGGACCTGAATCCGCTGGGCCAGGCTGGCCAGGGCCGGCTCGGTGTAGCCGGTCTTGCGCATCCATGCGATCACGCTGGCACCGGCCTTGGGCTGCTGTGTCAGCAAAGCTGCTTGCAGCAGCAGCACCGCGTCGGCTGGCTCTTGCTGGTCGCGCCAGTTGGCTGTGGCCATGGCCAAGCCCGCTTGGGGATCTTGACCGTAGCTAATGAGGTAGACCATCTGCGGCCGTTCGATCAGCGCTTCCTTGCGCAAGGCCTGGCTGTCAAAGCGGGCCGCGACCTGGGCCGCCAGTTTGGCGGTGTCGGCGTCTTTCAGAGCGCGACTGGCCAGCAAACTTTGCACCAACAAGGCGTCGCTCGGGTTGGGCACATTGGCCACGTTCTTGGCGGCAGCGGGCTGCCCTTGCGCGTTCAGCAACTCGGCCAAGGCAAGCCGGATCGGGTGCGCCGCAGGCCGGCGCGTCAGATGCGCCTGCCACACCTTGATGGCTTCGTCGTATTGGCCCGCCGTGCGCAGGGCTTCGCCCCAGTGCAAACGCAGCCAGTCTTGCGCCAGCGGACCGGCAAAGCCTGGCAAGGCGACGATCTGTTTGAAGCGCAAGGCCGCTGCGCTGGCCTGTCCGCTGCGGTACTGCAAGATGGCTTCGCACACCGCGAGCTCGTCCGCGCCGAAAAGCCGACCCAGGGTCGCGCAGTCCTGCCTTGCGGCGTCCATGTCTGAAATGAGCAAGTGCAGCGCAAAACGCCAGGACCAGAACTCAGGCCGCGCTTCGTCCAGCGCAATGGCCTGGCTGATGTCGGCCAGCCCGCCCGCAAAGTCATGAAAGCCTTGCTTGACGAGGCCGCGCAAAAAATACCCGTCGGCGGGCAGCGCAGTCGCCGTCCACCAAGGCTGCAAGGCGGCCTTGGCCGAGCCGTACCAGCGCAGATCGCCTTCGGTCAGACCGATTAAAAAAACCGCACGCGCATAAGCCAGCGCGGCCTCCTGGTCTTGCGGATTGCGGCGCCAGGCTTGGTCTAGCGTGCGCAGCGACGCCGCACCCGCATCGACAGCGTGGACGGAGCTGCTGAGCACCACGCCTGTGGCGGCGGGCTTGAAGCGTGCCTGGGCCAAGCTGGGCCCAGCCCAAGCTGCAGCAGTCGCCAATAAGACAGAAACCCCCGGATGAATCAGGTGTTTCCCTAGTCTGCGGGGTTTTCCAAAGTAGTTTTTCATGAATTCAGTTAACCTTGACTGGCGGAATGACTCATCTTTTTCATTCTGCACTTTTATTAATGAATTACTGAAGGTGTCTTATGAAAGCTTTGATCTCCGTTATCGCATCGGCCTTCGTTCTGATGGCAGCCCCCGCTTTCGCAGCCAGCCACGCCGGCGGCAAGATGGACGACAAGAAAGTTGACTGCAGCAAAGCAGAAAACGCCAAGGACAAGGCTTGCGCCAAGAAATAAGCGCCACGCTTTTCTAACGAAAAAACTGACGCAAAAAGCCCGCCGCACGGCGGGCTTTTTTTCGTCTGCACATCGCCTGCGAGACTGCCGTGGGTTTAATGTGCGTGTGTCGAGCTGCAGTCTTGATTTGTAAAAAGCTGGCCGAAAGACGTAGCCTTTGGGACCAGGTGTCAATGCAGCGCCGTCGAGCCGCAGCGCGTCCGCGAGGCTGAGTTACAACGCAGGCCACTGGAAGGCCTGGCCCATGAAACGACGCGAATTCTCTATGGCGCTTGGCGCTGGCGCTGCGCTGCTCGGATGCAGCGGCGAGTCTGGCAAATCGACCGGCAACACCGCCGCGAACACCCAAGGCACGGCCAGCCCCGCGCCGCCTGCCAGCACTTCAGCCGAGTCAGCCGCAACTTCTGCGCAGGCTAACAACCCGCCCCAGGGACGCACGGCCGTGGGCACCAATCTGTCGGGCATGGAGTGGGCCGCGCCCGGCTTGCGCTACGGCCTGAGCTCAGCGCCCAACCTGCACTTCACCGTGCCGCGCGCCGCCGACGTCGCTTACCTGGCTGCGCAGGGATTCACCAAAAACCGCTTGCCCATTCAGTGGGAACTATTGCAGCCCATGCTGCACGACACCGTGGCCAATGACGCAGCCCGCGCGGCCATCGGCCAGCCGGGTGCGTTCCATCCGTATTACGAGGGCTACATCACAGGCATTCTGGATGCGCACGCCGCCGCGGGCATCAGTTGCATCATCGACCTGCACAACTACGCGCGCTACCAGGACTTCAGGTACCAAAGCGACGGCAGCGTGCTCGGCCTGACGCAGCCGCCCAGCCCGCTGTACCGGCCCTACACGACAGACCCCAGCCAGGTGCAGAGGCGCATCTTTGCGCTGGCGCCTGGCGCCACGCTGCGGCCCTCGCACTTCGCAGACTTCTGGGGCCGCGCTGCGATGCGCTGGAAGGACCACCCTGGCCTGGGCGGTTACGGCCTCATGAACGAGCCGCATGACTTGCCGCGTGCGGGTGGCATCACTGAGTCCAGCAGCGGAGAAGACCTGAGCATCTTGCCGGCCTTTGTGCAGGCAGCCATCCAGGCCATCCGCGCGGTGGACGCCGACACACCGATTTACGTGCCGGGCAATGAATGGAGCGCGGCCATGACGATTGGCCGGCTGAACCCTGCGTACCCGCTGGTCGGCGACAAGCTCATTTATGAAGTGCATATGTACCTGGACGCCTTCAGCAACGGCCATGCCTTTGACTGGGACACCGAGGTGGCAAAAAACTACAGCGCGGGCTTTGGCAGCACGCCCATCACCACGTCCACCGGCGTGGACCGCCTGAAGATCGCGCTGGACTGGGCCCAGGCCAAAGGCGTGGCGCTGGCGCTGACTGAAGTGGGAATGCCGATTGACGATGGGCGTTGGCAAACGTCCTTCAGCCGCGCTGCCGTGGCCGCGCAGCAAGCCGGTTGCGAGGTGTTTTCCTGGATGGGCGGCAACCACTGGCAGATTCGCAACTACCCCATCAACCAGACGCCGGGCTGGCACCAGAACAAGACGCTGGAGCCGGCAGTGGCGGGCGTGCTCAAGGCCGCAGCCGGAATTTCTGGCGCCAGCCTCTATGACGACGGCCCTGGCTTTGGCCTGGCCGGCACGCCGCTGACTTACACCGTTTATGCGCGTGGCAACCTGACGGCGCCTTTGTCTGTGGCGGTGAGCGCCAGCAATGGCGGCAGCTTGTCTAAAACCGTGCTGACGATCCCGGCCGGCGCCAATGGGCAAGACAGCTTCAGCTTTTCGCCAGGCCTGAACCGCGTGAGCACGCTGAGCTACGCCAGCGCTGACGCGCAGATGGCGCCGCCGCCCGCGCGCCACGTGTATTCACTCAACGACCCGGTGGCCTATGAAGCGACCAGCCTGCTTGATGCCGCACTGGCCATCCTGGCCAAATACAGCGCCTGCAAATGGGACATGGCCGATGCCTATACCGACTACCTGCTGGGCCAGCCCGCAGCCCCCGGCCAACTGGTGCGCGCCGTGGCCGACTCGGGCTTTGGTTCGAGCCCCGGCAACGCGATGGAAATGCTCAATTGGCTCAACAAAGAACCCTTCATGGGCAGTGCACAAGTGCCTGTGATGCGCGTGATCAATGGCCGACCCTGCACCGACCACACGGCCTATGACACCCACGGCCTGTGGTGCAAAAAAACCATGCCCAGCGCCGGCGTGATTGCCAATCCGCGCAATCGCGCGCCTTACAACCTGGAGGACCCGCACTTTGCGCTGGCCGCCATCAGTGTGCCGGGCAGCAGCCACACGGGCGTGGTTTTTCAGGCCTCACGCGCCGAGGCTTTGTACAAGTCAGAGTTGCGCCTGAGCGGCAACAAACCCGAGCTGAGTTTTGCCGACAGCAATGGCCAGACGCTGCGCTTGACCAGCCTCACTGGTCTGTTGGCCGGCACGCCTGCAGTGTTGGGTTTTACGTCGCAAGCCGGGGCACAACGCTTGCGAATAAATGGCGTCGACGCCGCCACGGGCAGCGCAACTTTTGCGCCCAGCACCTTCGCGCAGCTGCTGATCGGCTGGGGATTTTTGAGCTTTTATCCCCGCGATGGCTTTCAAGGCCATGTGTTTGCGGTGCTCACTGGCAGGGGTTCGCCGAGTACCGATGAGCTGCTGATTTTGGAACGTTATCTGGCAAGCTTGGCAAGCGTGAGACTTTGAACAGCTCATCTTTGCCTGAAGCTTGGCATTTCGATGCGAAAGTCTGTGGATATTGTTTTGATTCGAACAGTTGATTTAACCCAAATGTATCCACTGGTTATAAACGTTGTCGACCGTCGCATCAAAGCCGACACTTTGAATCATCAATTGCCAAGCCGGGGCACGGGCACGCGTTCCACGGCGTCCAACTCCGCAGGCCAGGCAACAAGGACCTCAAGAATGACAGTGGATTTTGTGGGTATTGGAGAGGCTGCCGAGATCCTCGGCTTGTCTCGCACGTCCATCCAAAAGCTGGTGGACTCGGGCAAGCTGCCGGCCGTCAAAACCAGCGGTGGGCACCGCCGCATCCTGCGCAGTTCCATCGAAGAGCTGGACCAGAAAATGGGGCCCAAGGCCATGCTGCGGCTGGCCTCTTCACATGCTGGCGCCGTGCGCCAGCCTTCGCAGCTCCAAGCCAATGGCGCTGCCGCAGACCAAGTCCATGTGTTGATCGTTGAAGACGACGCAGCCACGGCAGCGGCCTTGGTCGGCGTGTTTGAAACCTACTACCCCGAAGTGAAATGCACCGTGGCCTCCGACGGCCTGGATGCCGTGTTGCACCTGGAGCGCACGCGCCCTCGCCTCATGATCACCGACCTCAACATGGAGCCTTTCGATGGCTTCAGACTGATCAACATGGTGCTGAGCCGGGCCGAGTACCGATCGATTGCCACGGTGGCGCTGTCTGCGCTCAGCCCTGCGGAGATCGCGCAACGCGGCGGCCTGCCGCCCGAAGTCCTGTTTTTGCCCAAGCCCCTGAGCATGGACCGCCTGCGCGGCTTCATTGATGCGCATGTGCAGCTGCACCGCCAGCATCGGTCAGCGGCTTGAAGCCAAGCCAGGCAGAAAGCCATCGCGTGGGAAAAGTGGGAATAGTGGGCCATCTGGACGCGCCCCGCTTTGCGCAGCAGGCCGGCGGCAATCCGGCGCTGATGCGGCGAATTGCGCAGGCCTTCGTTGATCAGTTGCCGGGCTGGCGCGCCGACTTCAGCGCCGCAGCCGAGCGCCCAGAACTGCTGACCCCCTTGCTTCACAAAATGAAGGGCAGCTGCCACGCCATCAGCGCGACCGAGGCGGCCGAGGTTTTTGAGCAAGCCGAGCTGAGCGTGCAAGCCCCCGGTTTTAAGACAGGCGCGCAGCTGCACCATGTACTGGTGCTGCTGACTGAAATCGAAGCGCAATTGCAGGTTTACATTGACTAAACCGGCACCGCGTCGCTGGACCCCCTCGTTACAATTACATGCTGAAGGATGAGCCAGAAAGCTTGCAGGCATCCTGCAAGCACAGCGCTCGATCGGGCCCGCCATGAATCCCTTGAAGAGTCTGTTTGTGTTGAGCAGCGTCGCCTTGATCGGCTGCTCCAGCGTGAACCTGACCCCGCCAGCACAGGCGGATGGCCCAGCCCCTGAAGCACCGGCTCGCCAACTGGCCGGTGACATGCCACTGCCGCCCGGCGCCACCGTGCGCACTCAAGACACGCTGGTCATGGGCACGGGCAATCGCTGGACGGGTCGCATCAGTCTGGCCGTCGCAGGCGAGCCTCAAAATGCGTTCACCTTTTTTCGGGACGGCATGCCTAGCGCCGGCTGGACGCTGGGCTCAAGTTCTTTCTCGCGGCTGAGTGTGCTGACTTTCAGCAAGGGCGACCGCGTGGCTACTGTGCAGATTCAGGCGGCCAATTTTGGCGGCAATGAAGTCACCATCACGGTGACGCCGGCGGTGACACCAGCGATGAGACCTGCGGGCAACACGCCCTAACCTGAGTCGTCCGACCCGGCATCCGGGAAGGACGCCAAGCGGCTGGCCAGCACCTTGTCGATGCGCCTGCCGTCCAGGTCCAGCACCTCAAAGCGCCAGCCCGCGCAGTCCATGCGCTCACCCGGCCCCGGCAACCGGCCCGACACACTTTGCAGCAAACCCGCCACGGTGTTGTAACGGCCGCGCTCTTCGGCCGGTAGCTGCCGAATGTCCAGCCTGGCCTTGAGCTCGGACACGGGCATCACACCGTCAAGCAACCAACTGCCGTCAGCACGCTGCGTGGCCCAGGCGTCCACTTGCGCGCCGGGTTGCAATTCACCCGTGATGGCCTCGAGCATGTCCATGGGCGTCATCAGGCCCTGCACCACACCGTACTCATCGACCACCAGCAAGATGCGCGTCGAGCGTTCGCGGAATTGTTCAAGCAGCTCCATGCCGCTGAGTGATTCGGGCACAAACACCGCTGGCATCACATGGGCGCCCACGCGGTCTTGCCCTGGCGTGAAGCTCGCGTCATGTCGCGTGTTTTCAGCCCAGGCCAGCAAGGTGACCAGCTTGACCACGCCCACCACGTCGTCGAGGCTGCCGCGGCACACGGGGTACCAGGAGTGGCCGGACACGCTGGCCTGGTTGATGGCCTGCGCCACGGTGTCGTTGGCATCCAGCCATTCGATGTCGGAGCGGGGCAGCATGAGCGAGGGCAGCAGCCGGTCGTCGAGCAAAAACACGTTTTGCACCATCTGGTGCTCATGCTCTTCGATCAGCCCGGCGTGAACGCCCTCCTCCAGGCTGGCAGCGATCTCTTCTTCGGTCACGGCCTGGCGGGCCGCGTTGTCCACACGCAGCAAGCTGAGCACAGCCTGCGTGCTGAAGGACAAAAGACGCACAAAAGGCCGCGCCGCGCTGGCCACCCACATCATGGGCAAGGCCACCAGACGGGCGACTGTCTCGGGATAAAGCTGGCCAATGCGCTTGGGCACCAGCTCGCCAAAAACGATGGTGATGTAAGTGATGGCCACCACCACCAGCGCGGTGGCCGTGATGTCGGCGGCACCCACTGAGATGCCCCAGCCTTGCAGCCGCGTGGAAAGCGCGCCGCTGAAAGCCGCCTCGCCAATGATGCCGTTGAGCATGCCGATGGACGTGATGCCGACCTGCACGGAAGACAAGAACTGCGTCGGGTTTTCAAGCAAGGTGAGCGCCGCGCGAGCGCCTTTGTCACCGCTTTCGGCGGTGGCCACCAGCCGGGCTTTGCGGCTTGAGGCCAGCGCCAGCTCGGACATGGCGAACACGCCATTGAGCAGCGTCAGCAGGGCAATCAGCAGGAAATCCATGGATCCAGACGAGAATGAACACATGGCACTTTACTTCATCGGTGACCTTCAGGGCTGCCACGCGCCGCTGCAGCGCTTGCTGCAAGCCATCGACTTTTCACCCAGCCGCGACACGATTTATTTGCTGGGTGACCTGGTCAATCGGGGCCCTCAATCGCTGGCCGTGTTGCAGACCCTGGCTGGTTTTGGCGACGCCGCGCAAAGCCTGCTGGGTAACCACGACCTGCATCTTTTGACCGTCGGCTACGGCATTCGCCACGCGCACCGCGGCGACACATTGCAAGAGATTCTGGACGCGCCCGACTGCGCCGCCTGGCTGGACTGGCTGCGTCACCAGCGCATGGCCCTCATGGCCCACGGCTGGCTGATGGTGCATGCCGGCGTGCTGCCGCAATGGAGCGCGGGGCGCACGCTGGAACTCGCACGTGAAGTCGAACAAGCCTTGCAAGCGCCGGACCCACGGCCTTTTTTGACGGGCATGTATGGCAACAGCCCGGCGCGCTGGGATGAAGGTTTGCAGGGCATCGATCGCCTGCGGGTGATCGTCAATGCACTGACGCGCCTGCGCTTTTGCAAAGCCGACGGCGAAATGGAATTTGCCAGCAAGGGCCAGGCCCTGGAGCCACCCGCGGGTGGCTACCTGCCATGGTTTGAAGTGCCTGGCCGGGCCAGTGCCGGGGTGCCGATTGCGTTTGGCCACTGGTCTACCTTGGGCCTGGGTGCTGCGGAGACCACGCCAGTGATACGCAACAACACCCTGGCGCTAGACACGGGCTGCGCCTGGGGCGACTGCCTCACGGCAGCGCGAATTGGCGCGGCACCGGGTGCGTTTGAATTGATCTCGGTGGCTTGCCAGGACATGCGTCCTGGCGCTTAAGGTCAGCCGACCGTCTTGAACAACGCAGCGACCTTTTTCTTGGGCTTGATGTTGGCCGAGATGCTGCGTGGGCCAGCGGCCTTGGCCGTGGCTTCCCAAGCGGGCTGCGCTTCGGCTGGCAGGCTGGCTTCGTAAGGCTGGTCAAAGAAGGGGTCGCGCGGGGCACTGCGACGCGGCACGGGCTCACGGCGCGGCTCGCGAGGTGCTTGCGCCGATGAGAAATCGCGAGGTTCACGCGCTGGTCGCGGCTCGCGTACATCGCTGGCGCCGCCCCCTTCTTCCTCGCCTTGCCGATACATGCGGCGGCCGTCGTTGATGCGGCCTTCGCTGATGCGTGGCCGGTCTTCGTCGTACTCCATCGGCTCCAGCTCGATCTTGGTCTTGATCAGCTTTTCAATGTCCGCTACCAAACGCGCATCGCTGCTGGCAGCAAAACTCACCGCCAAGCCAGAAGCGCCTGCGCGGCCAGTGCGGCCGATGCGGTGCACATAGTCTTCGGCATTGAAGGGCACGTCGAAGTTGAAAACCGCCGGCACGTCCTTGATGTCCAGGCCGCGAGCGGCGACATCGGTACAGACCAACAAATCGACTTCGCCTTTTTTGAAGGCTTCGAGTGCTTTCAAACGCTCGTCCTGGCTCTTGTCGCCGTGCAGCGCAGCGGTCTTCAAGCCTTCGCGCTCCAGCGATCTAGCCAGCTTGGCACACCCCAATTTGCTGTTCACAAAAACGAAGGCCTGCTTCATGCCGCGCGACTTCAGGATCTGGTGCAGGGCACGGCGCTTGTCGTCGGCAGCCACGCTGTAGAAGTGCTGCTCAACCGTGGACGCCGTGGCGTTGGAGCGGGCAACTTCGATGGTGATCGGGTCTTGCAGATAGCTCGACGCCAGGCGCTTGATTTCGGGCGAGAAAGTGGCCGAGAACAGCAAGGTGATGCGCTTTTTGGGCAGGAAGCTCAGGATGCGCTGCAGGTCGGGCAAAAAGCCGATGTCCAGCATGCGATCGGCCTCGTCGAGCACCACGTACTCGACCTGGTTGAGCACAGCGTTCTTGGCTTCAATGTGGTCGAGCAAACGGCCGGGCGTGGCGACCAGCACCTCAACGCCTTTTTTCAGCTCGGCGGTCTGGGGCTTCATGTCCATGCCGCCGAACACCACCGCGCTTCGCAGGTTGGTGTACTTGGCGTAAAGTTTGACTTGCTGCGCCACTTGGTCAGCGAGTTCGCGGGTGGGTAACAGCACCAAAGCGCGCACGGGGTGACGGGCAGGCGAGGTTGAAGCGTTCTCGTGCGCCATCATCCGCTGCAGCAGCGGCAGCGAAAACGCCGCCGTCTTGCCGGTGCCGGTCTGCGCTGCGCCCATCACGTCCTTGCCCTGCAAGACCACAGGAATGGCTTGCTCCTGGATGGGGGTCATGGATTCGTAGCCCATTTCGGCCACGGCGCGGGCGATCGGTTCAGCCAGATTGAGATTGGAAAAGGAAGAGGTCATACAGCTCTTATTGTCTCACCGTGCAGTAACCTGGCCGGGAGCCGGGCCGAAGGCGTGCTTTTGGCTCAGGCACAGGAACTTTTAAACAGGGCTTGGACCCCCAAAATATGTCTATCGCAAGAATTTTGAAGCTCGGCGTCCTGGCTCTGGCGGCGCTTGCGGCGGGCTGCGCCAGCGTGATCACGGCGCAGGTCAGCAGCTTTCAGCAATGGCCTGCCGACGCGGCGGGCAGCCGATTTAGCTTGCTGGCGCCTGCCGACGCGAATGGCGAGCTGGGCCGCCTGGAGCAAGCCAACTACGGCGCGCAAGTGGCGGCCGCGCTGGAAAAGCAGGGATTGCGGCAGGCCGCGCCTGGTCAGACGGCGCGATTTTTGGTGGACCTGAACGTGAGCCGCGAAACAGAAAACCGGGCCAGCCTGCGCCCGGTTTACCAGGATCGCTATGTGTTCCACCCGGCCAGACGAGATGCCGAGGGCCGGATCTACCCCGGCTTTTGGGGGCCAGACCCTTTCGGGCCGCGCTTTGTGGGTGACCAGCAGGTGGTGCAGACCGTGAGCCTGACCCGCTTGCGCCTGCGCTTGCTCGACGCGCAAGCCGACCCGAAAGCGCCGCGCACGGTGTATGAAGCGCAAGCGCTACATGAGGGCGATGGGCCACTACCGAGCGTGGTGCCCTGGCTGGTGCGCGCCGTGTTTGATGACTTTCCTGCCGCCAACGGCAGCGTTCGGGTGGTTCGCTTCAAGCCCGACACGGGCGAAGTGATTAGGCGCTGATTGAAACTAAGCCCAGCGCCGCTAAGCCCACCTACGCGTCTGGCTTAACGGCTTCAGGCGACTTGAGCAGACGCCAGGCCAGCAAGCTGCCCAGCAGGGCATTGGCCAAGGCAAAGCCGCCCACCAAGACCAGACCGAGCGTGTTGAGCGGCCGGTTTTGCACCAGCCAGACCAAGGCCATCGACAGCGCGTTGAGCGCCATCATGATCCAGAACAGCGGATTGCGGGGCTGAAAGAGCCGGCTCAACTTCACGGCAAAGAAACCGTCAAGCCTTGGGCAAGGTCACGCCGACCTGGCCCTGGTATTTGCCGCCACGGTCTTTGTAGCTGACCTCGCAGACGTCGTCCGGGTCGCTCTCAAAAAACAGCACCTGGGCGCAGCCTTCACCGGCGTAAATCCGGGCGGGCAGCGGCGTGGTGTTGGAAAACTCCAGCGTCACATAGCCTTCCCACTCGGGCTCGAAGGGCGTGACGTTGACGATGATGCCGCAGCGCGCGTAAGTGCTCTTGCCCAGGCAAATCGTCAGCACATTGCGCGGAATGCGGAAGTACTCGAGCGTGCGGGCCAGCGCAAAGCTGTTGGGCGGAATGATGCAGCTGTCGCCATGGAAATCAACGAAGCTTTTTTCATCAAAGTTCTTCGGGTCCACCACCGTGCTGTGGATGTTGGTGAAAACTTTGAATTCAGGCGCGCAGCGGATGTCGTAACCGTAGCTGCTGGTGCCGTAGCTGATGATCTTTTGGCCGTCGGCGGCCGCACGAACCTGGGCCGGTTCAAAGGGCTCGATCATGCCGGTCGTCTCGGCCATGTGACGGATCCATTTGTCGCTCTTGATGCTCATGGCGGGGTGCTCGTGTTGGGGTGCGCCGGGCGGCGGATGGGCTGCATTGTAGGCAAGCCCCTAGCCGCCATACAGGACAGGCAAGCCTTCGACGGCGGCGAAGTCGCGGTCGTGAGTGACGAGGGCCGCCGCGCCTACGTCGAGCGCTGCAGCCAACTGGAAGGCGTCGGGCAGCTTGAGTCGGTACTGCGCGCGCAACTGGGCAGCTAGGCTGGCCACCGGTGCAGAAAGGGGCAGCAGGCGGTAATGCCCGAGGGCGGTTTCGTAGCGTTTGGCCAAGGCGGTTTGCCCGGCCTTGAAGGGGCCGGTCAGTACCTCGGCCAAAGTGATGGGGGTGAGCGCAAGTTGAATTTGCCCGCGTGCCGCTGCTTCAAAAAGACCAGCAAAACGGGCGGCAAACTCAGGGTGGTCCTGCAGGAGGTAGATCCACGGGGCTGTGTCGACCAGCACCGTGCAGCCTTCAGTCAGGCTGCCCCATAAGTTTGGCGGGCCACTGGCCACGGGCTCAGTCTTGCCATTCGTCGCGCAGCTCGGCCACGGCCTGGGCTGCACCGTTGCGCCACAGATCGCGACCGGAGCCACGCAGGGCCAAGATGCCGCCTGCCCCGGCCTTTTGAGCCTGCTCAGCCTGCCACTGCGCGACCGGCACGACCACCGCTACAGCTTTGCCGTGGCGCGTGATGACGCTTGAGTAACCCGCTAAGGCCTCAGCCGCGATGTGCGGCAGTTGGGCTCTGGCCTGCTCCAGGCCGTACTGTGTCGTGCTTGACATAGGACCCCCTTTAAATATGTACAGACTGTACGGAATTTTGAAGGCGCGTCAAGAGGTAAATGAAGAGGCAAGCACCGCACGCTCGATCAACCTGTCGTCACCCAGCACGATCATGGAAAAGAGCAACTCGTCCAGGCTTTGCGCCTGCGCTGTCTTGCGTGCCAGCAAAGGCGTCGCCTGCGGGTTGATGACGACAAAATCCGCTTCGCAGCCGGGCTGCAAATTGCCCACCACGCCGTCCAGCCCTAAGGCGGCCGCCGCGCCTGCCGTGTGCTGCCACCACAGCTGCTGGGGCTTTAGCGACAGGCCAGGCTTGGTCTGCCCTTCCCGCCCCACGTAATAGGCCGCGAGCATGGTTTGAAAAGGCGAAAAGCTGGTGCCACCGCCCACGTCGCTGGCCAGGCCATAAGCGTGGCCGACGCGGTCTGCGCCCGCGTAGTCAAAAAATCCGCTGCCCAAAAAGAGATTGCTGGTCGGGCTGACGGCTGCCGCCGCCCCGCTGTCCCGCATGAGCGCGCGGTCGGTGTCGTCAAAGTGAATGCAATGCGCGTAGATGCTGCGCGGGCGCAAAAGTCCGAACTGCTCGTACACCGACAAATAGCTGCGCGCGGCCGGGTAAAGCGATTTCACCCAGGCGATCTCTTCATGGTTCTCGGCCACGTGTGACTGCACCCACACGCTGGGGTGCCTGGCCGCCAGCTCACCCGCGCCGCGCAGCTGAGCATCGCTGCAACTGGGCACAAAGCGCGGCGTAATCGCGTAACCCAGCCGGTCCACGCCATGCCAGCGCTGGATCAAAGCTTCGGTGTCGATCAGGCTTTGCTCGGTCTCGTCGCGCACGCCGTCGGGGGAATGCCTGTCCATCAGGCATTTGCCCGTGATCAGGCGCAGGCTGCGGCGCTGCGCCTCGCTGAAGAGTGCGTTGACGGAAGCTGGATGCGATGTGCAAAACGTCAACGCTGTGGTGACGCCATTGCGTAGCAATTCGTCTAAGAAAAAGCCTGCAACTTCTGCGGCATGAGCCGGATCTTCAAAGCGGCTTTCCTGGGGAAAGGTGTAGTTCTCCAGCCAGGGCAACAGGCCCTCGGCCGGCGAGCCGATCACATCAACCTGCGGGTAGTGAATATGCAAGTCCACAAAGCCGGGGGCCAGCAAGCGGCCGGGCAAATGCTCGACCACGACGGCCGGGTGACGGGCCGCAAAGTCAGCCTGCAGGGCTTGCCACGCGCCGGCCTGAAGCACGCGCTGGGTGCCAGACGCATCAGGGCCGACCACCAGCAAGCCATCGGATTCATAGAGGGCGCTGCGGTCGGGCGCAAAACGCAGCAAGGCGGCTCGGTAGGCTTTCACGGTCATGGCGAGGAGGTTAGCGCAGATTCCTACAGGCTTCGCCGCCAAACGACGAAGCCAAGGGCGATGGCTACTTTTTCAAATGGACTTCTTTCACTCTTCACTCTTCAATTTCTCCAGAAAGGCCACCCATGTCGGTAAATCTCCTGAACACCCGCGGCTGCGCCATTGACCAGCAGCGCTTTAACTGGAAAGACTTGGTGCAAAAGCCGATCAGCAAACTCGATGATGACGCCTTCACTCGACTGCGTGTGATCTTGATGAACGGCGTGGAAACCGATGCGATCCGGCTCAAGCAGATGATCTTGCGCATGCACCGTGAAGCCCGCGTGCCGCTGGCGCAACTCATGCGCATCGAGCAGCACCAGGCCACCATGATCAACTGGCTGCTGGGCGCCGACCATTCGCCGCTCGAAACCACAATCGCTTACGAGCAAGCGGCGATTGAGATCACCGCCTCGGTCGCGCAAAACGAGCCCGACCCCTACTTGGCACAGGGCTACCGCTTTGGCCTGCTCGAAGACTTCGACCACCTGTACCGCTACTCTGCGCTGCTGGACCGCCTGGAAGGCAAAGACGCCAACAACATCTTGCAGGGTTACACCGACATCGTGCCGGCGCGCCCGACCATCGTGCATCACCGCGCGCCTGAGAACGATTTGCTCAACCCGTATGAGCGCGACGCGGAACTGGCCACCAAGCTGCACGCCATCACGCTCACGGGCGCTGAATACCAGACGCACGACTACTACATGAACATCGGCCCTGTCTTTGCCGACCCACTGGCCAGGCAGCTGTATGCCGAGATTGCCTCGGTCGAGGCCCAGCACATCACGCACTACGGCTCCATGCTCAACCCCGAAGAAACGCCGCTTGAAAAACTGGTGCTGCACGAGGCGGCCGAGGTCTACAACTACCAGGGCTGCGTGGACCAGGAAACGAATCCGCGCCTGCGCGCCATCTGGGAGCGTTTTCTGGACTACGAGCTGGGCCACTTCCAGGTGGTGTGCGGCCTGCTCAAGGAGCTTGAAGGCACAGACCCGGCTGAAATTTTGGGCGACGCGCGGCTGCCCAAGCAAATCCAGTTCAAGAGCCAGCGCGACTTTGTGCGCAAGGTGATTGCAGCCGAGGTGTCCATGCGCAAGGACGGCACCGAGTTTGTCAGTGAAGGGCGGGAAGCGCGCTCATCGCTTGAATACCGCAACACGCTCAACGCCAACGGCTCACCGTCCCAAAGCGTGGCCGGCGGCTATGTGTGGTCGCCGGGCACCGAGTTGAACCGCGAAACGGCTTAAGAGCTTAAGGACTGAAGACCACTGAACCTCAGCAAAGGACTCATATCTCATGGACAAATTTACACCTTCGGCCAAGCTGGGCATGAACCGCACCGGCCTGCAAATGGCACCCTTGCACGGCAGCTCCATGGTGGATTACGCCACCGACATGGGCCGCGAAACGCCGCGCGACCACGGCGAGTTTGAGCAAGTGCACCGCACTTATATGGAAGAAGCCGACACAGTGGGTTCGGTGCCGATACCGGGCACCTTCAGCGGCATGGTGCAGGCCGGCAGCGCCAAGCTGATGGGCATGCGCCCTGAATCCCTGGTGGACAAGCTGGGCGAGCGCCTGGCTTTTGAGCGCGGCGGCACACGGCTTTATGACGCGATGATCATGAAGGTCATGACGCTGCAGGGCGACCTGCAAGTCAGCGGTTCCCGCGTGGACCTGGCCAGCTTGCAGCGCATCCGCATGGAAGAACAAGCGCACATGAATCTGGTCAAACAAGCGCTGGAAGAACTGGGCGCCGACCCGACCGCGATGACGCCTTGTGCCGACGTGGTGGGCGTGACGTCCATGGGCATCATCCAGACCATCAGCGACCCGCGCACGACAGTGGCGCAAAGCCTGAACGCGCTGCTCAGCGCCGAGCTCACCGATCACGCGGGCTGGGAGCTGCTGATGGAAGTGGCCGAAGAACTGGGCCACGACGAGATGGCCGTGCGCTTTAGCGTGGCGGCCACCACGGAGGCCGAGCACCTGACACTGGTCAAGGATTGGCTGCGCACGGAGTTGATGAGCGAAGCGCGCTGAACTCAGGAGACGCACACGCGGGCGGGCGCGTGCCTTCAACTTGTTACTTCGGCAAGCTGCCCTGCACGCCTTGCACCAGGTAGTTCATGCCCAATATTTGCGCGTCCGTCAGCTGCGTCCCGGCGGGGATCGCGACGCTGCCAATGCTGGTCATCACGGCTGACTTGCCTGCGGCAAAAGGCTGCAGCTTGCCCGCGGCGATGTCTTTCTGGCGGGCCAGCACTTCGGCCTGAACCGCAGCGGTGACGCGGGGGCCAAAGTCGCCCACGCGCACCATGCCTTCTTTCACACCGCCCCACACATTGCCGCTTTTCCATGTGCCAGCCAGCACCTCTTTGGCGCGGCGCGTGTAGTAGTCGCCCCACTGGTGCGTGACCGCGATGATCTGCGCGTCAGGCCCCGACTTGCGCATGTCCGAGTGGTAGGCCACGGCCATCTTGCCGCGCTCTTGAGCTGCGCGCATCACGGCGTCCGAGCCGGTGTGAAAAGCCACCACATCCACGTTCTGGTTGAAAAGCGTCATGGCCGCGTCACGCTCGCGCGTGGGGTCAAACCAGGCGTTGAGCCAGATCACCTTGACTTCCGCCGCGGGGTTGACCGAACGCATGCCGAGCGTGAATGCGTTGATGCCTTGCAGCACCTCGGGGATGGGAAAGCCCGCGACGTAACCAGCCAAATTGCTCTGCGTCATGCGGCCCGCTGCGATGCCGGCCAAATATCGGCCTTCGTAATAGCGCGCATTGGCGGTGGCCACATTGGCCGCGGCCTTGTAGCCGGTGATGGATTCAAAACGCACGCCAGGAAATTCCTGCGCCACTTTCAGCGTCGGCTCCATGTAGCCAAAGCTGGGCGTGAAGATGAGTTGATGGCCCTGCTGCGCGAGGTCGCGGATCACGCGCTCGGCGTCGGGGCCCTCGGCCACGTTTTCAACAAAGGTGGTTTTGACGCTGTTGCCTAAAGCAGCTTGCACGGCCTGGCGTGCGTTCTCGTGCTGGCGCACCCAGCCGGCCTCGGTGATGGGCGCGACGTAGACGAAGCCGACTTTCAATGGCTCTTTGGTCGTCTCTTTGGTCGGCTTGGCAGATGCCGAGCTAGCGGTTTGCGCGCCAGAAAAAGCGGGGAATAGAAAACAGGCGGCCACGAGCGTGGCAGCGAGGTTTTTGTACATGGTAGTCCTCTACATGGCCCCGGAAAACATGAAAAAGCCTTCGCGCCGGGACGCCGCGAAGGCAAGGGCAGCATTCTAACGGGCGGGCTGCTGTGGAGTCTGCGGCGTGCTGCCCTGAGCCGCTGCGGCCGGCCACGGATAAGCGCGCGTCATCCACGCATACAAGGCGGCACCCAGCACGAGCGAAGCCGCAGCCACTTCAAGTGCCACTCGAAAAACGGCCGCCGGATCAGCCGGCACAGCGCCCGAACTGGTGCGCAGAAGTACGGCCACCAGCCACGGCCCTGCCACCTGGCCCATGCCGTAGGTGGCGGTCAAAAGCGCCATGAAGCTGGCTGCCGTCTCAGGCTTGAGGCGTCGCACCTCTTGCATGGCAAAAAAAGTCAGCGCAGTAAAAGGCAGGCCCAAAAGCAAGCTGCCGAGCGCAAAACCGGTCAGGCTGGGGCTGAGCAGCGGAATGCCCACGCCCAGGGCTTGCACCAGATAGCAGCCGGTGAGTAGCCAACGCAAATCGCGACCGGGCCGCACACGCGTCGCCATCCAGGCGCCCAGCATGAGGCCGCTGCCAAACACCGGCCAAAACAAATCCAGCCAGGCCGAGCCAGGCAAAGCTGCGCGCGCGATCACCGGTAAAAACGTGGCGGTGATGATGTAGCCGAATCCCGCAAGGCCGTACGCCACCGTGAGCAGCGGCATCTGGGCGCGATGACTCGCGGTCTTGTCGTTCCCGGCTGGGCTGTGCGTCCCGCTCTGTTCAGGCCGTCGCGCCAAAGCCTTGAGCCTGTCATCACCGCCCTGCAAAAGGCCGAACACAAGCGCCGCCAAGGCAAAGGACAGCAGACCAAACACCAGCCACGCACTGGCCGCTGCCCAGCCCGCCGCGACCATGGCGCTGGCCAAAAGCCCACTGAGCACGATGCCCGCACCGGGCCCCATGAAGATCAAGCCGGCCAGCGCAGGCTTGCCAAGTTTGGCCAGTCGGGACAAGCACCAACCCGACGTGAAAACGAAAACCACCGCGCTGGTGACACCCGCCACAAAGCGCAGCACAGGCCAGGCCTGCGCAGGTGTCCAGGCCATGGCCAGCGTGAGCACGCCCGTCATCACCAGACCTGCGCGAACCAGGGTGACAAAGGCAGGCGTGGGCAAGGCTCGGCCGCTGATGCGTGCGCCCACGGCCCACAGCCAGGGCTGCAAAGCGCACAGCACCGCGCCCAGCAGATAGCCCAGGTAGTTGGAAGTGGCCAGCCAGCTCGCAGTGGGCAGATCCAACACTTGGTCGCTCAGCATCATGGGCATGATGGGGGTGAAGGCAAAGCGGCCAATGCCCAGGGCCACGGCCAGCGTGACCAGGCCGGCGAGCGCGACGGTCCAGGGCTTGGCTTCAGCTTGCTGCGGCTGCGGGGTCGTTCCCATCAAGCGAAAGTCTCAAAGCAATCGTCGAGCTGGCGGATGAAAGCAGCCTTGGCCGATGCATCGACGAAGCTGGCTTCAAAGCTGTTGCGCGCCAAGGTGTAAGCCTGGGCCGAACTCAGTTGCAAGGCTGCGAAGGCCTGCGTGAAGTTTTCATTCATGTACCCGCCAAAGTAAGCCGGGTCGTCGGAATTCACAGTGGCAGCAATACCGGCGTCCAGCAACTGGCGCAGCGTGTGGCTGGCGAGGTCAGGAAACACGCAGAGCTTCAAGTTCGACAGCGGGCAGACCGTGAGCGCAATGCGGTCTTGCGCCAGGCGCTGCATCAGCGCCGCATCGCGCGTGGCTTGCACGCCGTGGTCAATGCGTTCGACTTTCAATTCGTCCAGCGCCGTCCAGATGTAAGCGGGCGGGCCTTCTTCGCCAGCATGCGCCACTAGGCGAAAACCCAATTGTTTGCAGCGCGCAAACACACGCGCAAACTTTTCAGGCGGATTGCCCACCTCGCCTGAATCCAGACCGATACCGACAATCTTGTCGCTGAAGGGCAGCGCCTGCTCCAGCGTGGCAAAGGCATCTTCTTCGCTCAAGTGGCGCAAGAAGCACATGATGAGCAGCGCGCTCACGCCCAGCTCGCGCTCGGCGTCCACGCAGGCGCGGTGCAGCCCGTTGATGACCGTGGCCATGCTCACGCCGCGCGCGGTGTGCGTCTGCGGATCAAAAAACAGCTCGGCATGCACGACGTTGTCAGCCGCCGCGCGCACAAAGTAAGCGCGCGCCATGTCGTAAAAATCCTGCTCGGTGAGCAGCACGCTGGCGCCGGCGTAATAAATGTCCAGAAAGCTCTGCAAGTTGCTAAAGGCATAAGCGCTGCGCAGTGCCTCGACGTTCGCATACGGCAGTGCCACGCCGTTGCGAGCGGCCAGCGCAAAGATCAGCTCAGGCTCGAGCGAGCCTTCGATGTGGATGTGCAATTCCGCCTTGGGCATGCGCCTGAGCAGCGCGGGCAGGCGATCGGTGGCAATCAAGGGCGCGGGTTGGGAGGTCGTCATCACTTGATTCTGCCAGCGGGAATGAAAACAGCCGCCTTAAGCGATCAAGGCGGCTGTTGGGGCGAAAGCCAGCAAGCTGGCCTTCAGGTGCAGGGCAGATCAGCCGCCTGGCACCTTGCCTTCCACGCCCTTGACGTAGGTCTTCAGGCCGCCCAGGAACTTGTCGTCAACGACCACGTCCTTGCCGATCAATTCCTTGCCGGTGTTGTCCATGATCGGGCCTTTCCAGATGTTGAAGCTGCCGTCTTTCAGGCCGGCCTTGACTTCGTCAATGCGCTTTTTCGTATCTTCAGGCACGTCAGCGGCGATGGACACCATGTCGATGGCGCCTTCTTTCACGCCCCACCAAGCTTGGCCGGTGGCCCACTTGCCTTCAAGCGCTTCACGCACAGCTTTGACGTAGTAAGGGCCCCAGTTGATGATGGCCGAACCGAGGTGGGCCTTGGGGCCGTACGCGGTCATGTCCGAATCCCAACCGAAAGCGCGCTTGCCCATTTTCTCGGCCGTCTGCAGCACGGCGGACGAGTCGGTGTTCTGGAACAGAACGTCAGCGCCGCCGTTGATCAGCGCGGTCGCAGCTTCAGTTTCTTTAGGTGGGTTGAACCACTCGTTGACCCAGACCACTTTGGTCTTGACCTTGGGGTTCACCGATTGGGCGCCCAGCGTGAAGCTGTTGATGTTACGTACGACTTCAGGAATTGGCACCGAGCCGACCACGCCCAGCGTGTTCGATTTGGTCATCTTGCCGGCGATCACGCCAGCCATGTACGCGCCTTCGTAGGTGCGGCTGTCGTAGGTGCGCAGGTTGTCTGCAGTCTTGTAGCCGGTGGCGTGCTCGAACTTCACATCTTTGAAGTCAGCAGCGACTTTGAGCATGGGCTCCATGTAGCCGAAGGTGGTGCCGAAAACCAGCTTGTTGCCTTGGCCGGCCATGTCGCGCAGCACGCGCTCGGCGTCGGCCGACTCAGGCACTTTTTCGACGAAGCTGGTGACGACTTTGTCGCCGAACTCGGCTTCAACGGCTTTGCGGCCGTTGTCATGCGCAAAGGTCCAGCCGCCGTCGCCGACAGGGCCGACGTAGGCGAAGGCGATCTTCAAAGGCTCAGGCTTGGCGGGGGCAGCTGCCACCGGAGCAGGCGCAGGTGCTTCTTCTTTTTTGCCGCAGCCCACGAGGGCGGCCGCAGCCACTGCGGACACCGCAGCGAGCTTGAGCAAGGAACGTTTTTGCAGGTCAGTCATGTCGTCTCCAAAAAGGGGGCGGGTTGGGAAAAGTAACTCGGTATTATGAGTCGGAAAAAATAGCCAAAGTCCAGGCCAAAGCCAAGCTAATGAGCCTCAAGCCCCCGGATGGAAAGGCTTGCCAATGGATGAGGGCATGTTCACGCGGATCCAGGCGGGGTTACGCGAAATCAGCACCAGCACCACGATGGTGGCCAGGTAAGGCAGCATGGTCAAAAATTGGCTGGGGATGTCCACCCCCAGGCCTTGCAGATGAAACTGCAGCATGGTCACGCCACCAAACAGATAAGCCCCAAGCAATACGCGTGCCGGGCGCCATGTGGCGAAAGTGGTCAAAGCCAGAGCAATCCAGCCCTTGCCGGCAATCATGCCCTCGACCCACAGCGGCGTGTAGACCACCGACACATAGGCACCGGCCAAGCCGCAGAGCGAGCCACCGGCCATCACCGCCATCAAGCGGATGCGCCGCACGGGATAACCCAGCGCATGCGCTGATTCGGGGCTTTCACCGACCGAGCGAAGCACCAAGCCGGCGCGCGTGCGGTACAAAAACCAGATCAGACCGGCCGTGAGCGCCATGCCCAGATAAACCATGGGGTGCTGGCGAAACAGCGCCGGACCCACAAATGGCAGATCAGCCAGAAAAGGAATCGGGAACTGGCTTTGTTCGGGCAGCTTTTCTTGCACATAACGCGTGCCGGCAAAGGCTGAAAAACCCGCGCCAAAAAGGCTGAGCGCCAAGCCCGTGGCGTACTGATTGGTGTTAAGCCAGATGACCAGGACGCCAAACAGGCCGGCCAGCAAAGCGCCTGCGGCCATGCCCGCGGCAAAGCCCAGCCAGGTGTTGCCGGTGTGCACCACCGTCACAAAACCGGCCAGCGCGGCGCAGAGCATCATGCCCTCGGCGCCCAGGTTGACGATGCCGGCTTTCTCATTAATAAGCAGACCCAGCGCGGCAATCGCCAGCACGGTGCCGGCCGACAAGGTGGCTGCAAGCAGCAAGGCACTTGAGTCCATCAGCGCAGCTCCTGCTTGAATTTAAGGCGGTAGGCAATCAGCGTGTCGCAAGCCAGCAGGCAAAACAGCAGCAGGCCCTGGAACACACCCGTCAATGACTTGGGCAGGCCCAGGCGCGATTGCGCCAACTCGCCGCCGATATAAAACATGCTCATGAGGATGGCTGAAAAGACGATGCCGACCGGATGCAGCCGCCCGACAAAGGCCACGATGATGGCCGCAAAGCCGTAGCCCGCCGGCACATAAGGCGACAACTGGCCGATGGGGCCAGCGACTTCCAGAGCGCCAGCCACGCCGGCTGTGCCGCCCGAGATCAAGAGTGCCACCCAAAGGGCGCGGCGCGACGAAAAGCCCGCGTAGCGCGCGGCCGCTGGGGCCAGCCCGCCCACCTGCTGCGCAAAGCCCGCGTAAGTGCGGAACAAATAAAGCCACAAGCCCGCCACGCCAGCCAGCGCCAGCAAGATACCCATGTTCATGCGCGAGCCGTCCATGAGGCGCGGAATGCGGGTCACGGCTTCAAAGGTTTTGGTCTGCGGAAAGTTGTAGCCCGCCGGGTCTTTCCAGGGGCCGTACACCAGATAGCTGAGCACCATGTCGGCCACGTACACCAGCATCAGGCTGACCAAAATTTCATTGGCATTGAAGCGGTCACGCAGCAGCGCGGTGATGCCGGCCCAGAGCATGCCGCCCAGAGCGCCGGCGAGCACGATGGCTGGCACGATCCAGGCGCCCGTGGTCTTGTCGGCCAGCAACGCCACGCCACCGGCTGTGACCGCGCCGATGATGAACTGCCCCTCGGCGCCGATGTTCCAGACGTTGGAGCGAAAGC
>CAZNQE010000019.1:0-37312 GCA_964575005.1 uncultured Polaromonas sp. | reverse complement strand
GCCAGCGGACTTCTGGATGTAGGCGTCAGCGCCGGCTTCGATCGAGAGGTCTTCGTAGTCAGCAGCCGGGGCCGCGGACAACACCACCAGCGGGACGCCGGGGTATTGCTGCTTGAGTTCACGCACGCCTGAAACGCCATGCGTGTCAGGCAGCTTCAAATCCAGGCAGATCATCTCGGGCGTGCCATGCGTTTCCGCCGCCGGTGCCACAGCCGCTACGCGGTCGAGCTCCACGACGGTGGCCTTGCTGTTGAGGCGGCGGATCAGCATGACGATGGCCTCACGCATGAGGGGATGGTCATCTACTACAAAAATGCTCATAAAAGAATGACTTTGGTTGGTTCTTATGGTTGGCAAGGATACCTTTTTGATGCGCCAAAAAGTGCTCTAGTGGTCAAACTGATGTCTAGTTTTCGGTCGAAAACGGCCCCTGGCTACAACTGTTACAACTTTGGATGAGGCTATAGCGCCTCAGAACCCATCTGTTAGCGCATTGCAGTCATCGGCAGGGGACTCAGCCGGCGCCCAGCAACGCCAGCGCGGCGCCCAGTTCAGCGGCGCTCACGCCCTCGACCTGTTGCAGGCGGGGCTGCAGGCGCTGCAGGGCTTCTGCGCCGTCAGACTGCAATTGCGCAATGGCCGCAGCCGCCTCGCGCGGCGATTCAAAGCTCAGGCTTTGCAAGAGCAGGCGGCCACGCGGGTCCACCAGCTTGAAATAAAAGAGACCGTCTTTTTCGCGGTATTGCTTGAGGCTGGGCAGGGCTGCCTTGGCTTCCTTGGCCGTCTGGGTGGAGGTTGTGCCTGCGCTCAAAGGGCGCAGCCCCACGCTGTGACGCAGTTCGGCCATGAAAGGCGTGGCCAGTTGCCTGGCCTTGGCCGCACCGGCTAGCAAAATCTCTTCGAGCTGCGCCGGGTTGTTCATGAAGCCTTCGTAGGCTTCGCGCATGGGCGCCACCTCGCGGTCGATGCGCTCGAACAGCAATTCCTTGGCCTGGCCCCAGGCAATGCCGTCGGCATAAGCCTGGCGCAGGGCGACGGTCTCGGCCTCGCTGGCAAAGGCTTGGTAAATCTCGAACAGGGCCGAGCCTTGGGTTTCTTTGGCCTCACCGGGTGCGCGCGAGTCCGTCACGATGCCCATGATCTGCTTGCGCAATTGCTCGCGCGGCGCGAACAGCGCAATCGTGTTGTCGTAGCTCTTGCTCATCTTGCGGCCGTCCAGGCCGGGCAGGGTGGCCACAGACGCCTCGACCACCGCCTCGGGTAGCACCAGTTGCTCGCCGTATAAATGGTTAAAGCTTTGCGCGATGTCGCGCGCCATCTCGATGTGCTGGATCTGGTCGCGCCCCACCGGCACCTTGTGTGCCTTGAACATCAGGATGTCTGCCGCCATCAGCACCGGGTACATGAAGAGACCGGCGGTGACTTCAGCGTCGGGGTCGTTGCCGGCGGCGTGGTTTTTGTCGACCGAGGCCTTGTAGGCGTGCGCGCGGTTCAAGAGGCCCTTGCCCGTCACGCATGTCAAAAGCCAGGTGAGTTCAGGAATTTCCGGAACGTCGGACTGGCGGTAAAACACCACGCGTGCCGGGTCCAGGCCTGCAGCCAGCCAGGTGGCGGCAATTTCCAGCGTGGAGCGCTGAATGCGTGCCGGTTCACCCACTTTGATGAGCGCGTGATAGTCAGCCAGAAAGTAAAAGCTCTGCGCGCCGGGCGCCAGGCTGGCCTGCACCGCCGGGCGAATGGCGCCCACGTAGTTGCCCAGGTGCGGCGTGCCCGAGGTGGTGATGCCGGTCAAAACGCGGGTGGGCGCAAGCGATGCGGCGGGGTTAGCGGGCTTGGCAGTCATGGCAGCTTTGATATCAATGAGAGAGTGAAGGCAGCTCGCGTGGCTTAAGCCAGGAGCGAGGCCAGCGGCGTGAGCAGGATTTCGATGGCGTCGTAGGTGATGCCCATGAGCGGTCGCATCCAGAAGGCGCTGATCACGCCCAGCAGCAACAGGCCAAGCACGATGAAAAAGCCGTAGGGCTCCAGGCGCGACACCCATTGCGCCTGCCGCCAGGGCAAGAGACCGACCAGAATGCGGCCGCCGTCCAGCGGTGGCAGCGGGAACAAATTAAAGACGAACATCACCACGTTCACCAGCATGCCGGCGCGGCACATCTCGATGAAAAAGCGCTCGGTAACGCCGGCGCCGCTGATCACGTAAAACAGTGCTCCCCACAGCAGGGCCTGCACAAAGTTCGCGCCCGGCCCGGCCAATGCCACCCACACCATGTGCTGCTTGGGTTTGCGCAGGCGGCCAAACTGCACAGGCACTGGCTTGGCATAGCCAAACAAAAAGGTCCCTGCGGTGGCGAAATACAGCAACAAAGGCATCAGCAGCGTGCCGAAGGGGTCGATGTGCTTGAGCGGGTTGAGCGTGACGCGGCCCAGCGACCAGGCGGTGTTGTCACCGAAGTAGCGCGCCACGTAGCCATGCGCGGCCTCGTGTACCGTGATGGCAAAAAGCACGGGCAGCGCGTAGATCGCGACGGTTTGAATCAGCTTGGCAAAGTCCATGGCTCAGATTGTGTCAGGCCTTCAAACTTCTCGACTCACAGCCCCAGCGCCGCCGGATCACCCCCGCCCACGCGCAGCACCACGGGTTCGTCGCCCAAGCCCGTGGGCGTGAGGTCGATCACGGTGGTCGGCTGCAGCGGGCAGGCGCCGGCGTCCAGCACGGCGGCCAGCACATGTTCGTAGCGTTCGCGGATCTCGCTGGCGTCATTGAGTGGCTCGGTTTGCCCGGGCGGAATCAAGGTGGTGGCCAGCAGCGGCGCGCCATGGATTTCCAGCAGGGCTTGCAGCGTTTTGTGCGCAGGCACGCGCAGGCCAATGGTCTTGCGCGAGGGATGGCTCAGGCGGCGCGGCACTTCTTTGCTGGCCTCCAAAATGAAGGTGTAAGGCCCTGGCGTGGCCGCCTTGACGAGGCGGAACTGCTTGTTGTCCACGCGCGCATAGTTGGCCAGCTCGCTCAGGTCACGGCACAGCAGCGTGAGGTGGTGCTTGTCGTCCACGCCGCGAATACGCCGCAGGCTGTCGGCGGCGGTTTTGTCGTCCAGCTGGCAAACCAGTGCGTAACTTGAATCCGTGGGCACGGCCGCCACACCGCCGCGCGCCAGCAAGGCCGCGGCCTGCTTTAACAGGCGTGGCTGCGGGTTGTCGGGATGTATTTCAAAAAACTGGGCCATGCAAAGTCCGGGGAAGGGTCAGGATTCAACCGGCTGCACTTTGATGGGCAGGGCGGGCGGCGGGCCGCGCTTGGCTTCATGCGCCGTCAGCCAGGCACTGAGCACGCCGCACACGCCGATCAGGCCAATGCCCGCCAAAGACCAGCCGTCCGGAATATGTGAAAACACCAGCCAGCCGCCCAGCATGGCAAAGGCAATCTGCGCATAAAAGAAGGGCGTGAGCGTGGAAGCCGTGGTGCGCATGAAGGCCAGGATCAGCAAGAAGTGCCCGGTGGTGCCCGCCAAGCCGACCAAGGCCAGGCTCGCCCACAGTCGCCAGTCGGGCAGGGCCGTCCAGAAAAACGGCAGCGCCAGCGAAGCCGCCAGCGTGCCCACCCAGCCCGTGTAAAAGTGCATGGTGAAAGCGTCTTCAGTCCGCGCCAGCCGGCTGGTGAGCAGCTGAAAGCCAACGTTCATCAGCACGACCACCGCAGGCAAGAGCACCGTCCAGCCGAAATGATCGCTGCCCGGGCGAATAATGATCAGGGTGCCGGCAAAGCCCCCGGCCACCAGGCACCAGCGCAGGCGCGAGACATGCTCGCCCAAGAGCGCAGCCGCCAGCAAAGTCACAGCCAGCGGCGAAATGGCCACGATGGCCGTGAACTCCGCCACGGGCATGTGCTTGAGGCTGTAAAAGGCAAACACGCTGCTGGTCGCCAGCAGCAGCCCGCGCAGCACCTGAAAGCGCGGATGTGCAGTGCGCATGCCCGCCCGCCCGCGCAGCGGCAACAAAAAAGCTGTGGTGGAAAGTGCCTGGAAAAGATAACGAAACCACACCGCCATGATCACCGGCACGCCGCTGGTGGTGAGGAATCGGTTGCTAGTGTCCAGCGTGGCAAAGCAGGCCGTGGCCATGAGCACCAGGGCAATGCCCCAGGCGGCTGACGGAGCGCGCCTCACTGGATGCGGTCTTCCAGCAGCTCCCAAACAGGGGTCAGGCCGCCGGGTAAAAAGGGCAGGGTGCCCAGGTCGGTGTGGCTTTCGTCGGGGCTGTGAAAGTCGCTGCCGCGCGAAGCCGCCAAGCCAAACTCCTTGGCGGTTTCAGCGTACTTCACGTACTCCTGTGCCGTGTGGCTGCCGGTCACGACTTCAACCGCTTGCCCGCCGTGGGCCTTGAACTCGGTAAACAGCGCGTATTCCTCGTTGGGCGTGAACTTGTAGCGCGCGGGGTGCGCGATCACGGCCACACCGCCGGCCAGGGTGATCCATTCGACGGCGTGCTTCAGGCTCGCCCAGCGGTGCGGCACGTAGCCGGGCTTGCCTTCGGTCAGGTACTTGCGAAAGACGTCAGACGTTTCGCGGCACACGCCGGACTCGACCAGAAAGCGCGCAAAGTGCGTGCGGGAAATGAGAGCCGGGTTGCCGACAAACTTGAGTGCGCCTTCATAAGCGCCTTTGATGCCGACTTGGGCCAGGCCCTCGGCCATTTCCATGGCGCGTTGGCCACGGCCGCCGCGTGTGTCTTGCAGGCCTTGCAGCATGGCGCTGTCGTCCGCGTCAAAACCCAGGCCGACGATGTGAACCGTCTCGTTGGCAAAGGTTACCGAAATCTCGGTGCCTGTGATGTAGCGCATGCCTTGGGCTTTGGCAGCCGCTGCAGCGCGGCGCTGACCGCCAATCTCGTCATGGTCCGTCAAGGCCCAGAGTTCAACGCCGTTGAGCTTGGCGCGTTCGGCCAAGGCCTCAGGTGTCAGGGTGCCGTCGGATACGACCGAATGGCAGTGCAAGTCTGCATTGAGGATGTTTTTCGCGATCACGCATTTGATTCTAGGCTTTCAAAGGCAGCCGCCCGGCCTGCTCAGCGAAAGCCGAAGTAAGACAGGATCACACCGATGATGACGATCAGCCCAACGATGTAGATGATGGTGTTCATGGCTTGCCTCTTGGTATGGGGAAGCGTTCATCATGGCGGCCGCATGGGGTGTGCCGTGTAGGCGCCTTGGCGGCGGCTCCGTGGGACAAGCCCACTGCCCGGCTTTTAAAGCTCCGCGCCTTCGACCATAAAACGCACTCGCCGCACGCCCTGCCATTCGTCAGCGTCCAGCCTGAAGGCCAGCTTCACGCGCTGCGGCAAAGACTCCGTGTGGCCGAACCAGATGCCGTCCACCGGGGTGCCGTGGTGCTTGAGCTTGAGCGAGAGGTGCTTTTCACCGACCAGGCGCTGCGACACGACTTCAACTTCTTCGCTGAAAGTGGGCGCTGCAAAGCCCTGGCCCCACACGGCCGCGTGCAGCACATCCACCACCTCGGTGCGCAGGTACTCGGGGGCCAGCGGGCCGTCGGTGTCGAGCCGGCGGGTGAGCGTGGCCGCGTCCAGCCATTCGTGAGCCACCTCTTGCAGGGCTTGCTCGAAGGTGTCGAAGTTCTCCTCGGCAATCGTGCAGCCTGCGGCCATGGCGTGGCCACCAAAGCGCAGCAGCACGCCGGGGTAGCGCTTGGCCACCAGGTCCAGCGCGTCACGCAAATGAAAGCCGGGGATGGACCGGCCCGAGCCTTTGAGTTCGTGCTCCTTGCCCGGCGCCTGGCTGGCGGCAAACACAAAGGTCGGCCGGTGCATGCGCTCTTTGATGCGCGAGGCCACGATGCCCACCACACCCTCATGAAAGTCAGGGTCAAAAATCGCGATGGCCGGCGGCGGCTCTTCGTCTTCGTCCACCATGGCGTCAGCTGCCATCTCGGCTTGCTCGCGCATGTCAGCCTCGATGCTGCGGCGGTCGCGGTTGATGCCGTCCAGCGTCTTGGCCAATTCCTCGCCGCGTGCAGGGTCGTCCGTCAAAAGGCATTCAATGCCCAGGGTCATGTCGGCCAGCCGGCCGGCCGCGTTGATGCGGGGGCCCAGGGCAAAGCCAAAGTCAAAGGCGGTGGCGGCATTGGCCTTGCGCGCCGCTGCATTGAAGAGTCCGGCCAGGCCCGCTGGCACTGCGCCCGCGCGGATTCGCTTCAAGCCTTGGGCCACCAGGCGCCGGTTGTTCGCATCCAGCTTGACCACGTCCGCCACGGTGCCCAGCGCCACCAGGGGCAGCAGGGCGTCCAGCTTGGGCTGCGTGGCCGCGTCGAACACGCCGCGCTGGCGCAGCTCGGCACGCAGCGCCAGCAGCACATAAAACATCACGCCCACACCAGCAATCGACTTGCTTTCAAAGCTGCAAGCCGGTTGGTTCGGGTTCACGATCACATCCGCCTCGGGCAGCACGATCTGGCCATTGACGAGTGCGGGCAAGTGGTGGTCAGTCACCAGCACTTTGAGGCCCAGCGCCTTGGCGCGCGCCACGCCGTCCAGGCTGGCAATGCCGTTGTCCACCGTCACCAGCAGGTCAGCACCGGCAGCTTTCACACGTTCAGAAATGGAGGCGGTCAGGCCGTAGCCGTCCACCACGCGGTCAGGCACCAGGTACTGGACGCTTTTGAAATTGAGCGGTGCGCCCAGGAGCCGCAAGCCGCGCAGGCCAACCGCGCAGGCAGTGGCCCCGTCGCAGTCATAGTCGGCCACGATGCAGATGTTCAAGCCCGCGGCCATGCTGTCGGCCAGCAACACGGCTGCCGCTTGCGTGCCGTGCATGGCGGCGGGCGGAATCAGACGCGCCAGGCCGTCATCAAGTTCGTCGGGGCTGAGCACGCCGCGTGCGGCATACAGCTGCGCTAGCAGCGGATGCACGCCGGCTTGTTGCAAAGCCCAGGCGCTGCGGGGCGGCACGTCTCTGACAGTGATCTTCATTTCTTAAAGTGCGCCAAGGTAGGCCCATAGGGGCCGGGGGGAAAAGAGAAAAGGCAGGCTGCGCTTGACGCGCAAACCGACAGAAGGAGGTGCGCTGATGAAGGTCTGCGCGACGCGTTCGCCGCAGAGCGTGACTTGCACGACCGCGCCTGCTTCTTGCCGGGCTAACAAGTCGCGGCCAACAGTCGCATCAAGTTCAGCCCAGGCCGCCCCGTAGGCAGCCCAGTCGCTGGCCATTGCTGCCTGGGCCAGGCTGCGCGGTGCATGCACGGCGTCCAGCTTGGCGCGGGTGGTGGCGATGTTCTCAAGTGTTGCGGGGGGCAAGTCGCCCGTGCCGCTGAACCACAGCGAGTTGACTGGCAGTTGCCGCTGCAAGGCGCGTGTTTCATTGACGGGGTGCGTGTAGAGCAGCATCTGCATTTCGTTTTGCAAGCGGCGCAGCAACTTGCCGCTGTCGCCTGCGGGCAGCCAGGGGTCCACGTCGCGGCCCAGCACGCGATCCAGTGCGGCCGTGGGTAGATGGCGAAACACCCCGCCTGCAGCCAGCCACTTCGTCGGCGCCAGGTAGTGCAAAGTGATGCCGTCCTCCTGGCAGTACGGCTGCATGGCCGCCAGCAGGGTCTGCGAATCAGCTTTGCTGAGTGCCAATGCGTTCGGGTCCGTCAGCGTGGCGTGCTCGCGGCCCATGGACCAATGGCAAGGCGTGACGATGGCCCAGGCGGTGTCAGTCAGTCCAGTGGCGGGGCTGGCCGGGGCCTCTTTTGCGCCCGCCCAAATTGCACGCTCCCAAGCCGCCCAGGGAATAAGGCCATCGGGCAAGGCCTGGCCAGCCGGTCCAACCCAACCCATGTGCCTGGCCAGAGCGCGTTCATGCGGCGGGGACAGGCTGCGCGCGTCGGTTTCGTCAAGTGGCAGCGCGGCCATGCCTTGCAGCAGGGCCGTGAAGTGGCGGGTCTGGGTGGGCGGCAAAGCTTGCAGTGCGCTGCGCCAGCTGTCGTCGGTGCAGGCAGCGAAGGGAAGAAGCAGATGGGCGGCTGCAAGGGCCGTGGGGGACGCTGACATGGCCGGTATTGTCCGGCAAGCTGAACGCCTTGCGCTTGCGCCGGGCTTGACGAGTGCAGTGCCACAATCCGCGCATGCAAATTCCTTACGAGCTGATCCTGGGCTGGCGTTACACCCGCGCCGGCCGGGCCACGCGGCGCAACGGCTTTATTTCTTTCATCTCGGGCGTGTCCATGCTGGGCATTGCGCTGGGTGTGGCGGCGCTGATCATTGTGTTGAGCGTGATGAATGGATTTCAAAAAGAGGTGCGCGATCGCATGCTGGGCGTGATCTCGCATGTCGAGGTGTTCGCCCCAGGTGGTGCCGCCTTGCCTGATCTACAGACGACGCTGGCCGAGGTGCGCAGCAATGCCGAGGTGGTGGGCGCAGCGCCTTTCATTGCCGCGCAGGCGCTGCTGGCGCGCGGTGAAGACATGCGCGGAACGCTGGTGCGCGGTATTGACCCGGCGCTCGAGCCCGGCGTGACCGACTTGGCCGTGCAGCTCAAAGACGTGCTGCCCAAGCTGGTCAGCGGCAACTTTGGCGTGGTGCTGGGCGGCGAGCTGGCGCGCAGCATGGGCGTGCAGGTCGGCGACACCGTGACGCTGATTTCTCCCAGCGGCCAAGTGACGCCTGCGGGTGTGGTGCCGCGCTTGAAGCAAATGACGGTGGTGGGCACTTTTGACTCCGGCCACTTTGAATACGACTCGGCGCTGGCGCTATTGCATCAAGACGATGCAGCGCGGATTTTCAGGCTCGAAGGACCGACCGGCATTCGCATCAAGCTGCGCGATCTGCATGAAGCGCGCGAAGTCGGTGCGCAGCTGGCGCGCACGCTCAGTGGCGACTTGCTGGTGCGCGACTGGACGCGGCAAAACCGCACCTGGTTTGCGGCCGTGCAGCTTGAAAAACGCATGATGTTCATCATCCTCACGCTCATCGTGGCAGTCGCCGCTTTCAACTTGGTGAGCACCTTGGTGATGACGGTGACTGACAAGCGCGCCGACATCGCTATTTTGCGCACGCTGGGTGCGAGCCCGCAAAGCATCATGGGCGTGTTCATGGTGCAGGGCGCGATGGTGGGCGTGATCGGCACCTTCTCCGGTTTGCTGCTGGGCCTGGGCGTGGCGCTGAACATCGACGTGATCGTGCCGGCACTGGAGCGGCTCTTGAACGCCAGCTTTTTGCCGCGCGACATCTATCTCATCAGCCGCATGCCGAGTGATCCGCAGTACGCCGACATCATGCCGATTGCCGTGATCTCGCTGGTGCTGGCTTTCCTGGCCACCATTTATCCGAGCTGGCGCGCCAGCCGCGTCAACCCGGCGGAGGCGCTGCGCTATGAATAACAACACTGCAAACAGCGACGTGGTCCTGAGCGCCAAGGGCTTGACCAAGCGCTTTCATGAAGGCCCGCTGGATTTGACCGTGCTGCAAGGCGTGGACCTGTCGGTGCACCGCGGCGAGACGCTGGCCATCGTCGGCGCGTCGGGTTCAGGCAAGAGCACGCTGCTGCATTTGATGGGCGGGCTGGACGCGCCCACGCAAGGCACGGTGGCGCTGCACGGCCAGCAACTGTCTACGCTGTCGCCGGCCGAGCAGGGCCGGCTGCGCAACCAACACCTGGGCTTTGTTTACCAGTTCCACCATCTGCTGCCCGAGTTCAGCGCGCAAGACAACGTGGCCATGCCGCTGTGGATTCGGCGGCAGGTTCGCGACGGCGCCGCCAAGACGGCAGCCGCCATGCTCGAAGCTGTGGGCCTGGGCCAGCGCCTCAAGCATCGACCAGCCGAGCTCTCCGGCGGCGAGCGTCAGCGTGTGGCCATTGCACGCGCGCTGGTCACGCGGCCGGCCTGTGTGCTGGCCGACGAGCCCACCGGCAACCTGGACCGCAGCACCGCTGACGGCGTGTTTGAGCTGATGCTGCAACTGGCCCGGGAACACGGCACGGCTTTTGTGGTGGTCACGCATGACGAGACACTGGCCGCGCGCTGCAGCCGGCAGTTGCGGCTGGTCAGTGGCGTGTTGCAGGCGTTTTAACCTCCTTGATGCGCGTGCCGTCCTGAATGCGGTCGTCGGGCTGCACGACCACTGACTGCCCCGCCTGCAAGCCCTCCAGCACCTGCGCTGACGTGGCCGAGCGCATGCCCAGCTTGACGGGCGTGCGCCTGGCCTGACCGGCTTCAAGCCGGTACACCGCCCAGCCTTCGCCCCAGCGAAACAGCGCGCTCGCTGGCACCTGCAACACATCGCTGGCCTGCTGCAAGATGAATTCCACCTCGACCCCGTAGCCCTCGCCCAGGGTGGGCCAGCTTTGGCGTGGTGACTGAATCTCGAGCAGCACCCGCGTGCGCTGCTCTTCCACCCCCAGCGCCGACACCTTGGTGAACGCACTCGGCTCCACCCGCGTGACCACGGCCTGCAACACGCCTTCACCACCCCAGCGCGTGATGCGCGCCGCCTGCCCACGTGCCAGCCGCACCGCTTCGGTAGACAAAGCCTCAACCTCGATTTCGATTGCGGCGGTGTCGCCAATCTCGAGCAGCACCTGGCCCATGGGCACGGGCAGGGCGCTGTCTAGCGGGCGCTTGAGCACCACGCCGGCTGCGGGCGCAGTCACTTCCAGCACGCGCCCGCCGGCTTTGGGATTACCCGTTTCTGATGCCAGAGACGCGAGTGCGGCTTGCAAGCGCTGCGCGCTGATTTGCTCGTCGGCACGGGCGGCGTCCAGCTCGGCGCGGGCTTGCGCGGCGCGGGCGCGCACGGTGTCCAGTTGCCCTTGCGACACCATGCCTGCCGCCTGCAATCGGCTCAGACGATCCAACTCTTGCGCCGCCACCGCTTGCGCCGTGTCGGCAGCCGTAGCCCGCGCACGCGCCGCTTGCCCGGCGCTGCGCGCACTGCTGACTTCTGCCTGTGCCTGGCTGCGTGCGCGCGGGTCCAGCAGCGCGCTGCGGCCGGGCTCGATCTGCGCCACCACCTGGCCTGTAGCCACTGCGTCACCGGGCGCCAGCGTGATGCGCCTGAGCCAGCCGGCCACGGGTGCGGCCACCACATAGCGTTGCTTCAGGCGCGTTTTTCCTTCTTCAGAAAAGCTCGTTTCCATAGGGCCGCGCGTCACGCTGGCAACACTGGCCAGCTGCACCGGTTCGCGCTGTGCCAGCCAGGCCAGCAAGGCCGCCGCCAGCACGGCACCTGCCCAGACGAGTCGTTTGGTTTGGAGTTTCATGGCTCAGGTTTCTTTAATTTCAAGCCGTTTTATTCGCGCGTTTTGAGCACGGCAATCAAGTCGAGTTGGCGAACACGCCAGCGCACGGCCATGCCCGACAAAAAGGCTGACGCCAGCGTGACCAGCGCCGCAAAGGCATAGGCCGAATCAGGGATGTGCACCGGCACGCGGTACAGGTCAGACTGCAGCTGATGCGCCATGTACCAGGACAAGCCGTAGCCCGCGGCAAAGCTGAGCGGAATGGACAGCAGCACCAGCAAGCCCAGCTCACCCAGCAAGATGTAGCTGACCTCGCCCTGCGTCATGCCCAGCACGCGCAAGCTGGCCAGCTCGCGCCCGCGTTCGGCCAGAGCAATGCGCGCCGCGTTGTAGACCACCCCAAAATTGATGGTCGCTCCCATCAGCAAAGAGATCCAGGTGAAGGTGCTGGTCATCTCGCCAATGCTGCGGTACAGCGCACGCACCGCCGAGCGGCGCGATTCGGCGCCCATCACGGCCGGTCGGCGGTCCAGTTGCCTGAGCACTTCAGCTTCTGGCAACCGGCCTGGACTGGCGATGCTTTCATCCACCGTCATCAAGGCGATGTTCACCAAGTCGCCGTCACCCAAAGTGCGGTTCAGGGCGTCCAGCTGCATGTAGGCCTGCATGCCCACGTACTCGCGCACCAGCTGAGTGACGGGCAACAGCAGCAGCTGGCGCCGGCCTTCCAGCACTTCGACCCACACCTTATCGCCTACGCCAACGCCCAGCCGCGCGGCCAGATAGTCGTTGAGAATCAGGCCGTCCGGTGCCAGGTCCAGAGCTTGTAATTGCTCGCCCAAGACGTGGCGCAAGCGACTGTCGGGCGGCAGACCCGTCAGGCTGACCTGCTGATGGCGGTGGGCATGGCGCAGGCGCACCGGCACGCTGCGCAGGCCTTCGACCTCGCCGACGCCTGGCAGCGCCGCCAGTTCATGCAGGGCGCGGCGCGGTGTGGGCTCAATGAAGCTGGCCGACAGCGCATGCTGCTGCGCCAGGCGATATTGCAGCTCGACCATGAAGTGGATGGAGCCGGTCTGAAAGCGCGCCAGCATCATGATGGCGCCGGCCAACGCCAAACCAATGACCGTCATGAGCGACTTGACGGGGCGTCGCTCGATCTGCCGCACGATGATGCGGTTGGCCGGGGACAGCCAATGCGCCACACCCAGCACTTCGGCCAGCGTGCGGTGGAAATGCGCGGGCGCGGCCGGCCGCATGGCCTGGGCCACCGGCTCGCTGGCGGCTGCCAGCACCGCGCGGCCGGTGCCCAGCAGCGCTGCCAGCAGGCTCACGCCCACACCCGCCAGCGCCACGGGCAGGCTCAGGCGAAAGTCCAGAAAGGGAAAGCGAAAGTAGCTCTGGTAAACACCGGCCAGTTGCTGGCCCATCCACATGCCGCCCAGCACACCCAGCGCCGAGCCAAGCAGGCAGATCAAGAGCACGATGAGGCCGTAATGCAAGGCCACGTCCAGCGTGCTGTAGCCAAAGGCCTTGAGCACTGCCACCTGTTCACGCTGCGTGCCGACCAGCCTTGTGAAAACCACATTCAACAAGAAGGCTGCCACGCCTAAAAAGATGGTCGGGAACACCCGCGTCATGGTGCCCAGCTGGCGAAACTCCTCGAACAAAAAGCGATACGAAACCTGGTCCATGCGGCCGTGCGCGCCGCGCCCGCCATAGCGAGCCAGCAAGCTGTCCAGCCCGTCGATCACGTCTTGCTCGTTGGCACCAGGTGCCAGTTGCAACACCAGCTGATTGAAGGCGCCGCGCAGGTCCAACGCAGCAGCCAGCGCTTCCTCGTTCATCCACACAATGGCAAAGCGCTCGTAGTCCGGGAACATGGCGCCGGGTTTGATCTGGTAGACGTACTCCGGCGAAATGGCGACGCCCGCGATGCGAAAGCTTTGCGTGCGGCCGCGCAGGGTGGCACGCAGGCTGTCACCGGGCAGCAGGCCCTGCGCCTGGGCAAACGACTCGCTCACCAGCACTTCGTCGATGGCCTGCGGCTCGGGCATGCGGCCCTGGCGCAGGTAAAGGCGGTTTTGCTGGATGGTTTGCATCGCCTGCTTGCTGTCACCTTCACGGGGGAGCGACAGCACAACGGCTTCGATCGGGTCGGCAAAGTCAGGCAGCGCCAGCTTGGCGCTGGCCAGCAGGCGTGGCTGCACCGCGTTTACGCCCGGCAGCGCCGCCGCGCGCGCTGCCACCGACAGCGGCGCCCGCTTGACCTGCGCCCACACGTCCGAAAAATGCAAATCCTGGTAGAGCCGGTCACGCGTTTCTTGCAGCGACACCAGCGTGGACTGCGACATGACCAGCATGGCAATGCCCGACGCAATCACCAGTGCAATGGCCAAGGCCTGGCCGCGCATGTGCCACAGGTCGCGCAGGGCCATGCGATGGATGGCGCGCAACTGAAGGCGGCCCAGGCCTACCAATGCAGCTCCTTGGCCGGCATGCGCTGCGCATTGACTTCTTCTCGCACGATGCTGCCGTTGGCCATGTACAGCACGCGGTCGGCCATGCGGGCGATGTCGGCGTTGTGCGTGATGACGACGGTGGTGGTGCCCATCTCGCTGTTCACGCGCTCCAGGGCTTCGAGCACCTGCACGCCGGTAGCTGAATCCAGCGCGCCCGTCGGCTCGTCGCACAGCAGCACCACAGGCCTTTTGGCAATCGCCCGCGCAATGGCCACGCGCTGCTGCTCGCCGCCTGAAAGCTGCGCCGGAAAGTGGTCCAGGCGCTCCTTCAGACCAACGCGGGCCAGGGCGTCTTCAGGTGCGATGGGATTGGGGGCGATCTCGGTGACGATGGCCACGTTCTCGCGCGCTGTCAGGCTGGGGATCAGGTTGTAGAACTGAAAAACAAAGCCCACGTGCTCGCGCCGAAAGCGAGTGAGCTCCGCGTCGCTGGCCGCCGTCAGGTCTTCACCGTGGTACCAGACGTGGCCGCTGCTGGGTGTGTCGAGCCCGCCCAGAATATTGAGCAGCGTGGACTTGCCGCTGCCAGACGGCCCCAGCATGACCACGAATTCGCCGCGCCTGAGCACGAGGTCCACACCGCGCAGCGCATGGACTTCGACCTCGCCCATGCGGTAGACCTTAGTCAACCCATCGGCTTTGAAGATGACTTGCGCTGGGGCATCCATCGCCCCATGCTAGAGGCCGCTTTGCCCAACAAAAAAGCCCGTCAGAAGGACGGGCGCTGAATATTTTGAACTGCCGCGCTCAAAGGATTCGGTTGAACCAGAGCATGGACAAACCGGCCGACAACATGGCCAGCGCGGCAGCCGCCAAGGCAAACAAGCCAGAGACTTCGGTTTCTTTTTTCTCCATGGTCAGGCGCGAGCTGAGCGTGGTGTAAACCTTCTTGAGGTCAGCGGCGGTGCCCGCGTAAAAATACTCGGCCTGCGTGCGGGTGGCGATGCCTTTGAGCGTTTCTTCGTCGAGACGCACGCGCATGGACCAGCCTTCAAATCCGATGGTTTCACCATCGACCGTGCCAATGCCCACGGTGTACACACGCACGCCGTGGTCGGCTGCCAGTTTGGCGGCTTCCAACGGGTCCACGCCGGTGGTGCGCTGGCCGTCCGTCAGCAAGATGATGGCCGCTGAGGTGTAGGAGCCCGGCGCCACCGGCACATGTTCCTTGGCCTCTGGTTTGGGTCGCTGGTCCAGGCTGGTGCCTTGCTGGCGTTCGCGGCCGTAGGTCATTTTTGCCAGATCAATGCCGCGGTCGGGAAAGAGTTCGGACAAAGACACGACGATGCCGTTACCGATGGCTGTGGCGCGTTGCAACTGGAACTTGTCGATGGCGGCCACCAAATCCTCGCGGCTGAGCGTGGCCGGCTGCACCACCGAGGCCGTGCCGGCAAAGGCCACGATGCCGACCTTCACGCCGCGCGGCAGTTCGGCCAAAAAAGCTTTGGCCGCGTTCTGCGCAGCGACCAGCCGGTTGGGCTCTACGTCAGTGGCTCGCATGCTGCCTGACACGTCCATCGCCAGCATGATGGTTTCTTGCTGCGACGGCAGGCGCACCACGGCAAATGGCCGGGACGAAGCGATCAGCATGGCGGCCAAGGCCAGCAGGAACAGCAGCGGCGGAATGTGGCGGCGCACGCTTTGGCCGCTGCTCATCGCCTCGCGCACGATGGACAGGCTGGCGTAGCGCAGCGTGAGTTTTTTCTTGCGCTTGAGCAGCCAGACGTAGAGCAAGACCAGCAGCGGCAGCAGGGCCAGCAGCCAGAGGAATTGGGGCCATAAGAAGGTCATGGGTCAAGGCTTTCGGGGCAAGGCTTTCAAAACACGAAGGCTTGAAATGAGCTTGGTTTATGCGGCCGCAGCGCGCAGATGGGCTTGCAGCGTGCTCGCCGCATGGCTGCCGCTGCGGCGTTTGCGCATGGCCGTAAATCGCATCACGGACTCCACCAAATCACCGTCGGTGCTCAGCTCCAGCGTGTCCACACCGGCGCGGCCCAGGGCCTCGCGCAATTCGGCTTCGCGTTGCGCAGCAATTCGCGCAAAGCGTTTTCTGAAGCCCTTGTCGTGCGTGTCCACCATCACTTGCTCACCGGTTTCGGCGTCCCTGAAGGTCATGAGGCCTAGGTCTGGCAATTCCAGCTCCAGTGGGTCCAGCAAGCGCACGGCCACCACTTCATGGCGGCGGGCCAGTTGGCCCAGCGGCTTTTCCCAGCCGGGCTCACTGATGAAGTCGGACACCACAAACACGGTGGAGCGGCGCTTGAGCGCATTCGCCGCCGAGCCCAGCAGTTCATGCAGGCGGGTCGATACATGGCCCGTGGTTTCAGGCCGCGTCTGCATGGCGTGCAGCAGATTGAGCACATGCTGTCGGCCGCCGCGTGCAGGCAGCACCGTGTCTACGCCTGAGCCGTAAAGCATGGCGCCCACGCGGTTGCCGTGGCGCGTGAGCATGCGCGCCAGCACGGTCACGAACTCGGCCGACACATGGCGCTTGCGTTGCTCGCCGGAGCCAAAGTCAATCGACGGGCTCAAGTCCAGCAAAAACCAGGCGCTCATCTCACGGTCTTCAGTGAAGACGCGCACATGCGGCTGCTGCAGGCGCGCAGTCACGTTCCAGTCCATGTGCCGCACGTCGTCATGATGTTGGTATTCGCGCAGGTCGGCCAGGTCCATGCCGGTGCCGCGCAGCAGCGTGCGGTAGTCGCCTTGCAGCAAGCCGTCCAGTCTTTTTAGGACGGTCCATTCCAGCCGGCGCAGCACATGCTCAGCGCCGGTGGGGGCGCGGCTTTTGACTTCGCTCTCGCTGTTCATGCGGCCCTCCGCTCATGCGCCAGCGGTTTGGCGGGCGCAGCGATCTTGGTCGTGATGCGCGAGATCACGGCGTCACTGTTCAAGCCTTCAGACAGTGCTTCGTACGACAGCACCAGCCGGTGGCGCAGCACATCGGGCACCAGGTCGGTCATGTCTTCAGGCAGGGCGTAGCTGCGGCCGCGCAGCATGGCCAGGGCGCGCGCGCCTTCGACCAGGCTGATGGTGGCGCGGGGGCTGGCGCCAAAGGTGATGTAGCGCTGCAAATCCTTGATGCCGTGCCGGTCAGGCTGGCGCGTGGCCGACACCAGCTTGACGGCGTACTGCACCAGCGAAGGATCAACATAGACCTGCCGGCACTCGTGCTGCAGCGCGGCCAGTTGCTCGGTGGTGGCCACGGCCGACACATGCACCGCCGGCCCTGTGACGCGTTCGACGATGACGAACTCTTCTTCATCGGTCGGGTAGTCCACCAGCACCTTCATCATGAAGCGGTCCACCTGCGCCTCGGGCAGCGGGTAAGTGCCTTCAGTTTCGATCGGGTTTTGCGTGGCCATCACCAAAAACGGGTCAGGCACTTTGTGCGTCACGCCGGCAATCGTGACCTGGCGTTCCTGCATCACTTCCAGCAGTGCGCTTTGCACTTTGGCTGGTGCGCGGTTGATCTCGTCGGCCAGCAGCAAGTTGGTAAAGACGGGGCCCAGCGAGGTGCTGAAGTCGCCTGTTTTCTGGTTGTAAATACGCGTGCCCACCAGATCGGCGGGCACAAGGTCAGGCGTGAACTGAATGCGCTTGAACTGGCCTTGCACCGTGCTGGCCAAGGTTTTGACGGTGAGCGTCTTGGCCAGGCCCGGCACGCCTTCGACCAGCAAGTGCCCTTGCGCCAGGATGGCGACCATCACGCGCTCTAAAAACACGTCTTGCCCGACCACCACGCGCTTGACCTCGTAGAGGATTTTTTCCATCAGCTGGGCGGTGTCAGCGGCGATGGGGGCCAGGGGCGCGTTGGCTTGCATGGGCGAGTCCTTCTAGAGCATTGGAAAAAGGGTGACGGAGGGTTTGGTTTAGAACGGCGGCAGGCCAGCGGCCGATGCCGCGTTTTCAATCGGCACGGCAAAGCCCACGCCCACAAAAGTACGTTGGCTCGACGGGTTGTAAATGGCGGTGACGATACCCACCACCTGACCGTCCATGGTCACCAGCGGGCCGCCTGAATTGCCGGGGTTGGCGGCAGCGTCAAACTGGATCAGGTTGTCCATGGCTTGCTTGCCTTCGGGCGAGCGGAAGGAGCGCTTGAGCCCTGACACCACGCCGGTGGAAGCTGATGGGCCAATGCCAAAGGGAAAGCCGACCGCCAGCACTTCGTCGCCCGGCAGCAGGTCTTGCGTGGAGCGCATGGTGGCGGCTATCAGGTCGTCAGGAATTTTTTGCGCCTGCAGCACGGCCAGATCGTTTTCGGGCTGCACGCCAGTCACAGTGGCCACCGATTCCAGGCCGTCTGAAAACTCGACTTTGATGATTTCAACGCCCTGGACCACATGCAAGTTGGTCAGGATGATGCCTTTGTCCACGATGACCACGCCAGTGCCGACGCTGCGCTCGATCTCTTCCTTGCCGTCCTTGCTGCGGCTGTAACCTGTGACGCGCACGACCGATGGCCGGATGGCCTCGTAGGCCTTGGAGGCGGCCGAAGGCAGTTGCTTGGTCTCCAGGGTTTTGAGGACGGCTGCGTCAATGTCTTTTTGCGTCAGCGTGCGCGGCGCGTTTCGCAGCCCGGCGCTGAAAGACAGCGCCAGCGCGAGCGCGAGCAGGCCAATGACGGACCACAGCAGGCGCGGGTCGGTGGGTGAGATGCGGCGCAGTCGTGCGAGGCGACTGGCAGGCTGGTCAGCAGGATGGGCGCTGGCCTGCTCGGGTTCTTGAGCCGTGTCGGCGTCCGCTGCTGAGTTCGCTCGACCGTTTTGACGGGAAGGAGCTTGGCTGTAAAGGGCAGGCCGTCGCATGGGATCACCTCGCGTGAATGTCGCCGTTCAGTGCGCCGGGCTGAAGGTCGCCAGCCCGGAAATGACGGTATCACGTCTGGCCCGAATTTGCATCTCCAGGCCCGCTGCTTGCAAGTTGCGTGCAATCATGCGGGCCATGCAAGATGAAGCCCTTTGCCCACTTGACCAGTGGATAGACACGCACTGCCACCTGGACGCAGCCGAGTTTGCCCCTGACGTGGCGGCCGTGCGGCAGCGTGCCCGACAGGCCGGAGTGGGGCAGGTGGTCATCCCGAGTGTGAATGTTGGCAATTTCGAGGCCGTCCGACTGCTGGCGCATCGCGAGGGTGTCGAGGGCGGCAGGGGCGGCAGCGCTGATGGCTGCGGTGATGGCTATGCGCTGGGCATTCACCCGCTGTGCGTGCCCGGCGCTGCCGAAGCTGACCTGGCCGCGCTGGACGCCGCTTTGACCCTGCATCGAAGCGACCCGCGTTTGGTGGCGGTCGGCGAAATCGGCCTGGACTTTTTCGTACCCGCGCTCAAGGAAAGCCCGCTACGCGAGAAGCAGGAATTCTTTTACCGCGAACAGCTGGGCTTGGCGCGCAAGCACGGGCTGCCTGTCATCTTGCACGTGCGGCGCTCGGCTGACCGTTTGCTCAAGCATTTGCGCGAGTTGGCGCCAACGGATGGCTGGCAAGGCATTGCGCATGCTTTCAATGGGAGTCTGCAACAGGCCGAGGCCTTTGTGGGCCTGGGCCTGAAGCTGGGCTTTGGCGGGACGCTGACTTTCGAGGCCGCCAGGCAGATCAGGCAGCTGGCCGCTGACTTGCCCCTGGGCGCCCTGGTGTTGGAGACGGACGCGCCCGACATTCCGCCGCATTGGTTGTACCGCACGGCCGAAGCCCGCGCCGCGGGCCAGGCGCAGGGGCGCAACGAGCCCGGCGAGTTGCCGCGCATAGCGGCTGTGCTGGCTGCCTTGCGCGGCATGAGTTTGCAGGCCGTGGCCGAGGCGACCCGCGCCAATGCGCATGCAGCGCTGCCGCGCCTGGGCGAACTCAAGCTGCGGTGACAAGGCTGCGGTGATCAGGCCTGGTGCTGAAGGACAATCACAGCTCTTCATCACAACCGACTGAACAGATGGCTCGAAAACCCACGCCCGCCGAGGCGAGCGCTGCCCAAACCGCCTTGCCCGAAGTGAACTTTTCCGACTTTGGCGACGTGCGTTATCTGCACCTGGGCACGGAATGGGTGCAGGGTTCCATGCGCCTGGATGCGCCTTACGAGATCGAGCTCGACTATGTGCAGCGCATGATGGCCTGGCTTTTGTTCAGGAACGCCGCTGACGTGCCCAAGCTGCATGCCATGCAACTGGGTTTGGGCTCGGGCGCGCTGACCAAGTTTTGCCACAAGAAGCTGCGCATCAAGACGACTGCTGTTGAGATCAATCCCCAGGTGCTTGCCGCGTGCCGGATCTGGTTCAAGTTGCCAGCCGACGACGCTCGGCTGAAGGTGTTGATTGCCGACGCATCGCAGGAAGTGTGCCAGCCCGAGCACCATGGCCAGGTGGACGCCTTGCAAGTGGACTTATATGACCACGAGGCCGCAGCGCCGGTGCTGGACAGCGCAGACTTTTACCGCGATTGCCGAGGCTTGTTGACGGAAGAGGGCGTGATGACAGTCAATCTCTTTGGCCGGGACGCCAGCTACGAGCAATCTCTAGGCAAGATGGCTGAGGCCTTCGGCGCAGATGCGCTCTGGGCGTTTCGGCCCACGCGTGAAGGCAACACCGTGGTGGCTGCCCAGCGCACGCCCAGCCGCCCTCCACGCGAGACCCTGGTGACCCGTGCCGATGTGATTGCTTCACGCTGGGGCTTGCCGGCGGCCAAATGGCTGCGGATTTTCAAGCCCGTGGCGTGACAAAGCGCAATCACCGCAGTACTGCGTTGCTGGCTGCGTAGGTGTAAGCCACATCCCGAGGCGGCAAGGCCAGAAGGCACAATCCGAAAGTTGCTAAATTTTCGGAAGGAGACAATTCGTGAACCTCAAGAGTCAAAAAGACTTTTATTCCGGCCTGATGTTCCTGGCAGTCGGCGGCTCGTTCGCCTGGGGTGCCAGCACTTACAGCGTCGGCACCGGTGCGCGCATGGGCCCCGGTTACTTCCCCCTCATGCTAGGTGTTCTGCTGGCCATCATCGGCGCCATCATCATGTTCAAGGCCTTGGTGGTCGAGACTGAAGGCGGCGACAAGATTGGCAAGTGGGCCTGGCGTCCGCTGTTTTTCATCATTGCAGCCAACGTGACCTTCGGCATCTTGCTGGCAGGCGTGCCTGCCCTTGGCATCCCGGCCTTTGGCTTGATCGTCGCCATCTATGCCCTGGTCTTTGTGGCCAGCATGGCTGAGGCCGGTTGGAAGTTCAAGACCACCCTCATCCTGGCTACGGTGCTCGCTGTTGGCAGCTACCTGGCTTTCGTGATGGCTCTGAAGCTGCAGTTCCCGGTCTGGCCGGCTTTCATTACCGGCTAAGCGCCCCAAGGAAAAACAATGGATCTGATTGCAAATCTTTCGCTCGGTTTTGGCGTGGCTTTCACGCCGATCAACCTGCTGTACGCGCTGGTCGGCTGCGTCCTGGGCACACTCATCGGCGTGCTGCCCGGCATCGGCCCTGTGGCCACCATCGCCATGTTGCTGCCTGCAACCTACGCGCTGCCCCCTGTGTCGGCGCTCATCATGCTGGCCGGTATTTATTACGGCGCGCAGTACGGTGGCTCGACCACCGCCATTTTGGTGAACTTGCCGGGCGAATCGTCGTCGGTGGTGACCTGTATTGACGGCTACCAGATGGCGCGCAAGGGGCGAGCGGGGCCTGCCTTGGCTGCGGCTGGTTTGGGCTCGTTCTTTGCCGGTTGCGTGGGCACGCTGATATTGGCTGCCTTTGCACCGCCGCTGACCGAACTGGCTTTCAAATTCGGCCCGGCTGAATACTTCGCCCTGATGGTGCTGGGCCTGATCGGCGCTGTGGTGCTGGCTTCGGGTTCGCTGCTCAAGGCTGTCGGCATGATCGTGCTGGGCTTGCTGCTCGGCCTGATCGGCACGGACGTGAACTCGGGCGTGGCTCGTTTCAGCTTCGACATCCCTGAACTGACTGACGGCATTGGCTTTGTTGTGATCGCCATGGGCGTGTTCGGCTACGGCGAGATCATCAGCAACTTGGCGCAGCCTGAGCATGAGCGCGAGGTCTTCACGGCCAAGGTCACGGGCCTGATGCCGACCAAGCAGGACTTCAAGGACATGGCCCCTGCCGTGCTGCGCGGAACTGCTCTGGGTTCAGCCCTGGGCATCTTGCCCGGTGGCGGTGCCTTGCTGTCAGCTTTTGCTGCCTACACGATCGAGAAAAAGATCAAGGGTCGCAAGGGTGAAGTGCCCTTCGGTCAGGGCAACATCCGCGGTGTTGCGGCGCCTGAAGCCGCTAACAACGCTGGCTCGCAAACCTCCTTCATCCCTTTGCTGACGCTGGGCATTCCGCCTAACGCCGTGATGGCACTGATGGTGGGCGCGATGACCATCCACAACATTCAGCCTGGCCCCCAGGTGATGACGAGCAACCCCGAGTTGTTCTGGGGCCTGATCGCCTCGATGTGGATCGGCAACGCCATGCTGGTCATCTTGAACTTGCCGCTGATCGGCATCTGGATCAAGCTGCTGACCATTCCTTACCGCCTGCTGTTCCCGGCCATCGTGCTGTTCTGCGCCATCGGCGTGTACTCCACGAACAACAACACCTGGGACGTGTGGATGGTCGCGCTGTTCGGTGTGATCGGCTATATCTTCCTGAAGGTGGGTGCTGAACCTGCACCGCTGCTGCTGGGCTTCATCCTGGGCCCCATGATGGAAGAGAACCTGCGCCGCGCGCTGCTGCTGTCACGCGGTGACTGGAGCGTGTTTGTCACGCGCCCACTGTCGGCCAGCTTGCTGGCGGCGGGTGCCTTGTTGCTCATCATCGTGCTGCTGCCGTCTGTGAAGGCCAAGCGAGAAGAGGCTTTCGTCGAGGAATAAATTTCCTTGACCTTGTCTCGACAAGCGGCGCCTTCGGGCGCCGTTTTTCATGGGAACAATCTGAGCCATCAAAGCCCTGCACAATGTCAACTGTCAGCAATTTGAGCCTGCAATTTCAGCTCGCAATATAAGCCGCACTTGAGCCCGTCATGAACTTCAATTTCCACAATCCCTACACGTCCACCCGCCTGCCGCTTTTTGCACGCAATGTGGTCTCGACCTCGCACCCACTGGCGGCGCAAGCCGGCGTGCGCATGTTGCTCAAGGGTGGCAACGCGGTGGATGCCGCTGTAGCCACGGCGGCGGCGATGACCATTCTGGAGCCAGTCAGCAACGGCTTGGGCAGTGATGCTTTTTGTATTCTGTGGGACGGCAAAAAACTGCATGGCCTCAATGCCTCCGGCCACGCGCCTGCGGCCTGGACGGCGGATTACTTCACGCGCAAGTACGGCGCGGACAGCGTGGCCCCGCCCAAACGCGGCCTGGATTCGGTCAGCGTGCCGGGCGCCGTGGGCAGCTGGATGGCCCTGAGCGAACGCTTTGGCAAATTGCCCTTTGCTGACCTCATGGAGCCTGCGATTGAGCTGGCTGAGCGCGGCTATTTGGTGCCGACCGTGGTGCAGCAAAAATGGGCAGCGGCCACGGGCGAGCTGCAAAGTCAGCCGGGTTTTGCCGAGGCCTTTTTGCCTTGGGGCCGGGCGCCCCAGGTGGGCGAGTTGTTTCAGTTCAAGGCGGCGGCGCGTGGCTTGCGAGCGATTGCCCAGACCAAAGGCCGGGCCTTTTATGGCGGCGAGATTGCCCAGGCCATCGAGCGCTTCAGCCAGCAGCACGGCGGCAGCCTCAAGGCCAGCGACTTTGCCGCTTACAAGCCGGAATGGGTCACCCCGATTTCGCGCGACTACCGCGGCCATACGCTGCACGAGATCCCGCCTAGCGGCCAGGGCATTGCCGCGCTGATCGCGCTGGGCATCCTCGAGAAGTTCGATGTAGCCGGCCTGCCGGTGGACGGCGTGGACTCGCAGCATTTGCAGATCGAGGCCATGAAGCTGGCTTTTGCCGACGTTTACAAATACGTGGCCGAGCCGTCGTCCATGGAAGTGACCGTGGAGCAGATGCTTGACGACAGCTACCTGGCCAGCCGGGCGCGCCTGATCGACATGAAAAAAGCGCAGGACTTCGGCGCGGGCAATCCGGTCAGGGGCGGCACCATCTACCTCACGGCGGCCGACGAGAGCGGCATGATGGTCAGCTTCATTCAGAGCAACTACATGGGCTTTGGCTCGGGCTGTGTGGAGCCCGGCTTTGGCATCAGCTTGCAAAACCGCGGGCATGGCTTTTCGGTGCAGCCGGGGCCCAACCAGGTGGCGCCGGGCAAGCGGCCCTTCCACACCATCATTCCGGCGTTCTTGACCAAAGACGGCCAGCCCGTCATGAGCTTTGGCGTGATGGGCGCGAACATGCAGCCCCAGGCGCACATGCAAACGCTGGTCCGCATGCTGGACTACGGCCAGAACCCGCAAGCCGCGTGCGACGCACCTCGTTGGCGCTACAACGCGGGGCTGGAGATCAACGTCGAGGCGGCCATGAAGGCCGACACCGTGCAGGCGCTGAGCGCACGCGGCCACCGCGCCGAAGTCATCAATGACTCGTACCAGGACTTCGGCGCCGGCCAGTTCATCTGGCGCGCGGGCGAGCCTGGCGTCGAGGGTTATGTGGCCGCCAGCGATCCACGCCGCGATGGCCAGGCGGTTGGCTTTTAAGTGGCGTCAGCCTTGCACGATCACGCCTTGAAAGCAGAGCCCGCACAAGTGGCCACGGGCTTGACGCTGGCCCTGCTGGGCTCGATCGCCTTCAGCGCCAAGGCCATCATCGTCAAGCTGGCCTACCGCTACGGGGTGGACGCGGTCACGCTCATCATGTACCGCATGCTTTTCGCCTTGCCTATTTTTGCGGCCATGGCGTGGTGGGCCAGCCGGGGCAAAGCACCGCTCACGCGGCGCGATGTGCTGGACGTGCTGGGCCTGGGCTTCACTGGTTATTACCTGGCGAGCTTTCTGGACTTTGCGGGTCTGGCTTACATCAGCGCCTCGCTGGAGCGTTTGATCCTTTACCTCAACCCGACGCTGGTGCTCTTGCTCGGGCTGGTGCTTTACCGCCGCCGTACCACGCGGGCGCAAGCCCTGGGAATCGCGATCAGCTACGCGGGTGTGGTGCTGGTCTTTGGCCATGAAATCACACTGCAAGGCCCGAGCACGGCCTGGGGCGCATTACTCGTCTTTGGCAGCGCGATCAGTTACAGCGTCTACCTGGTCTATAGCGGCGAGCTGGTGCGGCGCCTGGGCTCCTTGCGCCTGGTCGGTTTGGCGACCACCGTGGCTTGCTTTTTGTGCCTGGCGCAGTTTGCCGTGCTGCGTCCGCTGTCGGCGGCGCTGGTGGCGCCCGAGGTGATCTGGCTGTCGATGCTCAATGCCACGCTTTGCACGGCCGCACCTGTGGTCATGGTGATGATGGCCATCGAGCGCATTGGCGCGGGTGCTGCGGCACAGGCCGGCATGGTCGGGCCGATGTCCACCATCCTCATGGGCGTGCTGATTTTGGGCGAACCCTTCACGGCCTGGGTGGCGGCTGGAAGCGTGCTGGTCTTGGCTGGCATTTATGTTTTCACACGAGGCTCACGCGCCGCCAAGGCCTGAACGCAGCGTTCTTTCATCTCATCTTTAAAAACAACAGGGAGTCGGCATGGATCTGGGAATCAAAGGCAAGTGGGCATTGGTGTGCGGCGCCAGTAAGGGGCTGGGTTTTGGCTGCGCCCAGGCGCTGGCGCGTGAAGGCACGCATGTGCTGATCGTCGCGCGCGGCGCGCCCGCCCTGGAGGCTGCGGCTGCCCAGTTGCGCGCTGACCCCTTGCTGCCCAAGGGCACCGAGGTCAAAGCAGTCGCCGCTGACATCACCACCGTCGAAGGCCGTGCCGCAGTGTTCGCCGAACGCAGCGACTTCGACATCGTGATCACCAATGCGGGTGGTCCGCCACCGGGCGACTTCAGGCAATGGGACCGCGACACCTGGATCAAGGCAGTGGACGCCAACATGCTCACGCCCATCGAGTTGATCAAGGCCACGGTGGACGGCATGGCGGCGCGTGGCTTTGGTCGCATCGTCAACATCACCTCCAGCGCGGTCAAGGCACCCATCGACATCCTGGGCCTGAGCAATGGCGCGCGCAGTGGCCTCACGGGCTTTGTGGCCGGCGTCTCGCGCAGCAAGCTGGCCGCGCAGGGTGTGACCATCAACTCGCTTCTGCCGGGCGCTTTTGACACCGACCGCCTGAAAGGCACCATGGCCGGGACGGCACAAAAGACGGGTCAGAGCATCGAGGCTGTGGCCGAGGCGCGGCGCAAGGGGATTCCGGCACAGCGCTTTGGCACGGCCGAAGAGTTCGGTGCGATCTGCGCCTTTTTGTGCAGCCAGCACGCGGGCTACATGACGGGCCAGAATGTGCTGGCTGACGGTGGGGCTTACTCCGGCACCTTCTGAGTACTGGCCGCCTTGCCAGAAGCAGGCTCAGGCGCAGCGCTCAAGTCCAGTGAGGCGCCTGGGTCTTCCTCACCGGCGACGGATTCGCAACTGAGGTCTACGTCTTCGTGGGTCTGCGGGTTTGGCGGCTGGGGCGTGGACTTGCTGGGGCCTTGCGTGGGCTCTTGCATGAGCGCTGGCGCGGGTGCGGACATGGGTTTGGACACGGGCGTGGTCATGGCAAGGGCTCCTCGCTAGCCTGCCATCCTCACGGCATTGGCTTGAAAACTCAAGCCCGGCCGCAGTGAACGCTACCGCCTGGACGACACCACGATGCCGCCGACGATGAGCAAGAAGGCCAGGCCGTGGTACAGCCGAGGCGCCTCACCTAAAAACACCAGCGACAGCAGTGCCGCAAACAAGGGCGTGAGGTTGGAGAAGAAACCAGCCACCGCCGGGCCCGCCCGGCCAATGCCTGCGCCCCAGCAGCGGTAAGCCAGCAGCGCGGGCCCCAGCGCAATGAAGAGCAGGGCCGCAGCCACCTGCCAGCTCCACACGATGGGGGCGCCCGTCAGCTGCCATTCGCCTGCCGCAAACAGCGCCGACCAGCCCAGCCCAAAAAAGATCTGCGCCATGAGAAAGGCAGCCCAGTCCTGCCGAATGATGGTTGGCTCCTTGGGTTTGGCCAGCATCCAGCTGTAAAAAGCCCAGGCGATGGTGGCCAGCAGCACGTACAAATCGCCCGGCACCAGCTGCACCTGCATCAGCACCTGCCAGTCACCTCGACTGAGCACCAACAGCACACCGCAGATGGACAAGAGCGCGCCGAGTGCCTGGCGCGGTGCAACCTTTTCGCCATGCAGCAACCAGCCCAGGCCCAGCATCCACACCGGCATGCTGCCGCCGACCAAAGTCACGTTGAGTGGCGTGGAGGTGTGCAGCGCCAGGTACTGCAGCGAGTTGTAGGCGCCCACACTGAGCAAGCCCAGTACCGAAAACCGCCGCCAATGCGCCCACATCGGGCTGCTCGGCTTGAGCACGCCCGCGGCCAAGGGCAATAAAAACAGGAAGGCCAGCACCCAGCGCAAGAAGTTCAGCGTCATGGGCGGCACCAGCTCATTGATCAGGCGGCCTGTGACGGCGTTGCCGGCCCACATCAAAGGCGGAATGGTGAGCAAGGCGAAAGTAGAAGGGGACAGGTTGCGGGACACCCATAGACTGTAACGACTGCTACATTCTTGTTGGAGCCATTTATTGCCCAGACCCTTTAAATAAGAGAGACACACCCATGAGCGCTTTTCCCTCCCGTGCCGTTCGTATCGACAAGAACGGTGGACCTGAAGAACTGAAACTGGTCAATGTGACGGTGGGCGACCCTGGTCCGGGTGAGATCCGCATTCGCCACAAGGCGGTGGGCCTGAATTACATCGACGTGTACCAGCGCGCTGGCATGTACCCGCTGCCGCTGCCGCTGCAACTTGGCATGGAAGCCTCGGGCGTGGTCGAGGCCGTGGGCGAGGGCGTGACGCACCTGAAGGCGGGCGATCGCGCGGCTTATGCCAGCCAGCCACCCGGCAGCTATTGCGAACTGCGCGTGATGCCCGCCAAGACGGTTTGCAAATTGCCAGATGCGATTTCTTTTGAGACCGGCGCAGCCATGATGCTCAAAGGCCTGACGGTGCAGTACCTGCTCAAGCGCACGCAGCCGCAAGGCGGGCTTCAGGCCGGCGACTTCATCTTGTTCCACGCAGCCGCCGGCGGTGTGGGCTTGATTGCCTGTCAGTGGGCCAAGGCGCTGGGTCTGCAGTTGATCGGTACGGCCGGCTCTGACGAGAAATGCGCCCTGGCCAAAGCCAATGGCGCCGCTTTTGCCATCAACTACGCCAAAGAAGACTTCGTGGCCCGCGTGAAAGAAATCACAGGCGGCAAGGGCGTGAAAGCGGTTTACGACTCGGTGGGCAAGGACACTTTCTTGAAGTCACTGGACTGCGTGCAGCCCTTTGGCTTGGTGGCCAACTTCGGCAATGCCTCGGGCAAGGTCGAGCCGCTGGACATCAATTTGCTGGCGGGCAAGGGCTCGCTCCATGTGTCGCGCCCCACGCTGTTCACGCACATCGCCACGCGCGAGCGCACGCAGGAAATGGCGGACGACTTGTTTGCCATGGTGACCAGTGGCCAGGTGAAGATTGCGATTGACCAGCAGTTTGCGCTGGCTGACGTGGCCGAGGCCCACCGCGCACTCGAAGCCCGCAAGACCACGGGCTGCACCATCCTCACGCTCTGATTCTGCTCAGCGGTCCGTCAGACGCGCCAGCTCCGCCTGTGTCACAGCAGGCTGGTCTGGCGCTCGTCTTCGGCGGGCAGGCCCGCGTTCTGCCGCAAGCGGTTGGGCGCCAGCGCTCCGGCTGAATCGAGAATGGGATAGGCGATCGAGCAGATGTGCGAGTTGATGCGCTTGAGGTCGCTGATCAAGTCAATGTGAAGCGAGCTGGTCTGGATGCTCTGCACCGTCTGCTCTGACAGCCGGTCCAGGTGTGAGGTCGCGTAGGCGCGTTCCAGGTCGCGAAAGCGCGCTTTTTCTTCCAGCAGCTTTTGCGCGTCGCGCACATTGCCGTTCAAAAAGACGCTCATGCCCAGGCGCAGGTTGTCAATCAGCCGTTCATGCAGCTCGCAAATCTCAGCCATGCCCGCGTCTGAAAAGCGCCGACCTGGCCGGATCTTCTTGTCCTCGATGTCGATCAGGATGCGCTCGATGATGTCGCCGACCTGCTCCATGTTGATGGTGAAGCTGATGATGTCTGTCCAGCGCCGGCTTTCGTCTTCGGCCAGAGCCTCACGCGAAATTTTGGTCAGGTAGTACTTGATGGCCGAATACAGCGCATCGACCGTGTCGTCCATCTTGCGCAGGTCCTGGGCGAGCTTGAGGTCGTCTTGCTTGATGACTTCGAGCAGGCCGCGCAGCATGTTTTCAACCACGTCAGCTTGGTGCAGCGCCTCGCGTGCAGCGCATGAAATGGCCAGCGATGGCGTGGTCAGGGCCGATGGGTCCAAATGATGGCTGCGGCCTGCCACGCGGCTGGGAGCCGGCTTGGGCAACCAAGCCTCCACACGGCGCGCCACCGGGCCGGTCAGGCCGATGAACACGACAGCCACCAGCATGTTGAAGCTCAGGTGAAACAGCACCACGGTGTTGGCCGGGTTGTCGAGGAAGGGGCGGGCATAGCGCAGCCACAAGCCCAGCAAGGGAATCATCAAGGCCACGCCCAGCACCTTGAAGATCAGGTTGCCCAAGGGCACTTGACGCACTTCGATGGTCGAGCGTGCGGTCGTCAGCACGGCCAGAAGTCCGCTGCCCAGGTTGGCACCCAGCACCAGGCCCAGCGCCACATCCAGCGGCACCACGTTGGACGCAGCCAGGGTGGCGGTCAGCAGCACGATGGCCAGGCTTGAGTAAGCCAGTACGGAGAACACGGCGCCCACCGTGATCTCTAGCAGCAAGTCGCTGGTGAGGGAGTTCAGCAAGACTTTGATGGCGGGCGCTTCGGTCAGCACGGCGGTGGAATCCGTCACCAGGCGCAGCGCCAGCAGCATGAGCCCAAGGCCGATCAGCACGCGGCCCACGCGGCCGACGTTGCTGTCTTGCCGGGAGATGAACAGCACCACGCCCAGGAAGATGAACAAGGGCGACAGCCAGGACAAATCAAAGGAGAACACCACGGCCATGAGGCTGGTGCCGACGTCTGCACCCAACATGACGGCCAGTGCCCGCGGCAGCGCAACCAGGCCTTGCCCGACAAAGGAAGAAATGATGAGGGCCGTGGCGGTGGAGGACTGAACCAGCGCGGTGACGCCCAAGCCGGACAGCGCGGCCGTGTAGCGGTTGCTGATGCTGCGTGCCAGCAGTTCGCGCAGGTCAGCACCGAACACCCGGAGGATGCCGGTACGAACGAGATGGGTGCCCCAGACCAGCAGCGCAATGGCTGCCAAGAGATTCAACAAATGCTTCATAAACGCCAGTTAACTATACGCGTCGAATTGGCATGTATTGCATGGCACTAACCCCTCCAAGCCCCAACGGCTCAGTGCGTGCGCCGTACCCGAAGCAACTCGTCAAGGATCAAGCAAGCCGCGCCAATCGAGATGGCGGCGTCTGCAATGTTGAAGGCCGGGAAGTGCCAGCCGGCATAGTGAAAGTCCAGGAAGTCCACCACGTAGCCATAAAGCAGGCGGTCGATCACGTTGCCAATGGCACCACCCAGGATGCAGGCCAGCGCGAATGAAAACAGCTTTTGGCCCGGGTGGGAGCGCAGCAAGTAGGTGATGAAAACCGCAGCCCCCAGGCCGATGGCGGTAAAGAACCAGCGCTGCCATCCCGAGGCCGAGGCCAGAAACGAAAAGGCCGCGCCGCTGTTGTGGACGCGCACGATGTTGAAGAAACTGGTCACCTCCGTCGCATCACCCAGGCGGTAGTAGCCCAGGATCAGCACCTTGGTGAACTGGTCAGCCAGCAGCAGGGCCAAGGCCAGGCCCAGCCAGGGCCACAACGCGCTGCCGCCGCTGCGTCTGCCGTGCACTAGGCTTGTCTTGCCCATCAGGCAAAGGCCCGTGATTCACCCGCGCCGAAGAGGTTGCTGGTGCAGCGCCCGCAGACGGTGGGGTGGGCCGGGTCGATGCCGACGTCAGCGCGGTAATGCCAGCAGCGCTCGCACTTGGCCTCTTCGCTTGGCACCGTGGCAATGGTCAGTTCAGCGGCTTCTTCGAGCCGCAGTGCGGAGGTGATGAAGACAAACTTCAAGTCCTCGCCCAGGCTGGCCAGCAAAGCATGGTCGTCTGACACAAGGGCCAGCGTGACTTCAGCTTGCAAGGATGAGCCCACTTTGCCGTCAGCGCGCAATGCTTCGATGTCCTTGTTAACGAGGTCACGCAACTCGCGGATGCGGTTCCACTTGGCCAGCAGAGCCGCGTCGGCCGTGCCTAACTCGGCGTAAGTCTCCATGAAGATGGACTCGGACGAGCCGAACACCTTCCATGCTTCTTCGGCCGTGAAGCTGAGGAAAGGCGCCATCCAGCGCAGCATGGCGTGGGTGATCTGGTGCAGCGCGGTTTGCGCACTGCGCCGCGCCAAAGACTTGGGCGCGCTGGTGTATAGCCGGTCCTTCAAGATGTCGAGGTAAAACGCGCCCAGGTCTTCGCTGCAATAAATCTGCAGCTTGGAGACCACGGGGTGGAACTCATACACCTCGTAGTGCGCGAGGATGTCGGCCTGCAGCTGCGCTGCGCGGCTGAGCGCGTAGCGGTCAATCTCCAGCATTTGTTCGGCGGGCACGGTGTCTGTGGCCGGGTCAAAGTCACTCACGTTTGCGAGCAAAAAGCGCAGCGTGTTGCGGATGCGGCGGTAGGCGTCCACCACGCGGGCCAAAATTTTGTCGTCAATGCCTAAATCGCCCGAGTAGTCGGTCGAAGCGCACCATAGGCGAATGATCTCGGCGCCCAGCTTGTCGCTGACTTCTTGCGGCGCCACCACATTGCCTTCGCTCTTGCTCATCTTGCGGCCCTTGCCGTCCACCGTGAAGCCGTGCGTGAGCAGCCCTTTGTAGGGCGCGTGGTCGTACATGGCGCAGCTGGTGAGCAGCGAGGAATGGAACCAGCCGCGGTGCTGGTCATGACCTTCCAGGTACAGGTCGGCCGGCCAGGTGGACTGGGCGGCGTGACTGTGGCGCAGCACGTGGTCGTGTGTGGTGCCGGAGTCGAACCACACGTCCAGGATGTCGGTGCTTTTGAGGTAGTCGGCTGCCTCGGCGCCCAGGATGGATTCGGGCGTCGCTTTGCTCCAAGCCTCGATGCCGCCGGCTTCAACCATGCTGGCGGCTTGGTCCATGATCTCCATGGTGCGCGGATGCAATTCGCCCGTGGCGGTGTGGATGAAAAAGGGCAGCGGCACGCCCCAGTTGCGCTGGCGGCTGATGCACCAGTCGGGCCGACCGGCAATCATGTCGCGCAGGCGGGTCTTGCCGTTTTCAGGGTAGAACTTCGTTTCTTCAATCGCTGACAGAGCCAGCTCACGCAGGGTGAGGCCGGCGGCGTCTTTGGTGAACACGCCCACGTTGCCCTTGGCCGCGTCGGCCTCGTCCATGCGCACAAACCATTGGGCTGCCGCGCGGTAAATCACCGGCGTTTTATGACGCCAGCAGTGCGGGTAGCTGTGCTCAATGCCGTGCGTGGCCATCAGGCGGCCGTGCTCGCGCAGCTTGTCGATCACCAGCGGCGCGGCTTTCCAGATGTTCAGGCCGCCAAAGAAAGGCAGCTCGTCCACGTAGCGCCCATTGCCTTGCACCGGATTCAGAATCTCGTCGTGGCCGATGCCGTTGGCTACACAGGAGTTGAAGTCGTCCACGCCGTAAGCGGGCGATGAGTGCACGATGCCGGTGCCGTCGTCGGCGGTGGCGTAGTCGGCCAGGAACACGGGCGACAAACGCTTGTAGCCATACACGCCGTGCTCGTCGGCCACGTCATGCAGCGGGTGTTTGAAGTTGATGTGGTCTAGCGCCTTGCCTTGCGCAGTCGCCAGCACGGTGCCTTCCAATGCGTAGCGGGCCAGGCACTTTTCAACCAGCACTTCAGCCATCACCAAGAGGCCACGCTCGGTGTCCACCAGCGCGTAGTTCAGTTCGGGATTCAGGTTCAGCGCCTGGTTGGCGGGCAGCGTCCAGGCGGTGGTGGTCCAGATGACGGCGAAGGCTTCTTTGGCCAAAGACTTCAAACCAAACGCGGCAGCGAGTTTGTCGGGCTCGGCGCATTCAAACGCGACGTCCAGGGTCTGCGATTTCTTGTCGGCGTATTCAATCTCGAATTCAGCCAGCGAGGAGCCGCAATCAAAGCACCAGTACACCGGCTTTAAGCCGCGGTACACAAAGCCGCGCTCCATGATGCGTTTGAGCGCGCGGATTTCATTGGCCTCGTTGGCGAAATCCATGGTGCGGTACGGGTTGTCCCACTCGCCCAGCACGCCCAGGCGTTTGAAGTCGGCCATTTGCCCGGCGATTTGCTCGGTGGCAAAAGCGCGGCTCTTGGCTTGCACCTCATCGCGCGGCAAATTGCGGCCGTGCAGCTTTTCAATCGCGTTCTCAATCGGCAGACCATGGCAGTCCCAGCCCGGCACATAGGTCGCGTCCAGGCCCTTGAGCTGGCGCGCCTTGACGATCATGTCTTTCAGGACTTTGTTGACCGCGTGGCCGATGTGGATCTTGCCGTTGGCGTATGGAGGGCCGTCGTGCAGCACAAACTTGGGTGCGCCATGGCGCACGTCGCGCAGCTTTTTGTAGATGCCTTTGTCTTCCCATTCCTTGGCCCAGCCGGCTTCGCGCTTGGGCAAGTCGCCGCGCATGGGGAAGGGCGTGTCAGGCAGGTTCAGGGTGCTGCGGTAGTCGGTCTTGGCGTCTTGCATGAGTTTTTTCAGGAGGTTCGGGGCTGGCTCTGGTTGTGGCTGGCGAAGAAGGCTTTGGCGTCTTCGCAGTCCTGGGCGATGCCTTTTTGCAATGCCTCCAGACCCTCGTACTTGCGCTCGTCGTGCAGCTTGTGCAGCAGTTCGATGCGAACGATTTTACTGTAGGCACTGTCCAGCTCCGCTGCGCGAGGCCAGTCAAAACAATGGACTTCGAGCAGCACGCGGCCAGCGTCTTCCACCGTGGGCCGTACGCCCAGGCTGGCCACACCGTCCATCAGCGCGCCGTCCGCCAGCAGTCCCTGCGTGCGCACGGCAAAGATGCCCATGGCGGCGGGCTTGTCGTGATTGAAGGGCAGGTTGAGTGTGCGAAAGCCCAGCGTGCGCCCGAGTTTTTTGCCGTGTACCACGTGGCCTGAGATGCTGTAAGGCCGGCCGAGGAGGCGCGCCGCATCTTCCATGTGGCCGTGGGCCAAGGCTTCCCGCACGGCTGAACTCGACACGCGGATGCCATGCACTTCATAGCTGTCCATGCGCGCCACTTCAAAGCCGGCGGCGTCCCCTGCTGCATCCAGCATGGCGTAGTCGCCGGCGCGCTTGCTGCCAAAGCGGAAGTCGTCGCCCACCAGGATGTAGCGCGCTTGCAGGCCTTTGACCAGCACGTCTTGAATGAATGCGCTGGCACTTTGTCCGGCCAGAGCGGCGTTAAAAGGCAGCACCACCACTTGATCAATCCCGCATTTGGCCAGCTCCGTGAGCTTGTCGCGCAGGGTTGAAATCCGGGCCGGCGCTGTCGAAGGCGAAAAGTACTCCCGCGGATGCGGCTCGAAGGTCAGCACGCGGGCGGGCAGTTGCCGGTGTCTGGCTTCGTTCTTGAGCACGGCCAGCATGGCCTGGTGGCCTCGGTGAACCCCGTCAAAGTTGCCAATGGTCAGGGCGCAGGGCTGGGCAAGTTCGGGGTGCTGGTGGCCTCGGAAAATCTTCATGCTCAGGATTATCGTTTTTATGCTGGGCGGCTCTGGCAAAGGCCAGCCAAAGCGAATCAAGCCCGGTGGCCATGGCCGAGGCCAGCAAATCACGCTATATTGAGGCAGAGATGCAAGGCGCTCGACGAGGCGCCCATGATTCGATTGCGATGTTTTCCATTGATGGGAGTCTCGTTTTGAAGGTCTTGAAACTGTCCGCCCAAGGTTTGCCCCAGTCCTGGATCAGCCTTGAACAAGCTGTGTTGCACTACGCCGCCGGAGAGGTGCGCTGGGAAGTCGGCGCCGAGGTGGCGGTGTTTCGTGGCGGGCACAACGCCATCACGGGCGAGCAGTCGGTCATCACGATCAACAGCATCATCGGCACCAAGGGTGTGCCCAACATCAACCCGTTTGACCTTAAGCCGGGCCTGACCAACAGCAAGCTGTTTGCGCGCGACCGCAATGTGTGCGCCTACTGCGGCAACCGCTTTCACGACGAAGAACTCACGCGCGAGCACATCGTCCCCTTTGCCCAGCAAGGCGTGGACACCTGGATGAACGTGGTTACCGCCTGCCGCGGCTGCAATCACCGAAAAAGCAGCCGCACCCCCGAGCAGGCCCGCATGCCGCTCATCTACACGCCCTACGTTCCCAGCCTGTGGGAAGACTTCATCCTGCGCAACCGCCGTATCCTGGCGGATCAGATGGAGTTTTTGATGGCGCATGTGCCGCGCTCCTCGCGCCTGCTGACCTAGGTCAGCTCACGGTCGGAAAGACAACTCAGGTCGAGATGGCCTGAGCGCCAAAAGTTCCCTTTTCAGGGACTTCATTCGGCGGGTGGCGCCCCATCCCTCGCGCCAAGCTCACCTCAGCCTTAACACCGCATCTTTGCGGCAAGCCTAGCGCAACGCTGGAGCTTGTTTTGTGCGCGTCCGGGAACATTTGCGATGCAAAAGTTAGCACATTGTTAAATAAATATTATTATTTAGCACGGACGAATCTCGACAGTAAAGCCAATAAAATGACAACTTAGTTCTAACTTTTGAGTTGTTTCAATCGTTTCCAGTGTTCACTAGTTTGCACGCGATTGAGCTTACCTGAACCATGCCATGACCAGCCGCCCCCTCCATACGCCAGCGCACCCTGCAGCTCTACCTGGGACACAGGAAGCATGATCAATGTGACCCCCGTGATCCTCTGTGGCGGTTCAGGCAGCCGCCTTTGGCCTCTGTCTCGCGCAGGCTTTCCCAAGCAGTTCCTCTGCCTGACAGGCGCTGACAGCCTCTTTCAGCTGGCGGCCAAGCGGCTCGCAGGCTTGGGCGCTACGGACATTGCTGTGGCTCCGCTTTACCTTGCCAGCGGCGAAGAGCATCGCTTTTTGGCCGCCGAGCAGTTGCTCGAAACGGGCATTTCACTAGGGGCTGCCTTGCTGGAGCCCAGCGGGAAAAATACCGCCCCGGCCCTGACCTTGGCGGCACTCGCTGCCTTGGGCGACGGCGAGGACCCTGTGCTGGTCGTCACCCCGGCCGACCATGTCGTCGCCGATGGGGCGGCCTTTACTTTGGCGATGCAGGCCGCCATCCGGGCGGCGAACACGGGTGAAATCGTTATCCTGGGCATCACGCCCGACTGTCCTGAGACGGGTTACGGGTATATCCAGACTGCCCCGTCATCGGTTGTTGGGGCTGATGGGGTGCCCCAGGCTTGCAAGGTTCAGGCCTTTGTAGAAAAGCCAGACCAGGCGACCGCCGAAAGTTACCTCGCGCAAGGCGGTTATTACTGGAATGCGGGCATGTTCGTGCTCAAAGCCTCGGTTTGGATGGCCGCTCTAGAGCGATTCCGTCCCGACATCGCCCAAGCCGCTCGCAAGGCTTGGGCTACCCGCAGCATTGACAACAGCACGGCCAGCACCTTTGTGCGCCCCGGGAAGGCGGAGTTCTCGGCCATTCCGGCTGAGTCGGTGGACTTCGCTGTCATGGAGCGTTGTCCTGGCACCGAGTTCCCGATTCAGATGATTCCCCTGAACGCGGGTTGGTCCGACCTTGGCGCCTGGAATGCGGTTTGGGGTGTGCTCGCTCAAGACGGGTCGGGCAATGCACATCATGGTGACGTCATCAGCACTGACAGCCGCAACACGCTGGTTCATGCCTCCAGCCGCCTCGTCAGCCTGGTGGGCGTGGACAACCTGGTTGTCATTGAAACGCCAGATGCCGTGCTGGTGGCGGACAAATCCCGCAGCCAGGACGTCAAGCACATCGTCAATGAGCTTGCGGCGCAAAAGCGTGAAGAGCAAAACCTGCACCGCAAGGTGCATCGGCCTTGGGGCTGGTACGACAGCATTGACGAAGACTTGCGCTTCAAGGTCAAGCGCATCCAGGTCAAGCCTAAAGCGAGCCTGAGCCTTCAAAAGCACCACCACCGTGCGGAGCACTGGATCGTGGTCAAGGGAACCGCCGAGATCACCAACGGCGACAAGGTGCTGATCCTGACGGAAAACGAATCGACTTACATCCCCTTGGGTGAAGTCCATCGCTTGTCCAACCCGGGAAGCATTCCCCTGGAAATCATTGAAGTGCAGTCGGGCAGTTACCTCGGTGAGGACGACATTGTTCGTTTTGAAGACACCTACGGCAGGGTCGCCTGATGAGCCAACCATCCAAGATTTATGTTGCAGGCCACCGCGGCATGGTGGGCAGCGCCATTTGCCGCGCTCTTGCTCAGCAAGGCCAGACCAACCTCGTCACCCGCACGCACGCCGAGCTGGACCTGACCCACCAAGCGGCGGTGCAAGCCTTCT
>CAZNQE010000018.1:0-37448 GCA_964575005.1 uncultured Polaromonas sp. | reverse complement strand
TGGGGCGACCACGTGTTCATCGAAGAGCGCACGGTGGATGTGCACGTCAAGCGTCTGCGCGATTCCCTGGGTGACGCCTCGCCCATGCTCGAGACGGTGCGAGGTGCCGGCTACCGAATCACGAACAACTCGCTCAGGCCTGCCCTCTCGGCCGCCTGATCGCGCTGGCCATCATGGATTTGATTCTTTGGCGTCACGCTCAGGCGCAAGACATCTCCAGTGTGCCAGCGGCCGAGCTGGGCCCAGCGACAGCCGCCGATATGGCTCGGCCCTTGACAGCGCTGGGCCTTCAGCAGGCCAATCGAATGGCCCACTGGCTCAAGCGCCGCCTCAACAGCAAGGTGCGCGTGATGACCAGTCCTGCACTGCGCTGTGAACAGACGGTGCTCGCGCTAGGGCGTCCGTACAGCTTGCATGGCGAGCTGGCGCCAGACCGCGGGCCCGGTGAATTGTTGTCGCTTGCAGAGTGGCCGCTGAGCGAGCAAGCCGTGCTGGTGGTCGGCCACCAGCCCACGCTTTCGCTTGTCGTCACTCAGGTATTGGGCCTGGGCCAAGCGGAGTTTGTCTTTCGCAAAGGCTCAATTTGGTGGCTACGCTGCCGGCAGCGAAACAACCAGCTGCAAACAGTGGTTGTGACGGTACAAAGCCCCGACGCCCTTTGACTTGAGGCTTTGGAACTTCAGGCCTTGCTGGCCTGTGGGCGTCCGGTTTTCAGCGTGGGTACGGCGGCCAGTGCTGCCAAGAACGCACTGTCGGACATGGCTGTCAAGGCCTTGACGCCGGCTCGCAGGAGTTCACTTTTTTTGCTGGCCTGACCGAGCTTGAGGGCACGCGACTTGAGCAGGTCGATCTCGGCGTATTCGAGCTTGGGCATGGTGAAGCTGTCGCGTACCAGCTTTGGCTTCTTGGCTTTTTCCAGCTTCTCCACTTTTTGCGGCTTGGTAACGGCCACGGGCGCCACAGTCTTGGTCACTGCGGGTTTGACGACAACCTTGGCGGACGCTTTTTTGGGGGCTGCTGCTCTCACGCGCTTGGCGGGGGCTGATGGCGTGGCGGTGGTGTTGCTGGCGGATTTAACAGGGCGGGCAGCGCGCGGTGCTTTGGTCAAGGGCATGGTGTGTCTTTCAGGGTAAACGGTTTATACAGTTTATCCCATAAGTTTCAACATGTCTAAAGCAGCCGCAGAAGCAGCTGTGACACCTCGAAGATCGCTTGGTTGTTCATCTTTGTGGCCCTCGACTGGAACGCCGGCAAATCGGCGATCAACTCGCTGACGGCCTGGTGAACCGAGCGAAAACTCCGGTGCACCACGCCCAGGCCGTTTTCGATGACCCAGTCGGTGTTGTACCGCTCTTGTGGCATGGTCCAGGCGTTGCGCGTCACGATCACGGGCAGCCCCAGATGAATGGCTTCGGACAAACTGGCAGGCCCTGGTTTGCCGATAAAGAAGTCGCCCAATCGCAGCCAGTCGGGGACGCGGTCCGTGAATTCAACGACGACTCTTGGCGAACTGGATGCTTGCTTGCGCAAGGCTTTCGCCAAGCTTGCGTTGCGACCGCACATGAGGATCAGCGGCCTGTCTGGCAGCCGCTCGGCGATGCGCAGCATGGCATTCGATCCGTAGCCGCCGAACATCACCACGCCCACGGGATCGCTTGGGGGCAAGCCAAGTTCGACTCGGCGCTGGCGTCGGTCACACGCTGGCGGCTCGTAAAAGTCCTGGGCCAGCGGCATGCCTGAAGTCAGGTGAACCCAGGCCGGTGGCAAGCCCGCGTCCAGAGCCTGTTGGCGCGCCCGTGGCGAGCCACAAACCAAGTGGCGCGTCGCGCCCGGCGCGATCCAGAACTGAGGTGGCAGGTCGGCCAGGTCGGTCATCACCGTCACAAAAGGGACGTCGGGTCGCCATTGGGCGAGGCTTTGCCCCAAGGCCTGATTAAAGTTGGGAATCAGCGAAACCACCAGGTCGGGTTGTGTTTGCTCCCAATAGGCGCTCAGGCGCTTGATTTGCATGGCCTGCGTTTGCCGGATCATGAACTGAAGCAGCTTGAGTTCATGGCGCATGCCCAAGGTCAGGCCTGACGATAAACGTGCGTTGTACATGGCTTCAGGCTGGAAACCAAAGAGGCGTTCAAAGCGCGCGCCAGGGTCCAGGATATGGACCAGATTGACGGCTTGCACGTGAAGATCGTCAACTTGCAAGGCCTTGAGCAAGGCCTTGGCCGCCGCTCTGTGGCCGCCGCCGGCGTTGAAATAAATCAAGAGCACGCGTTTCATGGTCCAAGCTTAGGCAGAGCTTGTGTAAGGCCTGTGAAACGGCCGCCTTCGCTTCAGTTTGCGCTGGCGCTCACCAAGTGCGATTCAAATAGCGCTGCCGCATGGTCCCAGCTAAAGGTCATGGCGCGCTGGCGTGCTTCCCAGCGGGGAATGTTGAGGCTCTCGAGGCAGGCTTTTTGCAGGTCCTCGTGCAGGACACCACCACGCGCGCCTGCCGTGTCGCCCAGCACTTGAAGCGGGCCATCCACCGGGAAGGCGGCCACAGGTGTGCCGCAGGCCATCGCTTCAAGCATGACGAGCCCAAAGGTTTCTGAACGGCTGGGGAACACAAAGACATCCGCGGCGGCATACACCTCTTGCAGCGCGGACCGGTCAAGCAGGCCCAGCCAGCGCACATGCGGAAATTGGGCCTTGAGTGCTGCTTCTCGGGGGCCAACGCCGCACACGACTTTGGTACCCGGCAAGGTCAGTGACAAAAATGTCTCGATGTTCTTTTCGTACGAAACGCGGCCCACGTACAGAAAAACCGGGTCACTGCAAACACCCAATTGCTGGCAGACCACGGGCTTTTCACGGTAGTCGAACAAGGACAGGTCAACGCCATGCGTCCAGGGCTTGAGGTTTTTAAATCCGCGCCCTTCCAGCATGCGCAAGACGCCTTCGGTGGGCACCATCACGCCGGAAGACGGGCCATGAAAATGCCGGAACAAGGCATAACCCAGACGCACAGGAATTTTGAGCGCCGCCTGCAAGATCTCTGGAAAGCGCGTGTGAAAGGCGGTGGTGAAGGCTAGGCCGTGTCGCAGGCAGTGCTTGCGCGCTGCCCAGCCCAGCGGACCTTCGGTGGCCAAATGAATGGCCTGGGGACCAAAGTCATTGAGCAACTGCGCGACCCGTGCGGCGGGCTTGATGGCCAGGTCGATGCCCGCGTAGCCGGGGCAGGGTCGGGTTTGAAAGAGGCCGGGGTGGATGACGAGGACTTCATGGCCCCGCGACTCCATTTCTCTGACGAGTTCGACCAAGGTGGTGACGACGCCATTGACCTGCGGCTGCCAGGCATCTGTAACCAGCGCGAGCTTCATGCCCGGACGCCTTGCTCAAACGCCATGGCAGGCGGCGTGAGTAGCTCAAGTTGGTCCTCAGCTGGGCGGACGATACCCTTGATGCTGTGCCACTCCACGATTTCCAGCCGCCCATCCATGTGCTCGACCAAGGCGCTGCAGCTTTCGACCCAATCACCGTCATTGCAATAGAGCACGCCGTCGATCATGCGGATTTCTGCACGGTGGATATGGCCGCAAACCACGCCGTCCAGACCGCGCTTTCGGGCTTCGGCAGCCACCGCGTCTTCATAGGCGGTGATGAAATTCAAAGCCCGCTTGACGCGGTGCTTGAGGTACTGTGAAAGCGACCAGTAGGGCAGCCCGAGGCGCGCCCGGCAGGAGTTGATGTGGCGGTTGAGTCTGAGCGAAAGCTCGTACAAGTTGTCCCCCACGTAGGCCAGCCACTTGGCGCACTGGACCACGGCGTCAAAGTAATCCCCATGAATGATCCACAGCTTGCGGCCGTCGGCGGTGACATGGATGGCTTCTTCCATCACCTCGATGCCGCCAAAGTGCTGGCCCAGGAATTGACGCGCGAATTCGTCATGGTTACCCGGAATAAAAATGACGCGGCAGCCCTTGCGCGCACGACGCAACAGCTTTTGCACCACGTCGTTGTGCGTCTGCGGCCAGTACCAGCGCCGACGCAATTGCCAGCCGTCAATGATGTCCCCGACGAGATAAAGCGTGTCGCTGGGATGGTGCTTTAAAAATTCGACAAGCGCCTCAGCCTGGCAACCTGGTGTGCCCAGGTGCAGGTCGGAGATGAAAACGGTCCTGTAACGAGCAGGGCTTGCAGGGGCTCCCCACGGCGCATCCTGTTCACCGCTGCCCGGCTTGTTCCATTGGCGCATGTTCACATCCCCTTGTTGACGATTCGCAGCACGCGTGCGGTGCATCTGTATGGGAAAAACTATGCAACAAAGATGCGTCATCTCAGTGACGGGTTCATGGCACTTTGATGAATCGCGATCGATGCAGGGAAAGCCGTTCTGTCGCCGTGCGACCTTGACACAACAGTGACACACCGGGCTCGAAAAATCGACCTGAGCCAAACGGCGACGTTCCCACTTCTTGAGGTTTTGCATGACAGATTTCCCCGGCTCCCTTTTCCTTCCTGATGTGGGTCAGCGCGTGGAGGGTTCGATCGCCTTGCTACCGCATCGCCAGCCGGCGCACGGTGGACTGCATGTGAGCTGGGCCCGGCACCTGGACGAGGTCAGGCAGGCGCAGCGGCTGCGCTACCGGGTGTTCGTCGAAGAAATGGGCGCGCGTTTGCCTGAGAAAGTTCCAGGGCATGACGTTGACCTGTTTGATGACTTTTGCGAACACTTGCTGGTGCGTGATGAACTCACGCAAGAAGTCATCGGCACCTACCGGGTGCTGACGCCTGTGCAGGCGCTGCGCGTAGGCAGTCTGTACAGCGACCTTGAGTTCGATCTGGTTCGCCTGCGGGCGCTGCGCCCCCGCATGGTGGAGCTGGGCCGCAGTTGTGTGCATCCGGACCATCGGCACGGCGGCGTCATTTTGTCGCTGTGGGGTGCGCTCACGCAGTTCATGGTTCGCAATCAGCTGGACACCATGATCGGCTGTGCCAGCATTCCATTGGATATGAATGGAACTACCGGCGGGCATGCTGCCGCCAGCATTTGGCGCCAGCTCAAGGCGACGCATCTTGCACCCATCGAGCAGCAGGTTCTGCCGCGCCTTGCCTTGCCGGTACATCGCTTGAACGACAACTTGGACGTGGAACCGCCAGCGCTGATCAAGGGTTATCTGCGCTTGGGCGCCAAAGTCCTGGGCGCGCCGGCCTGGGACCCTGACTTCAACGCCGCCGATCTGCCCATGATGGTGAAGATGACGGACATGCCCTTGCGCTACCGCAAGCATTTCTCCAGCAGCGTGAGCTGAGGGCCACTCCTGAGCTTGTGATCTTGGCCTGAGGCTCAGGCCATGCGCATCAGTGCCTGGCCCATGCGGATGGCGGTGCCTGCCTCAATGCCGGGTGCCAGTTCGAAGCCGGGCGGGGCAAATACCAAAATGGTGGAGCCGTGCTGAAACCAGCCGAGTTCTTCGCCTTTGGCGGCGCGTGCCTGGCAAGGCATTTCGTGTGCGCCTGGCCACTTCAGGTGCAGCAGCACATCGAGAAAGTGCAGGCGAATGCTGGCCACCAGAATGGCGGCGACCGGGACGATGGCGATCATCTGTCCGCCCGGCTGCAAGCGCGCGCGCAGCACGGCTCGCTCGTTGCGGCAGAACAAGCGCTCCACCCGCGCCAGCGCGATGGGGTTGACGTTCCAGGTGTCGCCGCTGATGTAGCTCACATGCTCGATCTCGCAGTCAAACGGGGCGTGAAACCGGTGGTACATGCTGGACGTCAGCCGCAGCGTCACCCAAGTGCCATTGCGAAAGGGCGTGGTGTCTTGCGAAGGGCCAAACAGTTCTTCAATGCGGTAGTTCAGACCTTTGGCCTGAAAGAGTTGCCCGTCCCTGACTTGCCCACACGCACCCACTATTCCGTCACTGGGACTGGTCAGAACATCGCTTGAAAGATCCAGGGGCCGACGCCCCGGCTGGAGCTCGCGGGTAAAGCAATCATGCAGGCTCTCAAAGGTTTGCTTTTTGGCTTCGCTCAAATCGAGGTCGGCAAACATGCGCCAAACAGCGATGGAAAGGCGCGCCAGCCTGCGGCTTTTGATCTGGCTGTACCAGCCCATGAAGTGCGTGAGCGACTGGCGTGGCAGGCGGTTGGTGAGCAAAAAATTCAGGTCTTCTTGCTGCAGTAGGCCGCGCAAGCGGCCTGTCAAATTGAAGCGGCTCATGCGGGACTGGTCAACATCTCACGGAGGATGCTGCGGCGTATTTTTTTGTTGGACTGGCCTGGCACCTCGTGCCACCAGCCGTCGGCGTGCATGCTGCGGGCCGCTGACACAAAGCGTTTGACCACTTCGTCAAAGTCGGCGTCGTCGTAGTTCAGACTGAAAATCAGGCGTCCGCTGCCGACCCATGAAAGAGCCAGGCCCTCAGCCCTCAGGTAGTACTGCAGCATCCAGTTGTAGCGGGCAGGGCGGCTGTAAAGCACCGTGCAAATAGACGCCATGTGGGCCACCTGCACCGGCATTCCAGCTTCGGCCAGCGCGGTGTTCAGGCGCGTGAAGCGCTGGCTCCAGCGTGCTTCCAGGCCTGTGTAGACGGCTTGAATTTCAGGCGTTTGCATGCGGTCCAGAAAGGCTTTCATCGCGCCCATCACGTACGGGTTGGCGTTGAAGGTGCCTCGCGCAAAGCACAGGTCGGCGGGTCGGTCTTCGCGGAACCGCTTCATGAGGTCGGCGCGACCGCACACCACGCCTACCGGCAGCCCGCCCCCCAAGGTCTTGCCGTAGGTCACCAGATCGGCGCGCACATTGAAGTATTCCTGGGCGCCACCCGGCGCAAGTCGAAAGCCCAGAAAAACCTCATCCAGGATGAACACGATGCCGCGCTCGGTACACACCTGGCGCAAATCCTGAAGCCATTGCGTGTAGGCCGCACGGTCGTAAGCGGCGCGGCGGCTGCTGTCCACCAGCGAGGAGTCAGCGGGCGCCGAGGTGTTCGGGTGCAAGGCTTGCAGCGGATTGACGATGACGCAGGCAATGTCGCGCCGTGTACGCAAGACATGCAGGGAGCGCTCGGACATTTCAGCCAGCGTGTAGGTGTCGCGCGGCGGCAGCGGGTTGCCTGGGCCGGGTTGCACGCCCTCCCACCAACCGTTGTAGGCGCCAGCAAAACGTACCAGCTGGTGCTTTGCCGTGTGGTAGCGCGCCAGCCGAACGGCTTGCATCACGGCTTCGGTGCCAGACATGTGAAAAGACACTTCAGGCAGGCCAGAGATGACTTTGAGCCGCTCGACGTTTTCCAGCACGCAGGGGTGGTAGGCGCCCAGCACGGGGCCAAGGTCGGCGACCAGCGCGCAGCCTTCGGCAACGGTGGCTTTGTAAAAGTCATAGCCGAACAGATTGACGCCATAGGCGCCAGTCAGGTCGTAGAACCAATTGCCATCCAGATCCTCGACTTGCACGCCCTTGCTGGCGCGCAAAAATGCACCCGTGCCCAGATGCTTGCGCACCAGCGGGCTGTACTGAAAAGGAACGCGGTAGCTGCCCGTAAAGCGCAAGTCTGAAATGGACTCGCGGGCCTGCGCGGTCATTTCCAGCGTGTGCGCAAAACGTCGGCGGAACAAGGCGGAGAGGCGTTCAAACGCCGCCCGGCGCTGCTCTGCAACCGCCTCTGGTGCGCCATCGCTGCAGAAAAAGCGCTGCTCGTCGTAAGCGTAGCCGCGCACCCACCGGGCCACCCGCTTGGCCATGCGGGAATGCCCGGCCAAAGAGCGGTGCTTGGCGCGAGAAAGATTCAGCCTGTCAATCAGTTTGTTGATCAGCAGGCCGGCAATGACAAATGCCGCTGTGAGACCGAACAGGAGGGCCATCTCAATCCTGCCTGACGTGGTCCATCGGGTCCAGCAACTGGCCACGCAACAGATAAAGAGGAGACTTCCAGTACAGAGCAATGTCGTGGAAGGGGTCGGTGATGATCTTGCTGGCCCACACAAGGCCGGTGACCAGGTCTTCCTTGACCCACAACTGAAGGACGCGCACTGTGACACCGGCCACGCCCAGCGCCAGCCATGCAGTTCCTACGTCATGCAAGTACTCGCCCAAGCCTATGGCGGGGTCGATCAGGCCGAAGAGAGAAGGCTGCAGCCACAAGGCCAATGGCAGCAAGGCCCACACGGTCAGCAGCACGATCTTGCGCTGGATGTTGTAGCCAACCTTGACCTCTTCCTTGTACTCGTCTGTGACCCGGTTCACATGGTCAAAGCCGCGCGGCTCAAAAAAGAAGTGACCGGCCTGACGCGTGGTCATGGAAACCCCCCAGGCCAGCAGGGCGGCCCAGGCGGGGTCGACAAAAAGCAGCGCGTAGGACACGACAAAGCAGATGGCACTGAGCAAGTGCAGGCTTTGGTTGATTCGGCTTTGGTGATAGAAGCGGTGGTCGTCCCAGCGCTGGCTGGTCAACTGATTGGAAAAAGAGGTCAAGGTCAGGCTCCAGTGATGTTCTCGGGTGACGTTCCGAAGACTGAATAGTCATGAGCTTTGATGAAATTGGTGTGACAGGGCGGTCAGAAATTTGTCATCACTCACGCCTTCATGGCGTTGTCATCAAACTGTTGAAATCGCGGGCGAAGATCGGTAGATGCTTGATGACCCCGCTTCCGATTTGCTTATCGATGTCATTCCCGCCACGCGTCGCGCCCTGCGTGTGGCGGTGGTGAGCGAGACCTACCCACCCGAGGTGAACGGTGTTGCGCGAACCGTGGCGCGCATGGTCGAGGGCCTGCATGCGCGTGAGCATGACTTGCAGGTGATTCGACCCCGACAACCGCAAAACACGCTGACGCCTCGGCAGCGCTACGACGAAATCCTGGTGCGGGGCATGCAGATTCCGCGCTACCCGCAGTTGCGTATTGGCCTGCCGTCCAAACGCGCCTTGGTCAAGTTGTGGTCCAGCCAGCGCCCCGACATCGTCCACATCGCCACGGAAGGCCCGCTGGGTTGGTCTGCATTGAGCGCGGCCAAGCTTTTGCGTTTGCCGGTGAGCTCAGACTTTCGCACGAACTTTCATGCTTACACCCGCCACTACGGGCTGAGCTGGTTGCAGCGGCCCATGACAGCCTACTTGCGCAAATTCCACAACCTGACCGGCTGCACCATGGTGCCCACGGAGGCACTGCAGCGGGAGTTGACAGCCTCAGGCTTTGAGCGTCTTGAGGTTGTCGCTAGAGGCGTGGACACTGACTTGTTTCAACCTGCCCGGCGCAGTGATGCCTTGCGCTCCACCTGGGGTCTACAACCTACAGGCTTGGCGGTGTGCTGCGTCGGTCGCCTCGCGGTAGAGAAAAACTTGTCCTTGTTGATCGAGTCATTTCGCGGCATCTTGCAAGTGCGGCCTGATGCGCGCCTGGTGTTGGTCGGCGACGGCCCCATGCTGGCCACGCTTCGGGCGGCGTGCCCCGAGGCGATCTTTGCAGGGCAGCGCAGCGGTGAAGACCTGGCGCAACACTACGCAAGCGCCGACTTGTTCGTTTTCCCCAGCCTGACAGAGACCTTTGGCAATGTGACGGTGGAGGCACTTGCCAGCGGCCTGCCGGTGGTGGCCTTCGACTACGCAGCGGCGGGGCAGCTCATCAAGCGTGGCGTCAATGGCACGCTGGTGTCGATCGACGATCCGGGCGCTTTCGTGGCAGCAGCCTGCCAGGTGGCGACCGACGCATCCTTGCGTCAAACCATGGCATTGGAGGCGCGCAAGACGGCACTGACGCAAGGTTGGGAGCCCGTGATTGACCGCTTTGAAGCAACGCTCAACCGGGTTGTGGCGCAGGCAGTCGTCTGAAGCCCCACATGAGGGCGGCGATGGATGTCGAGATGAGCACGCCAAAGCCCCACATCATCACAAGGATGGGCGTGTCCGCTGCGATCAGGGCGGCGTAGATGGCCAGCATGGCGAGCACGCTGGCGTTCTCGTTAAAACCCTGCACGGCGATGGAGCGGCCGGCGCTGAGCAAGACGCAACCCCGATGCTGCAACAGGGCGTTGAGCGGCACGACCATCAGGCCCCCCAGCACGCCTGCGAGGGCCAGGATCAACACGGCCCAGGGCAGGCTGGTGACGCTGGCGGCAATCGGCATCATCAGGCCCAAGAAAATTCCGGCGACCAGCATGTGCCTGGCCTGCGACAAAGGCACCAGTCGCCCGGCCAGGGCCGCGCCCGTTGTCATGCCAACGGCCACCGCCACCTGCAAGTAAGCCGCCTGACTCAAAGTCAGCCCCAGGCTGAGCTCTGCCCAGCGAAGCACCATGAACTGCATGGTGGCGCCTACCCCCCAGAACAAGGTGGTCACAGCCATCGACATGCCGCCTGCCTGATCTGTCCAGAGGGTTCGGTTGGCCACACGAAAGGCCCGCACCAGGGCGACGGGATGGATGGCTGCGCGTGGATAGCGCGCGCCACTGTCGGGGATGTACAGGTTGAGCAAGCCCGCCAGGGCGTATACCAAGAGGATCAAGCTGATGGAGACCGCAAGCGGAGAGCTGAGCATGACCGGGACGTGGCCAAGCCCCGCCATCGCAGCTTGAACAAAGGCTGACTCCAACCAGAGTCCGCTGACCAGCAGGCCACCCAAGGCCGTGCCTAGCAAGGCGGCGCTGACGACTGACACTTCGATCCAGCCGTTTGCTGCCACCAGCCGGGACGCAGGAACGACTTCAGTGATCAGGCCGTACTTGGCCGGTGCATAGGCCGCAGCACCCAGGCCCACCACGAAAAAAGCCAGCATGGGATGGGTGGACAAAAGCAGCGCCAGCGCGCCCAGCCACTTGACGCCGTTCATCCAGGCCATGAGGCGAGCCTTGGGAAATGCGTCGGCCAAGTCGCCCACGCCAGGAGCAAGAAAAACATAAGACAGCGTGAAGCCGAACTTGAGCATGGGTGCCCACCAGGCCGGAAGCCCTTGTGCATGCAGAACGGCAATGGTGACGATGAGCAGCGCGTTGTCAGCAAGGGCTGACATGAATTGCGCCGCAATCAGGAGATGGAAGCCGCGTGGCATCGGGTCAGTCAGAGCGCAAGTGCATGCGTGGACTCTACGCAGGGCGTTTGACATTCGCGTGACGAAGAGATGCGTCGGGCTGTGTCATCCACGTTTCATATGCGAGCGCGAGACTGAAAGAGACCGAGCGAACTTTCAACCACTCAATAAGCAGATCTCATGCTCAAACTTTCAATCTTTGGGGTCGGCTACGTCGGCCTGGTGACCGGGGCGTGCCTTGCAGAAGTCGGGCACGACGTGATGTGCATGGACGTGGACGAGGCCAAGATTGCCGCCTTGCTTCAAGGTCACATCCCCATCTGGGAGCCGGGCCTGGAGCAGGTCGTGCGGCGCAACATGGATGAAGGCCGCTTGCGCTTCACAACGGATGCGGCCTTGGCCGTGCGGCATGGCACGGTGCAGATGATTGCCGTGGGCACGCCGCCCGACGAGGACGGCTCGGCTGATCTGCGCCACGTACTGGGCGTGGCCGATGTGATTGCCCGTTACATGGAGGGTTGGTGTGTTGTGGTCAATAAATCCACGGTACCGGTGGGCACGGCCGACCGCGTGTGTGCGCGTATTCAAGAGAGTCTTTCGGCGCGCTCGGCCGGGCACACGTTCGATGTCGTGTCCAACCCGGAGTTTCTCAAGGAGGGGTCAGCTGTGGCTGACTTCATGAAGCCCGACCGCATCATTCTGGGCAGCGACAGTGAGCGGGCCACGGCCTTGATGCGCGAACTTTACGAGTCCTTTAACCGCAACCACGACCGCACGGTGGTGATGGACGTTCGCAGTTCCGAGCTGACCAAGTACGCGGCCAATGCGATGCTGGCCACGCGCATCAGCTTCATGAACGAAGTGGCGAACTTGGCCGAGCGCTTGGGGGCCGACATCGATCAAGTGCGCCGGGGCATCGGCTCAGACTCGCGCATTGGCTATCACTTCATCTATGCGGGTTGCGGTTACGGTGGAAGCTGCTTTCCAAAAGACGTGCGTGCGCTGCACAGTGCGGCCAAGTCGGTGGGCTACGACGCTCAACTCCTGCAGGCGGTAGAGGCGGTCAATGACAGGCAAAAGACGCTGCTGTTTTCCAAGCTGTCTGCCGAGATGGGTGGGGTCGAAGGGTTGCGCGGTCAAACCGTCGCCGTCTGGGGCCTGTCCTTCAAGCCCAACACGGACGATCTTCGAGAGGCGCCGAGTCGGGTCCTTTTGGCTGCCCTGTGGGAGGCGGGTGTGAAGGTCCGGGCATTTGACCCCGTGGCCATGAATGAAGCCCGCCGCATTTATGGGGAGCGTCCGGATTTTCATATGGCCTCAGACAAGTACTCAGCCTTGGACGGCGCCCAAGCCCTGGTCATTTGTACCGAGTGGCACCAGTTTCGCGCGCCTGACTTTGAGGAGATGGGAAGTCGCTTGCTTCGTCGCCTCATCATCGATGGCCGCAATCTTTACAGCCCCACCAAGATGCAGGAAGAGGGTTGGCGCCACGTGTCGCTCGGACGTTCTGCCCAGCCAAAAACAGATGCCGAATCAGCTGCCCCGGTTGTCGAAGAGTTCGCTTTCATTGACTAAGTCTGTGGCTAAAAGCGCGGTCAGGCACGGCGCTCTACGTCTCTCGACTTTCACAAATTTGTCACAGTGATGGTTCAAGATGGCTCATCTATTTTTTATCGCTCCGGCCCATGCTGCAACATGCGTCTGGGCTTTGGCGACCGCAATCCATGACCACCATCGACCAAAATTTTCGACTTCGCCGCGATATCATTGACAGCTACGACGAGGAACTCGAACTTGAACTAGAGGATCGCCCCTTCGACTCAGACAGCCAGGAAATTGCGCTGACGGAGGAGGAAAAAAACAGCCGCCGAACCTACTTTCGGGAACTGCTTCGCTTGCAGGGCGAATTAGTGAAATTGCAGGACTGGGTTGTCGCCACCGGCCACAAGATGGTGGTGATCTTCGAAGGCCGTGATGCTGCTGGCAAAGGCGGGGTGGTCAAGCGGATCACTCAGCGACTCAATCCTCGGGTGTGCCGCGTCGTCGCGCTGCCAGCGCCCAATGACCGTGAGCGCACCCAGTGGTACTTCCAGCGTTACGTCAGCCATTTGCCTGCTGCCGGTGAGATCGTGCTGTTTGACCGCAGCTGGTACAACCGGGCGGGTGTTGAGAAAGTGATGGGGTTTTGTACCGAGGACCAGTACGAAGAGTTCTTTCGCTCTGTGCCCGAATTCGAGCGCATGCTGACGCGTTCGGGCATTCAGTTGCTGAAGTACTGGTTTTCTATTTCTGACGAAGAGCAGCATTCGCGCTTCATCAGCCGCATCAGTGACCCTCTTAAGCAATGGAAGCTCAGTCCGATGGACCTGGAGTCGCGCCGCCGCTGGGAAGACTACACGCGCGCAAAAGAAACCATGATCGAGCGCACGCATATTCCTGAGGCGCCGTGGTCGGTGGTGCCGGCCGACGACAAGAAAACAGCACGCCTGAACTGCATCCACCATTTGCTGTCCAGCGTGGCGTACACCGAGGTTCCTCATCCCCAGGTGGAACTGCCCCAACGCGTTCGCCATGAGGACTATGAGCGGCAACCTGTGCCGCCCGAGATGCACGTTCCCGCCCATTACTGAAGGTGGATGCGCGCCTTCATTTTGCAGAGCCAGGCTGGGGGGCGGACCAGGCGGGCTTGATCGCGGGATTCGAGTTCGTGACCGGTCAGGCGCCGCGGCCGCTTGATTCCGCAGCCGCAGCGGATGTCCTCAAGGACTTGCAAGCCGGCCAATCCGCCGGACGCTTTTTGTGGCTCCACTTCGACCTGGCGCATACCAGCGCGATCCACTGGCTGGAGCGCCACGCCAACTTGCCCGAAAGTTTTTTCGAGGCGTTGGGCAGCACCGTCCGCTCGACACGCGTCGAGCGCGTCGGAGACGCGCTGGTCGCGGTGGTGAACGACGTTGTCTTTGACTTTGACTTTGATCCCGGTGACCTCACGACGCTCTGGGTGAGCGTGGAGAGTCATTTGGTCGTGACGGGACGTCAGCAGCGCCTTCGATCGATTGATGCACTGCGCAAGCGGATCAGGGCTGGCGAGCAGTTGGCCACGCCGATGAGCCTGTTGGAGCACTTGCTGCGTGAGCAGTGCGATGTGCTAACCGACATCGTCCGTCAGGTCACGCAGCGGGCTGACACCATTGAGGATCGGCTGCTGGCTGACCGCATCGCCTCCCAGCGCACGACGCTAGGCGGGATGCGCCGCTTGCTCGTTCGCCTGCGGCGTTTGATGGCACCGGAGCCAACGTCCTTGTTTCGGCTGCTGCAGCATCCGCCGGGGTGGATTGCAGAAGCGGACATTCAAGCCCTGCGGGAAGTGAACGAGGAGTTCTTGGTGGTGCTCAGCGACATGGCGTCGCTGCAAGAGCGAATCAAGTTGCTGCAGGAAGAAGCGGCGGCTGCGGTGAACGAATCCACAGGCAGAAGCCTGTTCATGCTGACCGTGATGACGGTGCTGGCTCTGCCGATCAACATTTTGGCCGGCTTGTTCGGCATGAATGTGGGCGGTGTTCCCTTGGCAGAAAACCCATCCGGATTCTGGATCATTGCGGTGCTGATCACCGTCTTCGCCGGCGCGGCGACCTGGTTGGTGGTCAACAGAGGAAACGACTGAAACGACAGATAGGACGAACGATGACTTTTATTTTTGGGGTGGGTTCTTTGGCAGTCATCAGCGTTTTGGCAGCGCTGGGGAGCTTGCTCGTTTTGATGCTGGCAGAGCAGGCTTAACCCCGCTCTCGGTTAGCTTCGGTTTTTTAAGAATTAATGACTGGTTTATTCTGCTTTTAATTTCTGTGTCATGGTGCTATCTTGAAAGTTAACAGGAGTCCACCATGAAGAAAATTCTTTCTCTTTTCACCCTCGTTCTCGCCGTATCCGTGGGCAGCGTCGCCTTTGACGCCGAGGCCAAACGTCTGGGCGGCGGCAAGTCCAGCGGCATGCAGCGCCAGAGCACAACTGCACCGTCTGGCACTAACCAGGCTAACCCAGCTGGGTCTCCGGCCCAGACTGCGCCGGCAGCCGCTCCAGCAGCGGCAGGTGCCGCGGCCCAAGGCGCCGCAGCGGCCTCCAAGCGCAGCTGGATGGGCCCCTTGGCCGGCATCGCAGCTGGCGTGGGCTTGCTCGCGCTGGCCTCGCACTTCGGCTTTGGCGAAGCGCTGGCCAACATGATGCTGATCGGCTTGCTGGTCATGGCCGGCCTGATGGCCTTGGCCTTTTTCATGCGCAAACGCGCGGCCAACCAAGGCGCAACGCTGGCTGGTGCAGGCATGGGCCAGGGCGCACGCCCCGGTCAGGACCCGCTGGCTGCCTTTCGCAACCCTTCGCGTTTCGAGTCGCAGCCTGAGCAGCAACCCGAGCGTCAGCAAGGCTCATTGATTGGCTCGCGCATCGGCTCGGGCCTGGGCGGCAGTCTGGGTGGCGTAGCTTCAGCGCCCGCGGCCATTCCGGCTGACTTTGATGCCGCTGGCTTCGCCCGCAATGCCAAGGCGCAGTTCCTGGCGCTGCAAGCTGCCAACGATGCGGCTGACTACGACAAGCTGGCCACCTACCTCAGCCCTGACATGCTGCAGGTTGTGCGCGAAGAAATCTTGGAGCGCGGCGGCGCGACACAAGAAACTCAGGTCTTCGGGTTGGAGGCGCAAGTGCTGGCCGTGGCCGAAGAAGACACTCGCTACGTGGTCAGCGTGCGCTTTACCGGCAGCGTACGCACCGAAGCAGGCGTGGCACCCGACGACCTCGATGAAGTCTGGCACCTGACCAAGCCCCGTGCAGGGCAGGGCGGCTGGGTGATTGCCGGGATTGAGCAGAGCAAGGCTTAAGACTCTTCAGTGATCACTGATTACTGAACAGGCGCAGCCGGCCGTGAGGCCCGCTGCGCCTGGCGCCTTGTTTCAAGGCAGCGGCCGCTCTGGACGAGTGGTCGACAGTCCGCCGGTGACTTCAGCGTCACCGCGTCCGGACTCAGCTACTTACTTTTTAAACACATTGTGTAAGTTCGCTGGTGCTCAACATTGCACAGACCCAAAATGCGCGCATTGGCGTGGGTGGCCGGGCCTTAATGTTGAAATCCAGGAGCACGGCATGAGCCAGACATCGCGTCCAAAAACGGCAGCGCTCATTCGGCGCCCGCAAGGAGCGATCGCCATGATGCGTGCGCTCGAGGCGCGCATCATGTTCGATGCCTCGGTCATCGCCGTTGCCGAGCATGTGGAATCGGCCGCCGACAGTTTCGTACATGAAGCTCCGATGCCAGCCGCACCGGTTGAGAGAGACACCGCAGCCACAGAGATCGTCTTCATAGATAGCGCGGTCAGCAATTACGAAAACCTGGTCGCATCGTTGCCAGACGGCGTGGAGGTGGTGATCCTGGATGCGGGGCAGAACGGGTTTGCGCAGATCGCGGCCCATCTGCAGGGCCGCTCGGATATCACGACCATTGACATCATCAGCCATGGTGACGAGGGTTATGTCTATCTGGCAGGTCAAGCGCTCTGGGCAGATCAGCTCGATGACCACGCCGCCGAGCTTGCCCGTATCGGCGAGGCGCTGACCAGTGACGGCGACATCCGCTTCTTCGCCTGTAACACCGGCGATGGCGCGGATGGCCAGTTGTTCGTGAGCGAGATGGCGCGCCTGACGGGGGTGGACGTTGCCGCCTCGACTGACGCGACGGGCCATCGTGCAGGTGAGAACTGGGCACTGGAAGTCACCGCCGGCAGCGTGGCAACGGCAGTTGGCGTCGAGCGCGCCAATCTATCTGCCTTCAACACATCGCTGGCCACCATTACTGTGACCAGTACAGATGCCTCATCTGTCGCCGTCAATGGTCAGGTATCGTTGGCTGAAGCCATCCAGGCGGCCAATGGCGATACTGCCGTGGACGGTTCGGCCGCAGGCAGCGGCAGCGACATCATCGTTTTTCACAGCAGCCTTGCCGGTCAGACCATCCGGTGGTCTTCTCCCTCCTCAATTTCCGTGACGAGCAATATCACCATCAATGGCGATATCGACGGTGATGGCGTAGGCGATGTCATCCTGAGTGGTGACGTGGACAACGACGGGGTGCGCGACGCAGGCGAAGCGTCTGGCCTGCAAAGCGACGGGGGCGGTGCGCTTACCGTGCGCAATCTCGATTTCCGGCACTTTTCCGGCAACGCGGCCAATGGCGTCATTCGTGCCAACGCAGGCTCGATCACGATCGAGGACTCCGTTTTCCGCAACAACGCGGGCACGGTCATCAATTCGAATACCGCCATTGGGTCAACCGTTGTCGTTCGCAATACGCTCATTCATGACAACGACGCCAGTATTGTTGGATTTACCGGCATGTCATCGCTGGTGCGCCTGGGTGGTTCCAACAACCATATCCTGCAGAACGTCGTGTTGGTCAACAACACGGGCACTTACGGCGCCGCCGGAACGGTCGCTTCGGGGGGCATCATCATTCTGAGCAATGGCGCCGGATCAGTCACGATCACAAACAGCACGATTGCCAATAACGCATTCACGAACACGAGCTCCGGAACCATCAATACCGGCGGTATCGGTTGGGCTCTGTCCGGCAATTCGGGTGCTTTCATATTGCAGAACAACATCGTTGTCGGCAATACCGTCGATGCCGGCAGCGCAAACCTCAGTGCGGGGACTTCGTACACCGGTACCACCAACCTGGTCGACACAACGGTCGATTTCGTCAACACGGGCAGCCGCGACTATCGCCTCGCCTCCACTGCTGCCAATGCCATCGATCAGGGCACCCTGGTGGGCAGCCCGACCACGGACCTGCGCGGTTTCAACCGCCCGCGCGGTAGTGGTGTCGATATCGGCGCCTACGAAGTTCTCTACAGCGCAGCGCCCGTCGTCGATCTCGATACGGGAGCAGGGGGCAATGACAGCGCCGTCAACTTTTCGGGAACGGCCGTGGCCATCGTGCCCAACGTTGATATATCCCAATCGGATGGTGATACCCAGGTCAGCGGGATCACGCTCAGCCTGAGTGGCGTCTTGAACGGCGGCGATGAAACCCTGTCGCTGACAGCCGGGCAAATGACGACTGCAGCGGGCTTCGGTATCACGGTCGGCGGCTCCGGCAGTACCGCCATGAGCTTGGCGGGCGTGAGCTCGTTGGCCAATTACGAAGCCATACTGGCGCTGGTCCAGTACAACAACACGAACGGTGCCTACGCAGCAGGCACGCGCAGTGTGGCGGTAAATATCACGGATGACCTGGGCAGCACCACACGCACTGCGTCCATCGTGGTGGCGCTCGCCAATACCGCCCCCGCCATCGCCAACCTCAACGCTGACAGCGTTGCCTGGGCGGGCGTGGGGAGCACCGTCGTGCTGGATGCCAGCGCCAACGCTTCGCTGACTGATAACGAACTCGGCGCGCTCAACGCCGGCAATGGCAACTGGAACGGCGCCAGCCTGACTGTGCAGCGCAGCTCGGCGGTCGCCGCTGACACCTTCGACTTCAACACCTCCGGCGCCTTGTTCACCGTCAGTGGCGGCAACCTGCAGTCGGGCGGCCAGACCTTCGCCACTTACACCAACACAGGTGGCGTGCTCACGATCAACTTCACCAGCAGCGGCACGACGGCAACGACTGCGCTGGTTAACGATGTGGCGCAGCGCATCAACTATCGCAACGACACACCGGCGGGCGACGCAACGATCCGCTTCACCTTGCACGATGGCACGGTGGCTGGCACGGTCGCGAATGTCGCCGTCACTACCGATTCCATATTCGTAACCAACACCACCGACACCGCCAGCATCGACGTCAGCAATGGCGTCAGCATCAGTGAGGCGGTGGCGATTGCGGCCGCCGACGCCACGGGCAGCCAGACCATCGTGTTCAACAACTCGCTGGCCGCCACCACGCTGGCCGTCAACAGCGTGAGCCTCAACGAAAGCCTGACCTTTGACTTGGACGCTTCCAGCGGCCTGACGCTGAGCGGCGGCACGATCACCCTGGGTGCGGCGACCACGCAAACCTTCAATAACGGCAGCAGTGATACCGCCAGCATCAGCGGCGTCATCTCTGGCAGCGGCAATCTGGTCAAGCAGGGCAGCGGCACCCTGACGCTGACAGGCGCGAATACCTACAGCGGCACCAGCGCCGTGTCGGCCGGCACGCTGTCGGTGGCCAGTGACAGCAACTTGGGCAGCAATGGTGTGACGCTCGCATCAGGCGCGACGCTGGACATCACAGGCGCCACCACCATCGACAACGCGCTCACGTTGTCAGGCGCTGCTACGGTAAATACCTCCGCCGACGCGACGCTGTCCGGCAACATCAACGGCGCGGGCAGCTTGGCCAAGACCGGCGCCAATACGCTGACACTGTCGGGTACCAACAGTTATGCCGGCAGCACCACGGTATCGGCGGGCACGCTGTCCATTGCCAGCGACAGCAATCTTGGCAGCGGCACCCTCACACTCGCGACCGGAACCACGCTGGTCGTCACCAGCAGCAGCACCATCGACAATGCCATTGCACTGTCCGGCAATGCCACCGTGCAGGCTGCCAATTCGGTCACGCTGGAAGGCGTCATCAGCGGCGCGGGCGGGCTGAGCAAGACCGGCGCCGGTACCTTGACGCTGTCCGGCAGCAACGGCTTCACCGGCAACGTGGCTGTGTCGGCAGGCGGGCTGCGGCTGGGCAACGGCGCGGCCATCGACAACAACAGTGCGGTCACCCTGTCCTCTGGCACCACGCTGACCCTTTTGACATCCGAAACCATCGGCTCGCTGGCCGGTGCGGGCAGTGTGGTGCTGGGCGCCAACACGCTGACTGCAGGGGGTGACAACAGCAGCACAAGCTACAGCGGCAACATCAGCGGCACCGGCGGTCTTACCAAGACCGGTGCGGGCACGCTCACGCTGTCCGGCACCAACAGCAACACCGGCGCCACCACCGTCTCGGCCGGCGCCATAGATGCGCAGAACGGCGATGCCCTTGGCAACGCGAGTGCTGTCAGCGTCGCCTCTGGTGCTTTCCTCGTCTTGTCGGCTGCCGAGAGCATCGGCTCGCTGGCCGGTGCCGGTACGGCCACGCTCGGGGCCAACACGCTGACCACGGGCGGCAACAACGCTAGCACCACCTTCAGCGGTGCAATTACTGGCAGCAACGGCCTGGTCAAGACCGGCAGCGGTACGTTCACGCTGTCGAACACGGGCAACGAATCCACCTTGAGCGGCGGCATGACGATCTCGGCTGGCACCGTGAGCGTCGCCGACGACGACCAGATGGCGGACGGCACGCTCACCCTGAACGGCGGCACCTTGTCGCTGGATGGCCCCACGGTCTTCGACAACAACATCGACCTGGCCGCCAGCTCGACGATCAATTCGGGTGGCAACGCCATCGCCAGCGGTGTCATCAGCGGCGCGGGCGACCTCACGAAAACCGGCTCACTCTCGCTGCAGCTCACCAACACCAACACCTACAGCGGCGCCACCTTTGTCAACGCGGGCTACCTGCTGGCCAACAATGCCTACTCGCTGGGCACCACTGCTGGTGCCACCAACGTAGCCAGCGGGGCCACGCTCTACCTCAGCGGCAGCTTCACGCTGGCCGAAGCCCTGAATCTGGCTGGCACCGGCATGCTGGGCAACGGTGCCATTTACGCTCCTTCAGGAAACAGCACGATCAGTGGCCTCGTCACTCTCACAGGCAATACCACCTTGAAACTCGACGGTGACCTCACATTCAGTGGCGGTATCACCGATGGCGCCAGCAGTTACAGCCTGACTAAGGAGGATGCAGGCACTCTGACCCTGAGCGGCACGGCCAGCTATGACGGCAGCACCACCATCAGCAGCGGCGGCCTGAGCATCGGTTCGGACAGCCACCTCGGCAGTGGCACCCTGACACTGGCAGCGGGCACCACGCTGGCGGTGACAGGCGCCACCACCATTGACAACGCCATCGCCCTGAGCAGCGGCACGGCCACCATCAACACCTCGGCCAACACCACGCTGTCCGGCAACATCACCGGCGCAGGTGGCCTCACCAAGACTGGCGCCTCAGCGCTGACGCTGTCGGGCACCGACAGCTACGCCAGTGCGACCAACGTCAATGCGGGCAGCCTGCTGGTCAATGGTGCGCTGATCTCCACTTCAAGCATGACGGTCGCCTCTAGCGCCACCTTGGGTGGCAACGGCAGCATCGCCAGCAACGTCACGGTCAACAGCGGCGGCACCTTGTCGCCGGGCAACAGTGCAGGCATCCTGACCATCGATGGCGATCTCGCCATGGCCTCGGGCAGCACCCTGGTGGTCGAGATCAATGGCACCACGGCCGGCACCGGCTATGACCAGGTCATCGTCAACGGCACGGTCGACGTCAGTGGCGCCACCTTGTCGGCGACCCACGGCTACGCGGCTGCCAGCGGCGACAGCTACAACATCATCGTCAACGACGCCGCCGACGCGGTGACTGGCAGCTTCAGCGGCGTCAGCGAAGGCGCCACCGTGACCGCGGGCGGCAACAGCACCGTGTTGACTGCCAGCTACATCGGCGCCACTGGCAACGACATCACCCTGACCGCACCGTTCAATCCGGTCGTGACTGGCGTTTCGTCGAGCACACCGAATGGCACCTACAAGATCGGCGACACCATCAGCGTCAGCGTCACTTTCGACATGGCCGTCTTCGTCAGCGGCGGAACGCCCACCTTGCAGCTCGAGACCGGCACGGTCGACCGTACGCTTGACTACGTGTCCGGTTCCGGCAGCACCACGCTGGTGTTCGACTACGTCGTGCAAGCGGGTGATGTGAGCGCAGATCTGGACTACACCTCGACCGGCGCACTCGTGCTCAACGGCGCCACCCTCCAGGACGCACTCAACCAGAACGCTGACTTGACCTTGGTCAGCCCCGGGGCCGCCAACTCGTTGGGCGCCAACAAGGCGCTCGTGCTTGATGGTGTTGCGCCAACGGCCAGCATCGTGGTAGCGGACACCGCACTCGCCGCAGGCGAAACCAGCACGGCGACGATCACCTTCAGCGAAGCTGTGAGCGGACTCGCTGTAGGCGACTTCACGGTCGCCAATGGCGTGCTGAGCAGCCTCTCGACGGCTGACAACATCACCTGGACGGCCACGCTGACACCAACGGCCAGCACTCTAGATGCCAGCAACCTCATCACCCTGGCCAGCAGTGCGGTGCAAGACGCAGCGGGCAATGCCAACACAGGCACGATCGCCTCCAACAACTACGCCGTCGACACCGCCGGAGGCAACACCGGCACCGGCCCGACCGATTCAAACAACTTCGCCACGCCCCCCTTTGTTGCGCTGGTGAGCAGCGAGGTTGTGATCCGTGTCAGCTCCCCCGTGTTTACGCCGGAACCCGTACTGTTTGAGCCCGCCCCCCCAATCGTGCTGGCCGCGCTGGACCGTACGCGCAGCGCCGATCCTTGGTCAGAGTGGGCGCACAGGTCGTCGGCTGCCCCGCTCACCATCAGCAGCATCCTCGCCGGCCCGGCTTGGGGCGGCTGGAGTGCTGACGAGGCTGATGAGCAGGTGGCGCGCGACGCTGCGGGCAACCGCGCAGCCACTGTGGTGGAGTTCAACGGTCGCGCCCCGCTGAACGCGCAGCTGGCCCAGTTTGGGCAAGCTGCACGCCACGCCCAGGGCCAAGCCCTGCTGGCCCATTTACAGGCTGCTGCCCAGCAACGCTGAGTGCCACCCATCTCCTCCACAGTCCGGAATCCCAGGCCATGAAACTCACCCCCCAAGCGCAGCGCCGCCTGTCCCTTCTCAAGCCCCTGTCTGTACTGACGGCGGCGCTGGTGCTGGCCGGTTGTGCCACCACCCCTCGGCCCATCACCATGGAAGAGCGCAGCCAAACCTTGCCCCAAGAGCGCGCCGCGATGCTTAAAGACCAGGAGCCCTTGAACGGCGCAGTTACGCTGGACGAGGCCATGGCCCGCGCACTCAAATACAACCTCGACTACCGACTCAAGCTGATGGAAGAAGCCTTGTCGCGCCGGCAGCTGGACCTGGCGCACATCGACTTGCTGCCCCGTTTGTCGGTCGGTGCGGGGTACGGTACGCGCAACAACGAAAACGGCGCGTCCTCCATCAATCTGGCCACCGGCGCGCAATCGCTGGCGCCGTCCACCTCGACCGACCGGACCCGCACCACGGTCGACCTGGGTCTGTCGTGGAACGTGCTGGATTTTGGGGTGAGCTACTACCAGTCGCACCAGCAAGCCGACCGCTGGTTGGTGGCCCAAGAGCGCCGCCGCAAAACCGTGCACCAGGTCATGCAGCAGGTGCGCCAGGCCTACTGGCAGGCCGCAGGTGCGCAGCTGCTTGAAAACAAGATTGGCCCCGTGCTGGCCGCCGCCCGCAGCGCGCTCGCCAATTCCCGCAAGATTGAAGCTGAAAAACTGCAAGCGCCGCTGGACACGCTGAACTACCAGCGCCAGCTGCTCGACATCATTCGCCAGTTCGAAGCCATCAACGACGAGCTGTCGCAGGCCAAGCCGCGGCTGGCTTCACTCATGAGCCTGGAGCCTGGCAAGGCATACCAGCTGGCCATTCCCGCCGACCTCAAGGCCCCGCAGTTCCAGCTGCCCATAGCCAAGATGGAAGAGATCGCCTTGCTGCGCCGCCCCGACTTGATGGAAGCGCGCTACAACGAACGCATTGGCGTGATCGAAACCAAGAAGGCCTTGGTGAAGTTGTTCCCCGGTGTGGAAATTTCCTTGGGCCAGCATTACGACAGCAACGACTTTCTGGTCAACAACAGCTGGCGCGACGCCGGCCTGCGCGTGAGCTGGAACCTGTTCAATGTGCTCAACGCGCCCACCATCCGCGGCACGGCCGAGGCCCAGCGGGACCTCGCCATCAGCCAGCGCATGGCTTTGTCCATGGCGGTGCTGACGCAAACCCATGTGGCTTACCGCGACTACACCGGCCGCCTGAGCCAGTACGCACTGGTCAGCGAGATGGACGGTGTGGAGCAGCGCATCTTGATGCACACCCGCAACGCCACCAAGGCCGACGCGCAAGGCAAGCTGCAAGAGGTCAAAGCCGCGGCCAGCGCACTGATGTCTGAGCTGCGCCTGTACCAAAGCTACGGCGCCTTGCAAGGCGCGTACGGTCAGATGCTGTCTACGCTGGGCCTGGACCCGCTGACGCCCACCATCGACAGCCACGACCTGGCCGCCGTGCGCGCTGCCGTCGGCACCATGGAAGCGCGCTGGGCCGCCGAGCTGGGAGTTGCGCCTTGATGCGTTGCCTGCTGTCACGCGCTGCGTTGGCGCTGGTCGTCGTGGCGCCGCTGGTGTGTGCAGCGGCCCCGCCGGAGGCATCAAGTGCGCCAGGTGCGGCAGGAGCGGCAGACAACCGCATCCGCACCCAGTTCACGCCGCGCAATGAGGTGGTCATCTCCAGCGAGCTGTCGGCCAAGATCGCCAGCCTGAGCCTGCGCGACGGCGATGCCTTTCGCGCCGGTCAACAGCTGGTGGCTTTTGACTGCACGCTGTTTCAGGCGCAGCTCACCAAGGCGCAAGCCCTGCGTGACGCGGCACAAGAAACCCTGGGCACCACCCGCCGCCTGGCCGAGCTCAACTCCATCGGCGCGCTGGAAGTGCAGCAAGCCCAGGCGCGCGCCAAAGAAACCGCAGCCGACGTCAGCTACATGCAGGCTACCGTCAGCAAGTGCAGCATTGCCGCGCCCTTTGCCGGCCGCGTGGCCAAGCGCCTGGCTGCCAACCACCAGTACGTCACGCCCGGCACGCCCTTGCTGGGCCTGATCGACAGCGGCGAGCTGGAGCTGCAGCTGATCGTGCCGTCGCGCTGGCTCAGCTGGCTCAAGCCGGGCAGCCGTTTTACGGTGCAGGTCGACGACATGGGGAAAAGCGTCAACGCACGCGTGATTCGCGTGGGCGCGCGCATTGACCCGGTCAGCCAGTCGGTGGGCCTGACGGCCGTGGTCGACGGCAGCGCTGCCGGCCTGCTGCCCGGCATGAGCGGCTGGGCCAGCTTTCCCCAGGCGCGCTGAGGACGATGAGGCGTTGAAGTGAGCGAGCCTGTTAAAGAACTGCTGGGGCTGCTGCAGCTAGAACGTCGCGCGCGCGAGGCCCCAAGCGCTGAGGCCTTGGCCTTTGTGATGGTCAACGAAACCTTGCAGGTGCTGCGCTACCGGCAGGCCGCGCTGTGGCGATCTGATGCGGCCTTGCTGGGCTCGGGCGAGGTGGCGGCCGTCTCTGGCCTGCCCAAGCCCAACCTAGACGCGCCCTACACCCAGTGGCTGACCCGCTTGCTGCGCGCCGTCGCCCGCTTGCCGAAGCAAGAGGGGCCGCAGAGCCTGAGCCCGAACGACTTTCCTGAACTGCAAAGCGAATGGGCCGAATGGTTGCCCGCACACGCCTTGTGGTTGCCGCTGCGCCATGGCGACGAGCCTGCCCTGGGGGGCTTGCTGCTGGCGGCCGACGAGCCTTGGCAAGCGCACGAGCTGGCCATTGCGGCCGAGGTGGCCGGCAGTTACGCGCACGCGCTGGCCGCCTTTCGCCGCCGCAAGCGAGCGCCGCTGAGCGCGCTGATCGCCCCCTTGCGGCGTCACCGCTGGGTGGGGCTGGTCGTGCTTGTGGTGGCGCTGTTCCCCGTGCGCCAGAGTGTGTTGGCGCCGGCTGAAGTGGTGCCCCAAGAAGCCTTTCTCGTACGCGCCCCGCAAGACGGCGTGGTCGAGCGCATGCTGGTGCAACCCAACCAAGCGGTGGCCGCTGGCGCGCCCTTGTTTGCGCTGGACCAGACACTGGTGCACACCCGCCACGCGGTGGCCCGCAAGGCGTACGACACGGCGCAAGAGGAATACCGCCAGTCGGCCCAGATAGCAGTGACCGACGACAAGGGCAAGCTGGACATGGCGCTGCGGCGCGGCGCGATGGAAGAAAAAGGCGTGGAGCTGGCCTACAGCGCGGAGCTGCTGGGCCGCGTGCAAGTCAGTGCCGAGCGCGCGGGCATGGCCGTGTTTTCAGACGTGAATGACTGGCAGGGCAAAACCGTGGTGGCCGGTGAACGCATCTTGACCCTGGCCGACCCCGCCCGGGTGGAACTGAGCATTGAGCTGCCCGTGGGCGAGCGCTACGACGCACAGCTAGGTGCTGCGGTCAGCCTCTACCCCAACGCCAGCCCGCTGTCGGCCCATGATGCCGTCATCACCCAGCTGGCCTACAGCGCCGAGCCCACGCGCGACGGGCAAATGGCCTTTCGCCTCAAAGCCGCCTTTCCGGCTGGGGAAGCCCCGCCGCGCATTGGCCTGATGGGCACAGCCCGGCTGCAGGGCAGCCGCGTGCCGCTCGTTTACTTTGCCTTGCGACGGCCCCTGACCAGCATTCGCCAATGGCTGGGGGTGTGACGCCGGCGGCCGCGCCGCCTCGCTCGCCACTACCGCCACTACCGCCACTACCGCCACTGCGGCAAGAACTCGCCATTCACCCCGGCCCCAACGACGCCGACGGCGCCCCGAACTGGACCCTGCACGACCCCATCGACAACCGCTTTTTTGAACTGAGCTGGCCCGCGTTTGAAGTCCTCTCGCGCTGGCCGCTGGCCAACGCCGCATCAGTTTTGCAAGCCATCGAGCGCGAGACCACCTTGTCGCTGGGCGAGGCCGACATCGAAGGCGTGTTGCAGCTTTTGCACCACCACCACCTGCTGGCCGCGCGCACCGAGCAAGACACCGCGCGCCTGGCGCAGGCGCAAGCCGCCACGCGCATGAGCAAACCGCTGTGGCTGCTCAAGCATTACCTGTTCTTTCGCGTGCCACTGGTGCGGCCCATGCCTTTTCTCAAAGCGGTGTTGCCCCACATCCGCTGGGTATACACCCGGCCCTTCTGGTGGCTGGTGCTGGGGGTGGCTGTGCTGGGTCTCTTTGTCGCGTCGCAGCAGTGGGACAGTTTTGTGCACACCTTCGCCGGCTACAGCGGCTGGCAGGGCGTGCTGGGTATCGGGCTGGTGCTCAGCGTCTCCAAAGTCGCCCACGAGCTGGGCCACGCATTGACGGCCTACCGGCATGGCTGCCGCGTGCCCCAGATGGGGGTGGCTTTCATGGTGATGGTGCCCATGCTTTATACCGACACCAACGAAGCCTGGAAGCTGCCCTCGCGCCGCGCCCGCATGGAAGTCGGTGCGGCGGGCATGGCCACCGAGATCGCGCTGGCCGCGGCGGCCACGCTGCTGTGGAGCTTCATGCCCGACGGGCCGCTGCGCGCGGGGGTGTTCTTGCTGGCCACCAGCACCTGGCTGGTCACGCTGGCCATCAACCTCAGCCCCTTCATGCGCTTTGACGGCTATTTTTTGCTGTCCGACTGGCTGGGCATGCCCAACCTGCACGAGCGCGCCTTTGCCATGGGGCGCTGGCATCTGCGTGAAGCGCTGTTCGGCTGGGGCCTGGCACCGCCCGAGCAGTTTCCCCGCGCGCGCCACCGGCTGCTGGTCGGCTTTGCCTACGCCACCTGGGTGTACCGCCTGGTGCTGTTCCTGGGCATCGCGCTGCTGGTCTATCACCTGTTCTTCAAGGTCTTGGGCGTCATCTTGCTGGCGGTTGAACTGGGCTGGTTCATTGCCCAGCCGGTGCACCGTGAAGTCAAGGTCTGGTGGCTGCAGCGCTCGCGCATGCAGTGGAACCTGGCCACCCGGCGCAGCGTGGCGCTGCTGGCCGTCTTGTTGCTGGTCTTGTGTGTGCCGTGGCCGCGCGGTGTGCAGGCGCCCGCCGTGCTGGGCGCACGCGAAGCGCAATGGCTTTACGCGCCCGCGCCGGGACGGGTGCTGGCGCGCTCCGTCAACGTGGGCCAGACCGTGGTGGCCGGACAGGCCTTGCTCAGTCTGGATTCCGCCGATGTGCGCTACCGCCTGGGCCTGGCGAGCGCTCGTGAAGCGCAGCTGCGCTGGCAGCTGGAGCAGCAAGCCTTTCATGAACGCCTGCAAGAGCGCGGCGCCACGCTGCGCCAGCGCTGGGAGTCAGCCCGGGAAGAAGTTGCCGGGCTGCAGGCGCTCAACGCCCAGTCGCAGCTGCATTCAAGCTTTGACGGCCGGGTGGTGAGCCTGCATGCGGCCTTACAGCTCGGCGGCTGGGTGGCTCGCGGTGAACCGCTGGTGCAAGTGGCCAGCCCGCAAGGCATCAAGGTGGAGGCTTACGTGAGCGAGGCGGCGTTGCCCAAGATCGAGGCCGGCGCAGCGGCCCGCTTTGTAGCCGACGAAGCTGGCCTGCCGCGTGTGGACTGCGTGGTGCAAAGCGTGGATCGCATTGCCGTAAGCACCTTAGATCACCCGGCGCTAGGCGCCCCCTACGGCGGGCCGATAGCCGCCACGGCCGACAAAAACGGCCGCGTGACCCCGCGCGACGCGCAAATGCGCGTGCGCCTGCACCAGTGCCAAGGCCTGGCCGGTACCGACCGCGAGCGCCTGGGCGCGGTGGTGATCGGCCGAGCCTGGCAAAGCTTTGTGGGGCAGTGGGCGCGCAGCGCGCTGGCGCTCATGCAGCGTGAGGGTGGTTGGTAGTCCAACGGGCCCAATGAACCGCAGAAACAAAAAAGCCCCGGCTTGTGGCCGAGGCTTTTTCTTGATTTCATTTGGTGCCGGAGAGATGAATCGAACACCCGACCTTCTCATTACGAATGAGCTGCTCTACCGACTGAGCTACACCGGCACAAGCGCGAGATTATAGCCCGCTGTGGTAGCTGGTAATGCGCTCGACTTCGTTCCTGGAGCCGAGCACCACGCTCACGCGTTCGTGCAGTTTGCCGGGCTGGATGTCGAGGATGCGCTGCTTGGCGTTGGTCGCGGCGCCGCCGGCTTGTTCAATCAACCAGCTCATGGGGTTGGCTTCGTACATCAGGCGCAGCTTGCCGGCTTTTTCGGGTTCACGTTTGTCCCAGGGGTACATGAACACGCCGCCGCGGGTCAGGATGCGGTGCACGTCGGCCACCATCGACGCGATCCAGCGCATGTTGAAGTCTTTGCCGCGCGGGCCGTCTTTGCCTTGCAGACACTCGTCGATGTAGCGCTTGACCGGCTCGTCCCAGTGCCGCATGTTGCTCATGTTGATGGCGAACTCTTTGGTGTCCGGCGGGATCTGCACATTCTCCTCGGTCAGCACAAAAGAGCCTTGCTCGCGGTCCAGCGTGAACATGGCCACGCCGTCGCCGACTGTGAGCACCAGCGTGGTTTGCGGGCCGTAGACGCAATAACCTGCTGCCACTTGCTGGCTGCCAGCTTGCAAGAAGTCCTTTTCAGACACGCCTTCATGGCCTTCAGGCTTTTTGAGCACGCTGAAGATGGTGCCAATGCTGACGTTCACGTCGATGTTGCTCGAGCCATCAAGTGGGTCAAACAGCAGCAGGTATTCGCCCTGCGGATAGCGGTTGGGCACCACGTAAATGCTGTCCATTTCTTCAGACGCCATGGCCGCCAAGTGGCCGCCCCACTCATTGGCTTCGATCAGCACTTCGTTGGCGATGATGTCGAGCTTTTTCTGCATCTCGCCTTGCACGTTTTCGCTGCCGGCAGTGCCCAGCACACCGCCCAGTGCGCCTTTGTTGACGGCCTGGCTGATGCTCTTGCAGGCGCGGGCGACCACCTCCAGCAGCAGGCGGAGCTGCGAGGGAATGTGGCCTTCGGAGCGTTGCTGCTCGACCAAATAGCGGGTCAAAGAGATTTTGGTGGTCATGTGTAGTCCTGCTCAGTCTGAAAGGGCGCGGGTGACGACTTCACGCACGTCGCGGCTCAGGTCGGCCTTGGCGGCGACGCGGGCAATCGCTTCGCGCGCTGCGCTGCGGTAAGGCTCGGCGAGTTTTTTCCAGCGGTCCAGCGCGCGTGCCAGGCGCGCAGCCACTTGCGGATTGATTGCATCGAGTTCGACCACGCGTTCGGCCCAGAACACATAGCCGGCTGCATCTGCGCGGTGAAAGCCACCTGGGTTGGCTTGGCAAAAGCTCGTGATCAAGCTGCGCGCGCGGTTGGGGTTGCGCAGGCTGAAGTCGGGGTGCTTCATCAATTGCCGAACGGCGGGCAACACGCGACCTGCACGGTCCGGCGCGCCGGCTTGCAGGCTGAACCATTTGTCGATGACGAGTGCTTCGTCTTTGAACAGCGCATGAAAGCGCGGCAGCGCGACTTGCGCGAGCGCATGCCCGCTCGACACCAGGGCTGACAGCGCGTTAAAGCGGTCGGTCATATTGCTGGCATTGTCAAACACACGCAGCGTGCGTTCAGCCCAAGCGGCGTCACCGCTGGCTTGCGCAGCCAGGCACAGGTGCGTGAGCGCCATGCCGGCCAGCGCACGGCGGCCGGCCGACAGTGGATCAGGCGAGTACGCGCCGTTGTTGTGATGCTGCTCGTAAGCTTCTGCCCAGTCGGGCGCCAGCGCCACGGCCAGTTGTTGGCGCATGGACTCGCGAACCGCATGAATGCGCTGCGGGTCCACCACGTCCAGTTGCTCGGCAATATAGGTTTCGGACGGCAGCGTGAGCACAAGCTCTTTGAACGCAGCGTCCAATGTGGGGTGGCGCAGCACCGAGCGCATGGCCTCGACATAAGCCTCGTCCAGCGCGTTGGCGCTGACGGGGTAGGCCACTGCCGAGATAGCCTTGGCCGCCAGGCGCATGGCCAGGCGTTGGCCGGCTTCCCAGCGGTTGAATGGGTCGCTGTCATGTGCCAGCAAGTGCAGCAGCTGCGCATCGGTGTATTCAAACTCCAGCACCACGGGCGCGCTGAAACCACGCAAGATGGACGGCACCGGGGCTACGTCAATGTGTGTGAAGGTGAAGCTTTCGCTGGCTTGTGTCAGCACAAAGCTACGCGTGGTCTGCGCGCCGCTTTCACCCGCCAATTGCAGCGGCAAGTCAGCGCCATCCGCGCCCAACAATCCCAGCACCACGGGAATGACGAAGGGCTCTTTGACGCTTTGGCCGGCGGTCGGCGCGCAGCTTTGCGACAGCGTGAGCGTGTAGGTCTTGGCATCAGCGTCGTAATGTCCATCAGCATGCACGCGCGGCGTGCCAGCCTGGCTGTACCAGCGCTTGAACTGCGGCAGCAATCGCGCCAAGCTTGAGGCCGGGTTCGCGTCAGCAATGGCTTGGGCAAAGTCGTCGCACGTCACGGCCTGGCCGTCGTGGCGCTCAAAGTACAGCGCCATGCCTTTGGCAAAACCGTCGCGCCCCACCAGCGTCTGCATCATGCGAACGACTTCAGCGCCTTTTTCGTAAATGGTGACGGTGTAGAAGTTGTTGATCTCGACGTAGCTGTCAGGCCGCACGGGGTGCGCCATGGGGCCGGCGTCTTCAGGAAATTGCGCGGTGCGAAGCACGCGCACGTCTTCAATCCGTTTGACGGCGCGGGCTGAAGCTTCGGCGCACAGGTCTTGTGAAAACTCTTGATCGCGGAACACGGTCAGGCCTTCTTTCAGGCTCAGCTGAAACCAGTCGCGGCAAGTGACGCGGTTGCCTGTCCAGTTGTGAAAGTACTCGTGGCCGACCACGCTTTCAATGTTGCCGTAGTCCACGTCCGTCGCAGTGGCCTGACTGGCCAGCACGTACTTGGTGTTGAAGATGTTCAGGCCCTTGTTTTCCATCGCGCCCATGTTGAAGTCGCTGGTCGCAACAATCATGAAGCGCTCGAGATCAAGCGGCAGGCCAAAGCGGGCTTCGTCCCAGGCCACAGACGCCATCAGCGAGTTCATGGCGTGCTCGGTCTTGTCCAAATCACCGGGCCGCACATAGACCTGCAACAGGTGTTGTTGACCATTGCGCGCTGTGATGCGCTGCTCGCGCGCCACCAGCTGGCCCGCGACCAAGGCAAACAGATAGCAGGGCTTTTTATGCGGGTCCACCCACTTGGCAAAGTGGCGGCCGCCTTCCAGCGGGCCTTGCTCGACCAAGTTGCCGTTGGACAGCAGCACCGGGTACTTGGCCTTGTCGGCGCGCAGCGTCACGGTGTAGCTGGCCATCACATCGGGCCGGTCTAAAAAGTAAGTGATGCGCCGAAAGCCCTCGGCCTCGCACTGCGTAAAAAAGGAGTCGTTGCTGACGTAGAGACCCATCAGCTGCGTGTTCTTGGCGGGGCAGGTGGTGGTGAAGATCTCCAGGTCAAAAGGCGCGTCGCCTTCTGGCAGGTTCTCCAGCACCAGCTGATTGCCTTCCATCTTGAAGCTTGTGCCCTGGCCATTGACCAGCACGCGCGCCAGGTTCAGCTCTTCGCCATCGAGCTTGAGGGCTTGCACTGGCACGTCGGTGTTGCGGCGCAGGCGCATTTTGTTGAGCACACGCGTCTTGGCTGGGTCCAGGTCAAAACACAGGTCAACCGTGTCGATCCAGAAAGCGGGCGCGGTGTAGTCCGCGCGGTGAATGGCCGTGGCCTGGCCTTGTCCGTCACGTAGTTGCATGGAGCGTCCCTAAAAATTGCTGATTCATCAGCTCGTGGTAATCGCGCACGCTGGCCAACACATGCGGGCCTGCAAGCTCTGCGGGGCTGTGCGTGGTGCACACCGCCACGGCGCGCATGCCAGCGCGGCGCGCGGCTTCAATGCCGAAAGGTGCGTCTTCAAAAACAATGCATTCAGCCGGCGGCACACCCATGCGCCGCGCAGCTTCCAAAAAAATAGCTGGCTCTGGCTTGCCTGGCAGGCCTTCGTCCCCGCCGACCACCGCCAGCGGCAGTGGCTGCATGGCCAGGCGTTCAAAAGCAAACGCAATGTTGTGCTTGTCACCCGCCGTGCCCACGCCCACCTTCAGCCCTTGTGCAGCGGCATGGCCGGCAAAAGCCTTGAAGCCCGCCACCTCGGCAAACACGGGCGAAAACATGTCTCGGTACAACTCTTCCTTGACGCGCACCAGCTGCCAGCTTTCCTCATGCGACAGGGCCCGGCCAAACAGCTCGGCCATGCATTCAGCGCCGTTGCGACCGGTGGTGCGGCGCATCAAGTCGCCCACATCGATGTCAATGGCGTGCAGCTTGCAAAACTCGACCCATGACTTCTGATGCCAGGGCATGGAGTCGATCATGGTGCCGTCCATGTCAAAGATGAGGGCTGAGGTTTTCATCAAACGCCTTGCTTGAGCGACGCTTCAATGAAGGCGTCAAGGTCGCCGTCCAGCACCTTTTGCGTGGCCGAGGTTTCGTAGTTGGTGCGCAAGTCCTTGATACGGCTTTGGTCCAGCACGTAACTGCGAATCTGGTGACCCCAGCCCACGTCGGTCTTGGTGTCTTCCAGCTTCTGCTGGGCTTCTTGCTGCTTGCGCAGCTCAAAGTCATACAAGCGCGAACGCAGGCGCTTCCACGCCACGTCACGGTTGCTGTGCTGGCTGCGGCCGTCCTGGCACTGCACCACGATGCCGGTCGGGATGTGCGTCAGGCGCACGGCCGAGTCGGTCTTGTTGATGTGCTGGCCGCCCGCGCCGCTGGCGCGAAAGGTGTCGGTGCGCACGTCAGACGGGTTGATGTCGATCTCGATCGAGTCGTCAATTTCGGGATAGACAAACACCGACGCAAACGAGGTGTGACGCCCGCCCGACGAGTCAAACGGCGACTTGCGCACCAGGCGGTGCACGCCGGTTTCAGTGCGCAGCAAGCCAAAAGCGTATTCACCTTCAATCTTGATGGTCGCGCCCTTGATGCCGGCGGTGTCGCCAGCGGACTCGTCTTCAATTTGGGCTTTGAAGCCTTTGCGCTCGGCGTAGCGCAGGTACTGGCGCAGCAGCATGCTGGCCCAGTCGCAGGCTTCGGTGCCGCCGGCGCCGGCCTGAATATCGAGGAAGCAGGGCAGGGGGTCAGCAGGGTTGTTGAACATCCGGCGGAACTCCATCTTCTCGACTTCGGTGGTCATCGTCGCCACTTCGCCTTCGATGGATTCCATGCCGGCCTCGTCGCCTTCTTCGCGCGACATCTCAAAGAGTTCGGCGTTGTCGGCCAGTTCCTGGCTCAGACGGTCCAGCACCAGCACCACGTCTTCAAGGGATTTTTTTTCTTTGCCGAGTTCCTGGGCGCGCTTGGGGTTGTCCCAGACCTTCGGGTCTTCGAGCGCGGCGTTGACTTCGTTTAATTTACGTTCTTTGGCAGGGTAGTCAAAGATACCCCCTGAGTTCGTGGACGCGGGCGCTCAGGCCTTCGATTTGGTTGCCGATGAGGTTGATGCGTTCTGCTTCCATGGGGACGGTTCCTGGTACGGGTTCTAAAAGGCGCATTTTCTCATGCGCGCTTGGATCAAAAGCGCACAGTGGTACCCAGCATCACCGCGGCGGTGCCCAAGATCTGGATTTCAAGCGCCACAGCGGGCGACAGGCGGTAGCCCAGGGCGGGAATGATGACGGGCGAAAAGCCGCCCACGTTCAGTGGCACTTTGTCTTTGTACTTGCCCACATAGCCGTAAACAATGCCGGCCGTGACCGAGCCATAGACCTGGGGCACGGAGGCCAACAAGTGGGGCGCAGTCCAACCGGCAAAGGCATAAGCCGAGGGCTGACCGAAAGAGTTGCGAAAGAAGCTGATGCCGCAAAAGCGATCGTTAGGCAAAAGCCGGCTCAAGCTCATCGCGCCCACGGGGCGGTGCTCTTCGGATGCTGTCCAGTGGTACGTGTAGGGGGATGCGAAAACTTCGAGTGAGGGGCGGTCAGGCGGAGGTTCACTGCCCATGCCCGGGCAGATTACGGTGTCTGCCCAAGCGGCTGGGGCCACGGTGATCGCGGAGGTGATGAAAAGGGCCGCGACCTGCCATCTGCGAGTAATCAAAATAGCTATTCAAAAACAAAGATCACCCATTGTCTTTCAGAAAAACATACTTTTTAATTACATTCAGTAACAATCATGCTCAGCCAGTCACACCGCGATTTCAGGCCAGGAAGTCTTCTATCAAGCGGGCCAGGGCTTCGGGCTGGTCGTGGTGCAGCATGTGGCCCGCATCCGCAATGACGGCTGTTTGCACCGTCGGCACTTGCTTTAAGCGCTCATGAAATTCAGCCAGCGTGTAGCTGCCTTTCCACCACTGGCTGAGCGAGTCGCTGTCCGCCTCCACCGACAACACCGGCGCTGTGATGCGCTGGTAGACCTCCAGCATCTCTTCAACCCGGTAAAGCTGCGGATTGCTGATCTTGTGGGCCGCGTGCCCCAGGATGTTCCATTGACCTTTCTCGTCTGGGCTGGCCCAGCGCTCGGCCAGCCAGGCGGCCTTGTCGGCGGGAAGGCGGGGGTTTGTTTTCATCAGGCGCTGCGCAACGCCTGATGCCTCGGCGTAGCTTTTAAGTGCCACGTTGCCCGTGTGCAGGCCCTTGAGTTCATCCATCCACTTGGCATAGCGGCCAGGGGCCTGGCTGGGCCTTGTCGCGGCCATGCCAAAACCTTCCAGGTTGACCAGCCGGCGAATGCGTTCGGGCCGAACACCGCCATACAGCATGGCCACATTGCCGCCCATGCTGTGGCCCACCAGGTCCACCTGCTGGCCAGGAAAATAGTGGTCCAGCATGAAGTCCAGGTCGGCCAGGTAGTCGGGGAACCAGAAGCTGTCCGCTGGGCCGGCCGACGTCAGTCCAAAGCCCCGCCAGTCGGGGGCCAGCACGCACCGCCCCGTCATGAAAGCGTCGGACATCGCATCGACCATGAATTGATAGGAGGCGCCGACGTCCATCCAGCCATGGACCAGCACCATAGGCGCGGGGCCGCCGCTTGAATTCGAAGTCGTACCCCACTGCAGCACGTGGTAATTGAGACTGCGAATAGGGACAAACTCGCTGCGGGCGATGCGTTTTTCTTTGTACATTGGCGGCCATGATACGAAGCGAGATGACTGAGCACAGTCAAGACCGAGACAAGCCGGCCGATCCAGTCGACCTCTATGCCGCCATGCACGCCAGCTTTCGCTGGCAAGTGGGCACCTATTTCAACATTGCAGATGTTTGTTGCCGTCGCTGGGCTGAGGCTGCGCCGGCTGGCGATGCGCATGCGCCGGCCCTGCGACGCGTGGCCATTCGCGCGCACCGCCCTGGCGCTGAAAGCACTTACTACACCTATGCCGAGCTGCAGCAGGCGGCAGACAGCCTGAGCCATGCGCTGAAGGCGCTGGGCGTGCGCCGTGGTGACCGTGTGGCCATCGTCATGCCGCAACGTTTTGAGACCGCCGTGGCTTACATGGCGGTGCTGCAAATGGGCGCAGTGGCAATGCCACTGTCCATGCTCTTCGGCCCCGAGGCGCTGGCCTATCGGCTGCAAGACAGCGGTGCCGTGGTGGCCATTGCGGACGAGAGTTCCATGGCCAATGTGCTGGCGATTCGCACAGAGTGCCCGGCGCTGCGCTGCGTGATGGCGGCCGGCGACGCGCAGGGGCAGGGTGACGCCGACTATCAGGCCGCTCTCGCTGCCATGGCCGGGCCCTTCAAACCCCTGCGCACGCGTGCGGATGATGCGGCCATCTTGATTTACACCAGCGGCACCACCGGCCCACCCAAGGGCGCTTTGCTGCCGCATCGGGCGCTCATTGGCAATTTGCCTGGTTTTGTGGCCAGTCAGAACTGGTTTGGTTTTGATGCCGAGACCAACGCCGGCACGCACGCGGTGTTCTGGTCGCCAGCCGACTGGGCCTGGACGGGCGGGCTGATGGATGCCTTGTTGCCGACGCTGTACTTCGGCCGGCCCATCGTGGCGTACAACGGGCGCTTCAGCCCGGAGCTGGCTTTCAGCCTGATGCAGGACCAGGGTGTGACGCACACCTTTTTGTTCCCCACGGCGCTCAAGGCCATGATGAAAGCCTACCCCCAGCCGCGCGAGCATTTCGCGCTGTCGCTCGAAGCCATCATGAGCGCCGGCGAGGCGGTGGGCGACGCCGTGTTTGCCTATGCGCGAGACGAGCTAGGCGTCGTCATCAACGAGATGTTCGGCCAGACCGAGATCAACTACATCGTGGGCAATTGCGACCGCTTTTGGCCAGCCCGGCCCGGCAGCATGGGCAAGGGCTATCCCGGCCATCGCGTGGCGGTGATCGACGAGGCGGGTAATGAATGCGCTGTGGGCGTGCCTGGCGATGTGGCGCTGCACCGCTTCGATGTGCACGGCGACGCCAATCCCATCTTTTTCCTGGGCTACTGGAACAAGGACGCTGCAACACGCGCCAAGTTCACGGGTGACTGGTGCCGCACCGGCGACATGGCCAGGCGCGATGCCGACGGCTACCTTTGGTACGAAGGTCGGGCGGACGATGTCTTCAAGTCGGCGGGCTACCGCATTGGGCCCGGTGAAATTGAAAACTGCCTGGTCAAGCACCCGGCGGTGGCCAACGCAGCCGTGGTGCCCAAGCCCGACGCCGAGCGCGGGGCCGTGGTCAAGGCCTATGTCGTAATTGCTCCTGATTTTGTAGCGCAGTATCCTTCTGATACGGGGGCTAAGGACCAGTT
>CAZNQE010000017.1:0-38063 GCA_964575005.1 uncultured Polaromonas sp. | reverse complement strand
CGCTGGCTCGGTCATCATGGGCATGCACCACAACCAGGACATCCGCTGGATGGGCAATGTGAAGAAGTACATGCCGATCACCTGGATCACTTCGTTGCTGGGCTCGCTCGCTTTGATTGGCACGCCGCTCTTCGCAGGTTTTTATTCCAAAGACAGCATCATCGAAGCGGTGCACGCGAGTACCTTGCCCGGCGCTGGCTTTGCCCACTTCGCGGTGCTGGCTGGCGTGTTCGTCACGGCTTTTTATTCCTTCCGCATGTACTTCCTGGTCTTCCACGGCAAGGAGCGCTACGACCAGAACCCCGATGCGCACCCTGACGCGCACCATGATGACCACGGCCATGCGGCCGATGCTCACGGTACTGACCACCACGACGACGAGCACAAACCGCACGAGTCGCCATGGGTGGTGACGGTGCCGCTTATCTTGCTGGCCATCCCTTCAGTTGTCATCGGCTTCCTGGCGATTGAGCCCATGCTGTTCGGAGACTTCTTCAAGGACTCAATTTTTGTGGACGCGGCCAAGCACGGCGCCATGGCCGAGTTGGCCGAAATCTTCCACGGCCCGGCGCAAATGGCTTTGCATGGTTTGCAAACCGCACCGTTCTGGCTGGCCGTCGCCGGTGTGGCACTGTCTTACTACATGTACATGATCAACCCGGCCTTGCCGACGGCCATCAAGCGCATGGCCATGCCGATCTACACCTTGCTTGAGAACAAGTACTACCTGGACTGGTTCAATGAAAACGTGCTGGCCAAGGGCGCGCGTGGCCTCGGCATCGCCCTGTGGAAGGGCGGCGACCAAGCCGTGATTGACGGCGCGGTGGTCAATGGATCGTGGAAGCTGGTGGGCTGGACAGCAGGTCTGGTGCGCCGCATTCAGTCGGGCTTCATTTACCACTATGCCTTTGGAATGATCATCGGCATCTTTGCGCTGCTGACGTATTTCGTCTGGCTCAATCAATAAGAACAAGTAGGAAGAAACGCAATGGGATTGTTGAGCCTGGCGATCTGGACGCCGATTTTCTTTGGGGTGGTCTTACTGGCCTTGGGACGTGACGAGCAAGCTGGCGCCGTGCGGTGGCTGGCGCTCGTGGGCGCGCTGGTCAGCTTCCTTGTCACTCTGCCGCTGTATGGCGGCTTTGAGGTGGGCAGCGCCGCCATGCAGTTCGTTGAAAAAGCGCCGTGGATCGCACGCTTCAACGTCAACTACCACCTGGGTCTGGACGGCATTTCGCTGTGGTTCGTGTTGCTGACGTCCTTCATCACCGTGGTCGTCGTCATTGCCAGCTGGGAAGCCATCACGACGCGCGTGAACCAGTACATGGGCGCCTTCCTGATCTTGAGCGGCCTCATGATCGGAGTCTTTTCTGCGCTCGACGGCCTGCTGTTCTTCGTCTTCTTTGAGGCTACGCTGATCCCGATGTACCTCATCATCGGTATCTGGGGCGGCCCCAATAAGATCTACGCGGCCTTCAAGTTCTTCCTTTACACCTTGCTGGGCTCGCTGCTCATGCTGGTGGCGCTGGTGTTCTTGTTTATCAAGTCTGGAGGCAGTTTTGACTTGGCCACCTGGCACAAGCTCCCTCTGGACGCGACTACGCAGACCCTGCTGTTCTTTGCCTTCTTCGCGGCCTTCGCCGTGAAGGTGCCGATGTGGCCGGTGCACACCTGGCTGCCTGACGTCCACGTTGAGGCGCCTACCGGTGGCTCGGCTGTGCTGGCGGCCATCATGCTCAAGCTGGGCGCCTATGGTTTCTTGCGTTTCTCGTTGCCGATTGCTCCTGACGCATCGCGCGAATGGGCCTGGCTGATGATTGCCTTGTCGTTGGTTGCTGTCATTTACGTGGGCCTGGTGGCCATGGTCCAGAAGGACATGAAGAAGCTGGTGGCTTATTCGTCTGTCGCCCACATGGGTTTCGTCACGCTGGGCTTTTTCATCTTCAATCCGCTGGGTGTGTCCGGCGGCATCGTGCAGATGATTGCCCACGGCTTTGTGTCGGCCGCCATGTTCTTGTGTATCGGGGTTTTGTACGACCGTGTGCACTCGCGTGAAATTGCCAGCTACGGCGGCGTGGTCAACACCATGCCCAAGTTCGCAGCCTTTGCCTTGCTGTTCGCCATGGCCAACTGCGGCTTGCCGGGCACGGCCGGCTTCGTGGGTGAGTGGATGGTGATTTTGGGGGCGATCAAGGCCAACTTCTGGATTGGTTTGGCTGCAGCATCTGCCTTGATCTTTGGCGCGGCCTATACCCTCTGGATGTTCAAGCGCGTGTACCTGGGCCCCGTGGCCAATGACGACGTCAAGGCCTTGGTGGACATCAACAGCCGTGAGTTCCTCATGCTGGGGCTGTTGGCAGCTGCCGTGCTTTACATGGGCATCTACCCCAAGCCGTTTACAGACGTGATGGACCCTTCCGTGCTTGAGTTGCTCAAGCATGTCGCCGCCTCCAAGCTGCCTTGAGTGACCTGACTGCCCGCGTGCCCGAGAACTACGTTTTAGAAGAATTGCGATGATCGACTCCCTCAGCTTGATAACCGTGCTTCCCGAAATCATCCTCTTGGTGATGGCTTGCTTCATTGCCTTGCTGGACCTGGGCGTGAAGACACCGCAGCGCGGGCTGACCTACGTGCTTACGCTGCTCACGCTCGCAGGCGTGGCATTGCTGCAAGCCGTCTATGCCAGCCACGGCGCCACGGCGCTTGGTTTTGGCGGCATGGTGGTGAGCGACCCCATGGGCAACTGGCTCAAGTGCTTTGCCACGGTTGCCTTGATGGTCTCGCTGGTCTATGGCCGCCCTTACGTGGCTGACCGCGGCATGTTGGGCGGCGGCGAGTTCTTCACGCTCAGCCTGTTCTCCTTGCTCGGCATCTTCGTGATGATCTCGGGCCATAACTTCTTGGTCATCTACATGGGCCTGGAGTTGATGACGCTGTCCAGCTATGCCTTGGTAGCCTTGCGCCGCGACGACGCGACCGCCACCGAAGCGGCTATGAAGTACTTCGTGCTGGGCGCGCTGGCTTCGGGCTTTTTGCTCTACGGCCTGTCCATGCTCTACGGCGCGACCGGCTCGCTGAACGTGAACGAAGTCTTCCAGGCGATTGCGAGCCGTCAGGTCAAGCATCAGGTGCTGGTGTTCGGTCTGGTGTTCATCGTCGCGGGCCTGGCTTTCAAGCTTGGCGCTGTGCCTTTTCACATGTGGCTGCCTGACGTTTACCAAGGCGCGCCAACCGCTGTGACCTTGCTGATCGGCGCTGCACCGCAACTCGCTGCCTTTGCCATGGTCATGCGCCTTTTGGTGCAGGGCATGTTGCCGCTGGCCATTGACTGGCAGCAGATGCTGGGCGTTCTGGCTGTCGGCTCGCTGGTGGTCGGCAACTTTGCCGCCATTGCGCAGACCAACCTCAAGCGCATGCTGGCGTTTTCCACCATCGCGCAAATGGGCTTCTTGCTGCTGGCCATGCTGGCCGGCATCGTCAACGGCAACCAGAACAATGCGGAGTCGGCTTACGGCGCGGCCATGTTCTACATGGTTACCTATGTGCTGACCACGTTGGCCGCCTTCGGCATCATCTTGCTGCTGGCGCGCCAAGGCCATGAGTCTGAAGAGATCACTGATCTGGCTGGCCTGAACCAGCGCAGCCCTTTGTTCGCTGGCGTCATGGCCTTGGCCATGTTCTCCCTGGCCGGTGTGCCGCCTGTGGTTGGTTTTTACGCCAAGCTGGCGGTGCTCCAGTCCCTGCTGGCTTCAGGCCAGACGCCATACCTGGTGTTGTCCGTGTTTGCAGTGCTGGCCTCATTGATCGGCGCGTTTTATTACCTGCGCGTCGTCAAGGTCATGTACTTTGATGCACCCAACCCCGGCATGCCGACCGCGATTGAAGCGCCAGGCGACGCACGCGTGGTGCTGGCCATCAATGGCGCCTTGGTGCTCGTGCTGGGCCTGGCCCCGGGCGGCCTCATGACCTTGTGCAGCAACGCCGTTGCTGCACTGATCAAGACCCTCTGAAGCACCTGCCATGAGCCAGACCGCACAAGTCTGGGCGGTGGTCTTGCTGGCCTTGCTGGCAGCCAACCTGCCTTTTCTCACTGAACGTTTTATGGGCGTGATCCGCCTGAGCGCCGGTAAAGGCCTGCCTTGGCGACTGCTTGAATTGGTGCTGTGGTATTTCATCGTCGGGCTGATCGCGCTGGCTCTGGAGCACCAGGCCGGTCAAGTCGCGCCGCAGGGCTGGGAGTTCTACACCATCACCGGTGCACTCTTTTTGACCTTCGCCTTCCCCGGCTTTGCCTACCGCTACCTTTTCAAGCTGCGATGAAACGCGCTGATTCGTCTCTCGGCGTGCCGGGCACTGGCCTGGCGCTGGCTCGCAAAACCAGCATGCCGGGAGTCCCTCTTGCCGCGCCCGGCCCGGCCCACCTGCATGAAGCAACCGAGGCCAGCGAAGAGATCTTGCGCGGCAATTTCTTGCGAGCCTTTCGCGACACCGTGCGCCTGCCCAATGGGCAATCGGCCACCCGTGAATATGTGGTGCATGCAGGCGCTGTGATGATCGTGGCCGAACTGCCTGATGGCAGGCTCGTGATGGAGCGGCAATACCGCTACCCGGTGCAGGCCGTGATGGTGGAGTTTCCAGCGGGCAAGCTGGACGCCGGCGAAGACTCGCTGGCTTGCGCGCAGCGCGAGCTGATGGAAGAAACCGGCTACCGCGCCCGCCAGTGGGCGCGCGCCGGCGTGCTGCATCCCGTCATTGCTTACTCCACCGAATTCATCGACATCTGGTTTGCGCGCGACCTGCACTTGGGCGAGCGCCAACTTGATGAGGGTGAGTTTCTGGATGTGTTCACGGCCAGCCTGGACGAGTTGCTGGTCGGCTGTCGCGACGGCAGCGTGACTGACGCCAAGACCCTGACGGCCGCGCTTTGGTTGCAGAACCTGCGCAGCGGCGCCTGGTCGCTGGACTGGGTAACGGTCTAGCCTGTATGAAAGTCCTCGACCTCAAATGCGGGCAGCAGCATGTGTTTGAAGGCTGGTTTGGCTCTGAGGCCGATTTTCAGGGGCAGCTGGCCCAAGGCCTGGTGACATGCCCGCTCTGCGGCAGCGCTGAGATTCACAAGCAACTCAGCGCACCCCGCCTGAACCTGGGCGCGCAGAGTGATGCAAAGGCAGCCCCGGTTTCGAACGCGCAGAGCACGCCGGCCGCAATGGCTACATTGGCATCTTCACCTGAACAAACCCAGGCCCTGCATGCCTTGCAGGCACTGCAAGCCAGCTATCTCCAGCAAGTGCGCAAGGTCCTGGCCAACACCGAAGACGTGGGCTCGGACTTCGCAGAAGTGGCGCGGCAAATGCATTATGGTGAGGCCGAAGAGCGCAACATCCGTGGCCAGACCACGCCGGCCGAGGCAGTAGCCTTGCTGGAAGAAGGCATACCGGTCATGCCGCTGCCCATTCCCGACGCGCTGAAGGGAACGCTGCAGTAGAGCAGCTCAGGGATACAAGCCGCGCAATTCCCGCGTATGCAAGATGCGCTGGCAAGCCACGATGAAAGTGGCCGTGCGCAGCGTGACCTTGCGGTCTTGCGCCACCGACCACACGCCGGCAAAGGCGTTTTTCATGATCTTCACCAGCCGTGCGTTGATCTCTTCTTCGTCCCAGAAGAAGCTCGAAAAATCCTGCACCCACTCAAAGTAGCTCACCGTCACGCCGCCCGCGTTGGCGATCACGTCGGGCACCACCAGCACCCCGCGCTCTTGCAAGATGTCGTCGGCCTGCGGCGTGGTCGGGCCGTTCGCGCCTTCGATCACCATCTTCGCGCGGATGCGGTGGGCGTTGGTTTCGGTGATCTGCTGCTCCAGCGCAGCCGGGATCAAGATGTCGCAGTCCACGTCCCAGAACTGCTCGTCCGGCAAAACTTCAGCAAAGGCAAAGCCGTGCACGGTGCCGGCTTCGGCCACGTGCCGCAGCAGCGCTGGCACGTCCAGCCCACCGGCTGCGTAAATCGTGCCGCCATGGTCTTGCACGGCCACGATGCGCGCGCCCGCCTCGGCAAAGAGCTTGCCAGACACCCCGCCCACATTGCCAAAGCCCTGAATGGCCACGCGCGCGCCGTCAATCTCCAGGCCCAGGTGATGCGCCGCTGCGCAGCCCACCGTGAAGACGCCGCGCCCCGTGGCTTCGCGCCGGCCCAGCGAGCCGCCCAGGTCTACCGGCTTGCCGGTGACCACGCCCGTGGCCGTCGAGCCGGTGTTCATGGAATAGGTGTCCATCATCCACGCCATGATCTGCTCATTGGTGTTCACGTCCGGCGCGGGGATGTCTTTGTTCGGGCCGATGATGATGCCGATCTCGCTCGTGTAGCGGCGGGTCATGCGCTCCAGCTCGCCGCGTGAGAGCGTTTTTGGGTCTACGCGGATACCGCCTTTGGCGCCGCCGTAAGGCACGTTCACCGCCGCGTTTTTGATCGACATCCAGGCCGACAGCGCCATCACTTCAGACAGCGTCACGTCCTGGTGAAAACGCACGCCGCCCTTGCCCGGCCCGCGCGAGACGTTGTGCTGCACGCGGTAGCCTTCAAAGTGCGCAATGCGGCCGTCGTCCATCTCAATGGGCACGTCCACGATCAGCACGCGCTTGGGGCGCTTGAGCGTTTCGGCCCAACGCGCCAATTTGCCCAGGTGAGGTACCACGCGGTCTACCTGCTGCAGGTAGTTGCCCCAGGGGCCGAGCGCGTTCGGGTTCAGGTAGGAGGGCAGGGCGTGAGTCGCCTGGCTGAGTGGGTCCACCTGGTGAGCGTGGAGTGCCAGGGCGGCGTTGGCGGGCGCGGCTTGCGTCATGAAAGTCTCCTGTTTTGAAAGCAATGCTTGCAGCTTAGGAGCGCCCGCCCGAGATGTCCAAGGCCGGCTTGATTTCTAACTATGCATTAAAAGCATAGTTAGGGAATCCAGCCTCAGGCATTGAACTGCAGCTCAGCCAAGCGCGCATAAATGCCGCCTTGCTTGACCAGATCGGCGTGCGTGCCTTCTTCGACCAAACGGCCGTGGTCCAGCACCAGGATGCGGTCGGCTTGCTGCACTGTCGCCAGGCGGTGCGCGATGACCAGCGTGGTGCGCCCGCGCATGGCAGATTCGAGCGCGGCTTGCACCATGCGCTCGCTCTCGGCGTCCAGCGCGCTGGTCGCTTCGTCGAGCAGCAGCAGCGGCGGATTCTTGAGCATGGCACGCGCAATCGAGATGCGCTGACGCTGGCCGCCTGACAAACGCACGCCGCGCTCGCCCAAAAAGGTGTCGTAGCCTTCAGGCAAGGCCGTGATGAACTCGTGCGCAAAGGCCGCTTGCGCTGCGGCTTTGACTTCTGCATCGCTGGCCTCAGGCCGGCCGTAACGGATGTTCTCGAGTGCGCTGTTGGAAAAAATCACCGCGTCCTGCGGCACGATACCGATGCGCTCACGCAAGTCATGCAAATCCATCTGCTGCGTGGCCACGCCGTCGAGCGTGATGCGGCCAGCACGTGGATCATAAAAGCGCAGCAGCAGCTGAAACACGGTGCTCTTGCCCGCACCACTCGGGCCGACGATCGCTACCGTCTCACCGGGCTTGACGTGCAGCGTGAAGTCGCTGAGCGCGGGGATCAAGGGGCGCGAGGGGTAGTGAAAAGTCACGCCTTCAAAAGCCAGCTCGCTGCCGGCTTGCGGCGTGGGCGCCTTGACCGGATCGGCGGGCGACGAGATTGGCGAGCGACTGCCCAGCAGTTCCATCAGGCGCTCGGTGGCGCCTGCTGCGCGCAGCAAGTCGCCGTACACCTCGCCGAGCACCGCAAAAGCGCTGGCCAAAATAATCACGTAGACCACTGTCTGCCCCAGGTGGCCGGCCGAGATGTCGCCACGCACCACCGCTTGTGTGCCTTGGTACAGACCCCAGAGCAGCGCGGCCGACGTCGCGATGATGATGAAGCCGACCAGCACAGAGCGCGCGGCCGTGCGGCGCACCGCGACCTGAAACGCGTTGCCAGTCGAGGCATTGAATCGCTCGGCCTCGCGGCCTTCGGCGGTGTAGCTTTGCACCACCGGAATCGCGTTCAGCACTTCAGCTGCAATGGCGCTGGAGTCGGCCACGCGGTCCTGGCTGGCGCGCGACAGCTTGCGCACGCGCCGGCCAAACCACACGCTGGGCAGCACGATCAGCACCAGGATGCCGAAGACCTGGATCATCACGTAGGGGTTGGTGTAGATCAGCATGGCCAGCGCACCCGTGCCCATGACGGCGTTGCGCAAACCCATGCTCAGCGACGAGCCCACCACCGCCTGGACCAGCGTGGTGTCCGTCGTAAGGCGCGACAGCACTTCGCCGGTTTGCGTGGTTTCAAAAAACTCGGGGCTTTGACGCAGCACGTGCGTGTACACGGCGTTGCGCAAATCCGCAGTCACGCGCTCGCCCAGCCAGCTGACCAAATAAAAGCGCCCGGCTGAGAAAAGGCCCAGTGCAGCGGCCACGCCAAAGAGCTCAAAGAAATGGTTCCGCAGGCTCATCAGCTGCTCGCCTTTGTCGGCTTGGGCCAGGCCGCTGTCGATCAAGCCGCGCAGCGCCAGCGGAAACACCAGCGTGGCGCCAGCTGCGAGCGTGAGGAACAGCAGCGCCAGAGCGATGCGAAAACGGTAAGGCCGCAAGAAGGGCAAAAGGCCCGACAGTGACTTGGGCGAACCTTTGGCGGGTACGGCGGCGGAAGACGAAAGCGCAGCGGCGGCGCTTGCCGTGGCAGCCTGGACAGCCGGCGAAGGCGCAGAGCCAGAGGATGCAGAAGAAGCGGAAGAGGTGACCATCCCGGTGAGTTTAGCGATGCGCCCCGCGCCCGTGTCTGACCCGGCGGCGGGCAGCTGCACGCTGGCCTGAACGCAGGGCGCGTCTTAGTCTTTAAGGCTTCATAAAAACAAACGCGAGGAAAACAAATGCTCAACGGCAAAGTGGCTTTGGTCACCGGCGCATCCTCCGGCATTGGCCGGGCGATAGCGCAGGTGTTTGCACGCGAGGGTGCCAAGGTGGTGGTGTCAGATGTCAATCAGCAAGGCGGGCAAGCGACTGTGGAACTGCTGCGCGCTTCAGGCGGCGATGCGCAGTTTGAGGCCGCCGACGTGGGCAATCCCGAACATTCGCGGGCGCTGGTGGACAAGACCTTGGCGCATTTCGGCCGGCTCGACGTGGCCTGCAACAACGCCGGCATCAGCGGGCCCACGATGCCCACGGCCGACTACCCGCTGGACGGCTGGGCGCAGGTGCTCAACATCAACCTGAGCGGCGTGTTCTACGGCATGAAGTACCAGATCCCCGCAATGCTCAAAGGCGGTGGCGGGTCCATCGTCAATATCGGCTCGATCTTGAGTCAGGTCGGCTTTGCCAACGCGCCGGCCTACACCGCCGCCAAGCACGGCGTGCTGGGCCTGACGCGCACGGCCGCGCTGGAATATGGGGCGCAAGGCGTGCGCATCAACACCGTCGGGCCGGCTTTCATTCACACGCCCATGATCAGTAGCTTTGAGCAAGACCCGGCTGTGAATGCGGCGCTGCTCGCGGCCCATCCCATCGGGCGGCTGGGGCAGCCTGAAGAAGTGGCGGAGTTGGTGGCCTGGCTGGTTTCAAGCCGGGCGTCTTTTGTTACCGGGGCTTACTACGCAGTGGACGGCGGCTACCTGGCGAGGTAGTTTGGCGCTCACTGCGCGCTCATCACGCAGCTTTGGGTTTACAAACGCAGCGGCGATGCGTAGCCCGTCATCTCCAGGTACCCGCGCCCCACGTGCTTGCCATTGCTGTCGATGAGATCGCTCAGGCCTTCCCAATACACCGCGCCGGTGGACTGCCGGCTGTCGAGTTCCTGCTGGTCGATCACGGCCTTGACGGTATAAAAGTCGGCCGGCGTGCGGACTATCCATTCCACCGGGTAACGCGCCTGCGTGAGCGGGCTGGTCCAAAAGCGAACGGGCTTGAACTGCACTTCACCGCGGCTGAAGGTGTAGAGACTGCCAACGCCTTCCTTGCCAGGCGCCGGCCTGAAAGAGCCGCCGTCCCATACCGCGCCGCCAGCCGCGTTACGCAACTGAAAGGCGGTGAGCGCGCTACCGTCGTCTAGGTTCATGCCGATCCAGTCCCAGCCGCGCGCCTCGGGGTGCAGCAACTCATCGCTCCATTCATGGTCCAGCCATGCTTTACCAACGACGTCAAAACGCTGGCCCTTGAGCGTCAGCTGGCCACGGGTCGCCAGCTGCGGCTTGCTGTAGTAATAGCTCGCCTGCCGCTCCTCAGGCCCCTTGCGCGAGAGCCCGGCCTTGCCTTGCAAGATCAGCGGCTGCGTGGGCATGAAGTCCAGCGCCAACGCAAAATCGCGCGCGGGCAGGCGAGCCCGGTAAGCGCCTGATTCAGTGCCGGGCGTGCGCTGCAAAGTCCAGTCGCCCAGCTTCAGGTCGGTGTCTTCTTTGCTGGCAAAGGCCTGGCCAAAACCTTCGCGTGCGATGCGCTGGTCATGCCAAAGCTGCTGGCCTTGAACGTCAGTCAGCGCGGCATGCGCAAAGACCAGCTGGCGCGCTGCAAACTTTGACTTGAGGGATTGCGCCGCATCGACGCGGGTGCGAAAAAACGTCAGCTGAAAACCAAAGGCGCGCTCCGCTTGGGCCACCGCGCCGCTCGTCACAGCCTGGCCCGTGACGTACCACCATTCCGTGCGCAAGTCCGGGTGCGCGCCAAAGTCGCGCGGAAACACCAGTGGCTTGACGGGCAGTGCGCTGGCAGGCAATGCATGCGTTGCGGCCGCGGCGGCGCTGGCTGCAATTAAAGTGCGGCGCCTCAGCAAGTCATCACCGCTGCGGCCGCTGCGGCGCTTCGGACTCGAACACCACCTCGCCACTGGGAACGTGGACCACGCGCACCTGCTGACGCGTAGGGTCACTCAGGCTCTTGACGGCCACCGCAACGGCCAGGCCGCGGTCCCGGTAAAACTCACGGGTGCTGCCCTCAGGCAACAAGCTGCTGCGCGCAGGGGCACTGCTCTCGATGCGAAAAGGGCGATCCTGGGATTTATCTTTTGTCTTGTCGTTCCGTTCTGATTGACGGGGTCGGTCCGCCTTGTCAGGACGGGAGGGTGGGGAGTCGTTGTAGGCCATGTCTCGTCTTTTGTGTAGTTGCTTGTCTCATGTTGACCAAAGCGCATGCGAGTGCAACGTGATCAACGGCGAAGAGAAACCATCGTAGGCGGGCTTCATGACATTTGCATCACAAGGGTCCTGATTTTGCGTAACGACTCGAACACAGCGCGACCGTGCGTGGCGGCATGCTACCAATCTTCCTTGACCGCCAGCACCGCGTCGGCGCTGGCTGCCGCGCGGCCTGCCAGCCAGGCCGTCAGCGTGCCCGCTACCACCACCGCTGCGCACAAGCTCATCAAACGCCACCACGGCAGTTGCAAATCCATGGTCCAGTGAAAGCTCTGCGGGTTGACCACATGCACCAGCACCACCGACACCGCCAGGCCCAGGCCCAGGCCGGCGATGGAGCCCATCAGTGTCCAGGCGGCCCCCTCACCGGCGACCACCGTCAGGATCTGCCGGCGCGTCAGGCCCAGGTGGGCCAGCAGGCCGAACTCCTTGCGCCTGGCCAACACTTGGGCGCTGAAGTTCGCCGCCACGCCAAAAAGACCAATCGCAATCGCCACTGCTTGCAGCCAATACGTTACGGCAAAGCTGCGGTCAAAAATACGCAGTGAGGTCGCGCGAATCTCCCGGACCGAGGCGAATTCAAGGAGCCCGCTAGAAGCGCCGGCCAAAGCAGCTCGTTCGCGCACCGCTTGCTGCACGCTGTCTTCACGTGCGCCTTCGTCCAGCCACAGAGCCAGGTCGTTCACGCGGGCGTCGCCTGTGAGCCGCACAAAGTCGCGCTGGTCCATCGCAATCGCGCCGAACTGCCGTGCATAGTCGCGCCACACGCCTGCGACCACAAAAACTTGCGCCGTTCCCAGCGCTGGCCCCAGCGGCGCAAAAGCCCTACCGATTTCAGCGCCATACAGATCGCGCATCGGTTCACTCACGTAAATGGCAATGGCGCCTGCCGGCACCGCCACAGCCGAGCCCACCAGGGGCAAGGCGCGCGCCGGGTCCTGCATGTCCCGCGCAATCAAGGCGACGGCCGGGCGTTGCGCATCCAGCAGCAACTGCGCCACGCGCTGGCGGCCCACGCGTGCCACGCCTGGCACACGCGCCACGCTGTCGGCAAACTCGGGCGTGAAGTAAGCGGTGTCACTGGCAGCGGTGCTGGCTGCCGTGCGCACGTACAGGTCGGCGGGCAGCACCACGTCCAGCCAGTCAGTCACGGACTGCCTAAAACTCGCGACCATGATGGTCAGCGCCACCGCCAGGCTGAGCGAAGCGACCACGCCGCTCACAGCCACGCCCGCGCTTTCACGCACCCGGCGTGCACGTTCCACCGCCAGCATGGGCAAGGCGCGCCGCGCTACCAAAGGGCTGAGCCGGCCATACAGCAAACCAATCAAAGCGGGCAGGGCGCTGATGCCGCCGACCAGCAGCAGCGCCACAGAAAAGTAAGCGCCTATGGCCAGGCCCGCCACAGGCGGCAGCATCGCCAGTGCGCCGCTAGCGATCAGCAGCGCCAGGCTCCACCAGGGCTTACTCGGCCGGCCCAGTGCCGCGCCGAGGCCTTTGAGGCTTTGCGCAGGCGGCGACTGCTGGGCCGTGCGCGCCGGCCACCAGCCGCCGACCACGGCCGCTGCCACGCCCAGCGCGCCGTAGAGCAAAGCCGCGCCCGCGCTCCAGTGCAGCGTGGGCGCCACGCCGGCAAAGTAGCCGCCGCCCAAATCGCCCCCCAACACGCGCAAGGCCAAGGCCGCCAAGCCTGTGCCCAGCGCCACGCCCAGCAAGCTGCCCAAAAGGCCCAACGCCAGTGACTCCCACAGCACCAGTTGCAGACGCTCGCGGCCCGTCAGGCCCAGCACGCCCAGCAGCGCAAACTGCTGCGCCCGCTTGGCCACGCTGAGCGACAAGACTGAGAACACCAAAAAGGCGCCAGTGAAAAGCGCCACCAAAGCCAGCACCGTGAGGTTGACGCGGTATGCGCGCGAGAGCTGGCTCACACGCTGCGCTGCATCGCCAGGCTCGCTCATGCTCATTTGTGCTGGCCAGCCTGGCTGGGCTTTAAGGCTCTGCGTCAAGGCCGCACGGTCCGCGCCGGGGCGCAGGCGCAGGTCGATGCGCGTGAGCGTGCCGCCGCGGTCAAACAAGTCTTGCGCCGCGCCCAGGTCCATCACCAGCAGTGGCCCGCCACCGGCGGCCACGCTGCCCGCCACCTTGACGTCCACCAGACGCAGCCCGGTTTGCAGTTGCAAGGCATCGCCGGGCAGGCGATCTCGTGCGGCTGCGTTCAGAAAGACCTGACCAGGCGCGAACAGCGCAAAGCGATCCGCGCCTGCGCTGGGCACGGGCATCAACGACGGCGCGATTTGCGGCAGCAGCAGCGCGTTCACACCCAGTACGCGGACTGAAACGCGTGTGCTGCCTGGACCAGTTGTTGATGCATAGGTGCTCAGTTCCAGCACCGGACTGGCCAGCGCCACCTGCGGATGACTGGCCACGCGCTCATACAGCGCTTCGTCAAAACTGCCTTGCGCGGCGCGCAGTTCCAGGTCAGGCTGGCCATTGACCGAACGCACGGCTTGCGAAAACTCGCTCAGCGCTGACGCGTTGATGAGGTGCACCGAAAACGCCAGCGCCACGCCCAGCATCACGGCCAGCACGGCGGCCGCGTTGCGCCAGGGGTGATGCTTGAGTTCTTGCCACGAGTACGTGAGCAGCAGGGCGCGCAAGACAGGCATGTGCGTGGGGCTGCTCAGTGCGCGGCGAGCTGTACTGCAAGGGGGGCGATGCCGTCGGCCCGCAGTTGCAACACGCGGTCAGCCCGTGCAGCGGCCGCAGCTGAATGCGTGACCAGCACCAGGGCCGAGCCTTGCAGACGTGTTTGTGCCACCAGCGCGTCCATCACGCGCTCGGCGGTTTGCGGGTCAAGGTTGCCGGTGGGCTCATCGGCCAGCAGCAAGGCGGGCTTGTGCACCAGCGCCCGCGCAATGGCCACACGCTGCAACTGCCCGCCTGAAAGCTGCTGCGGCAGGCGTGCGCCCATGCCTTGCAGGCCCACGGCTTCGAGCATGTGCTGCACACGCACCGGGTCGCTCTGGCCCAGCAGCAGCAAGGGCAGGCCGATGTTCTGCGCCACGTCCAGATGCGGCAGCACATGAAAGGCTTGAAACACAAAGCCAACATCACGTCGGCGCAGGCGCGCGCGGGCGGCTTCGTCCAGCCCGTTCAACGCCTGGCCTTGCAGTTCAACCGCGCCCTGGTCCCAGTGGTCCAGGCCGGCCATGCAGTTGAGCAAGGTGGATTTGCCCACGCCCGACTCGCCGACGATGGCGACGAACTCGCCGGCTTCGACGGTCAAGGACACGCCTTCAAAAACCGTGTTGTCGCCATAGCGTTTGGCCAGGTCGGTGATGCGCAGGCTCATGGCAAGCTCTCCGTGATGTTCAAAACCTGCGCCAGCGCATCTGGCGCGTCGGCCGGCACGACGCGGCGCTGCGGCATGCTGCGCAGCCAGGTGATCTGGCGCTTGGCCAACTGGCGGGTGGCGGCGATGCCTTGCTCCCGAAAATTCTCTTGCGCTTTTTTCAAGACGGTGCCTTTGCCGTCGCCCGATTCGATTTCATCCAGGACATCGAGATACTGCCAAGCCTGCCGGTAACCCACCGCGCGAATGGCGGGCAAGTCTGCATTCAAGTCGCCGCGCCGGCGCAGGACGCGCACTTCGTCCAGAAAGCCAGCAGCCAGCATCGCGTCGAAGCGCTGGGCAATGCGCTCGTGCAGCCAGGCGCGGTTGTCGGGCTCCAGCGAAATGAAAAGGCCTTTGCCTATTTCACTGCCTGCTTCACTACCAGGTTCTGAGGCCGCCCCTGCGCCATGAATGCGCTGCTGAAAGTGCGAAAGCGGCAGGCCACTGCTGCGAAACACTTCCAGCGCGCGGCCAATGCGCTGCGAGTCTTGCGGCGCCAGGCGTGCGGCCGTCAGCGGGTCGTGCAAGGCCAGCGCAGCGTGCAGGGCGGGCCAGCCTTGCGCGGCGGCTTCTGCTGCAATCTGCTCGCGCACGGCAGGGTCGGCCGGCGGCATGTCGTCCAGGCCGTCCCACAAGGCCTTGAAGTACAGCATGGTGCCGCCCACCAGCAGTGGCAGCCGACCACGTGCGCGGATCTCGGCCATCAAGCGCGTCGCGTCCTTGACGAACTCGGCCGCGCTGTAAGCCTGCAGCGGATCACGGATGTTGATCAGGTGATGCGGCGCGGCCGCCAGTTCAAGCGCGTCGGGTTTGGCGGTGCCAATGTCCATGCCCCGGTACACCAGCGCTGAATCGACACTGATGATTTCAACCGGCCGGCGCGCAGCAATCGCCAGCGCCGCAGCGGTTTTACCCGAGGCGGTGGGACCCGCCAGCGCTATCCAGGCTGGCGATGCTGGCGATGCTGGCGAGGCTGGCGCAGTTGACGTGACGGGGCTGTTGGCGGGCGCTGTCATATCAGACGGCAGGCCGGCCCTGGCGCTGCACCGCCGTCCACGCGACCAGGGCAATCGCCACGCTCCAGGCGGCCACGCCATAAGTCAGCGGCCGCGTGCTGCCGTCCATGTGCGTGCCCAGCCAGGTGCCCATAAGAAAAGCCACCAGCATCATTGAAAACCCGTTCAACGCAGACGCCGTGCCTGCCGCCTTGGGGAAGGGGCCGACGGCGCCACTCTGCCCGCAAGGCTGGTGAATGCCGTGCCCCAGCATGAAGATGAGGTAGGGCAGCAGCACCGCCCACAGGCTGTGCACGCCGACCAAGTCGAGCAAGGCGAGCAAGCCACCGCCGGCCAGGCTCATGCCTCCGGCAATCGCCACCGCACGCTGCACGCTCATGCGCGCCAGCAAATAACGGCACAAGAAGGTGCCCGCCAGATAACTCAGCGACATGCCAAACATCACCATGCCGTACTGCGTCTGGCTCAGGCCCAGAACCTTGATGAAGACAAAAGAGGAGGTGGCCAAAAAGGTGAACAGGCCGCCGTATGACGCGGCAGAAAGCGCCGAGAAGGTGAGAAAGGTGGGATGACGCAGGATGGACAGCCAGGTTTGCACCAAGCGCTTGGGCTCTAAAGCACGTGCGTCGGGCCGCACGAGGCTTTCATCAAAACGCAGGGCGATGGTGGTGAGCGCCACGGCCGCAAACACAGCAGGCGCCAGCAGCGCCGCGCGCCAGCCCAGAAAGCCGGCCAGCAAGCTGCCGATGGGCGCGCTCAGGCAGGCGATCACGCCCAGGCCACTCAGGCCCTTGGAGATCACACGCGCGCCTTCAGTGGGGTTGTAGAGGTCGCGCACGATGGCGCGGCCACACATCACCACCGCGCCCATGGCCGCGCCCTGCACCACGCGCAGGACTATCAGCCAGGCCATGCTGGGCGCAAAGCTGCTGCCAAGCGCGGCCAAGCCGTAAGCGCCAAGGCCCAACAGCAAGATGGGCCGGCGGCCAAAGCGGTCAGAAAGCGGGCCCCAGATCAGCTGGGACAGGCCAAAGGCCAGAAGCAGTGCGCTCAGCGTGTACTGCGCCGCGGCCATGGGGGCCGCAAAACTTTCGGCCAGCGCCGGCAAGGCGGGCAAATAGAGATCGGTAGTGACCGGCTGGATGCCCAGGCACAGTGCCAACACCAGGACGATGAGGCCGGGCGACATGCCCGAGGCTGTGAGCGGAGGCAGTGCGGAGCTGCTAGCGCTTGTAGAGTGGGCGTCAGGAGAGCGTACGGACATCTGGTCAAGCGTATCAGGAAATACCCTTGTGTCCGGCGTCCGGAGTCGCCCCCGCTGGCGCTTCAGGCGCCTAGTTTGTTTGCTGGGCCGACAGGCCGAACAGGTCGGCAATGGCTTGGCGGTACTGGCTTTGTCCCAGGCTGTTGGTGTTGTGGTGCGACCCGTTTTCGACCAGCACAAAACGCTTGGGTTCGGCCGCTGCATCAAATAGCTTGCGCCCCAGGTCGGGCTTGATCAACTGGTCTTGCCCGCCGTGCACCACCAGCAGCGGCGAGCCGATCTGGCCGACTTTGCGGATGGCTTCAAAACGTTGCGTCAGCAGGGGACCAATGGGCACCCAGCCCCACTTGAAGCTGCTCACCACGTCAGCCATGGACGAAAACGTGCCTTCAACCAGGGTGCCTGTTTCGTCATTCACTTCGGCCGCCAAGTTGATCGCGATCGGTCCGCCCAGGGAGTGGCCAAAGACGTAGCGCGGCCGGTCGGGGTACTTGGCGGCCAGCCAGTCCCAGGCGGCGCGGGCGTCTTCATAAGCCATTTGCTCGGACGGCAGCTCGGGGCTGCTTTTGCCAAAGCCGCGGTAGTCCACCCCCAGTACGGAAAAGCCGAGCTCTTGCATGCGGCGCATGCGAAAGGTCGACCCGCTGACGTTCCAGCGTGCGCCGTGCAGGTAAAGCAGGATGGGCCCTTCGCCAGCGGGCTGCGCCAGGGGCTGATGTTCAGCGTGGAATGCCGCCTTGATGGCGATGGGCGCAGACTTCTCCGCGCCACCTTCAGGCTCGGCCGCTGGCAACCACAGCCCGTTCAAGCGGCTGGCGCGCCCCGTGGTGCGCGACTGAAAATCGATCCAGACCTCTTGCATGTGCGGGTCGGCGCCGCCCCAGTTGCGGTCGCTGGGCTGAAAGATCCAGGCCCGCTGGCGCTCGTCGAGCGTGCTGCAGCCGGCAAAGAGCAGCGGCACGCAAATGAGCGCGGCCAACCAGGCCATAAAAAGTGCTGGGCGTTTTGAAGTCATTGCAGAGTCTGAGCTTAATCGCTGGGATTGTTCGGTCTTTTAAACTCCGCTCATGCTTAAAGATGTAACTGTTCAGCCAGCGGTCGATGCGGCCGGCCATGCCACCAGCAGCCCCAGCCGCGACGCACGCCTGCTGGGAATTGCCGGGCTGCTGCCTTTTGTCGCCGGTGCGGCTGGGCTCTGGACGCTGCCGCCTGAATGGCTGGGCCTGGTGGCCAACGCCTTGCTCGCCTATGCCGCGCTCATCGTGAGCTTTTTAGGCGGCATTCATTGGGGGCTGGCCATGCCGCAACCGACGCTGAGGCGCAAGCAACTCATCTGGGCTGTACTGCCTAGTTTGCTGGGTTGGGCAGCCTTGCTGCTCAACAGCATCTGGGGCTTGGTGCTGATGGCGGCAAGCCTGCTGCTGTGCTACGTGGTGGACACGCAGCTTTACCGCCCACTGGGCCTGGGAAGTTGGTTACGTTTGCGCGCCATGCTCACCGTGGTGGCCACGGCGTCTTGTCTGTCGGCGGCTGCGGCCTTCTTGCTCTGAGTCTGAGGTCTCTTTGCCGAGCGACTAGCGCCCGCGCAAAAACAGCGCGTCAAGTTCGCGAATGCTCAGCTGCCGCCAGGTCGGGCGACCGTGGTTGCACTGGTCTGATCGCTCGGTGGCTTCCATCTGGCGCAAGAGGCCGTTCATCTCATCCAACGTGAGCTTGCGGTTGGCGCGCACCGCGCCGTGGCAAGCCATGGTTGACAGCAACTCGTTTTGCGCCCGCTCAATGACGCTGCTGGCATCGTGCTGGGCCAACTCGGCCAGCACGCTGCGCGCCAGCTCGACCGCATCAGCATCGGCCAAGGAGCTGGGCACAGCCCGCACGGCCAAAGTCTTGGGGGAAAAAGGCGTGATCTCCAGGCCCAGCGCTTGCAAGGTATCTGTTGCGCCTTGCGCCGTGGCGATTTCTTGCGGTGTGGCGGCAAAGGTCGCCGGGATCAACAGGGGCTGGCTGGCAATCGCCGCGCCGGCCAGTTGCAGCTTGAGCCGCTCGTAAACGATGCGTTCGTGCGCGGCATGCATGTCAACAATGACCAGGCCCTGCGAGTTTTCAGCCAGGATGTAGATGCCTTGCAACTGGGCCAGCGCGCGGCCCAGCGGCCAGTCGCCCTCGGGCAAGGGCGCGGTGGCGTTTGTGTTGGCTTGCGTGTCACGCGCTGCAGCTACTGGCCACATGGCTTCGAAGTCGCTGACGCGGTGGTCTTGCCGGGGCGCGAAGTTCATACCGGGCTGAGCCCAGTTGCCTGCCCAGCCAAACCCGTCAACCCCGCCACTCGTTGCGCCAACTGTCGATTCGGCAGGCTGTCCTGCCAGCAAGCGGGCTGCCTCGGCGCGTGGCGCGGCCAGAGCGTTGTCCACCGCATGGCGCACGGCCTGATGCACTTCGCGGCTGTCCCGAAAGCGCACCTCGATCTTGGTCGGGTGCACGTTCACGTCCACACGCGCCGGGTCCATCTCCACATACAGCGCATAGACCGGCTGGCGGTGGCCGTGCAGCACGTCTTCGTAGGCGCTGCGGGCGGCATGCGTGAGCACCTTGTCGCGCACAAAGCGGCCGTTCACATAGGCAAATTGCTGGTCGGCGCGCGAGCGTGCGGCGTCGGGCACACCGGCTCGGCCCCATACGCGCACGGCGGGTGAGCCATCGGCGCGGCGGGCGCTGCTTTCGTAGTTCACAGCCACGGAAGCTTGAACGAAGTCAGTGCCCAGCACGTCGGCCAGGCGCTGGTCCAGCTCGGCCTGGCCGTCGCTCAGGCTGCCCGGCAGCAGGCAAGCCCGCCATTGCTCGACCAGCTTGCCCTCATGCCAGATGGCAAAGCCCACGTCGGGCCGCACCAGGGCATGGCGGCGCACAGCCTCGATGCAGTGCGCGAGTTCTGTGGCGTCGGTCTTCAAAAACTTGCGGCGTGCGGGCGTGGCGTAAAACAGCTCGCGCACCTCGACCGAGGTGCCGCGGCTGCGCGCAGCCGGTTTCAGCTCGCCGGTGCGGCCGTCTAGCTGCCAGGCGTGCGCATCGCCGCCCTCGTGGCGCGACAGCAGGCTCATGTCGGCAATCGAGTTGATGGCGGCCAGCGCCTCGCCCCTGAAACCCATGGTGTCCACGGCTTCCAGGTCGCCGAGGCTGGCAATTTTGCTGGTCGCATGCCGGCGCAGCGCAATAGCCAGCTCGTCAGAAGGAATGCCCAGGCCGTCGTCTTCCACCAAGATGAGTCGCACGCCACCGGCCAAAAGGCGCACCGTGACCTGCGAAGCGCCCGCGTCCAGCGCGTTGTCCACCAGCTCGCGCACTACCGAAGCTGGGCGCTCCACCACTTCGCCAGCGGCGATCTGGCTGATCAACTCGTCGGGCAAGTCGCGAATGGGCCGGCGCTGTAGCGCTGCCTGGGATGAGGAGGTGGATGCGGTTGTCACGCCCGGGATTCTAGGCGGGCTCTTCCTTGGGGCATGGGGCCAGAACTGTGGCCGCACTGTTGCAGGGCTGTGGTCGCCCAATCTTCACGTGTCAAAATCCCCCACATGGAAATCGTAAGCTTTTTGATTGACTTCATCTTGCATGTGGACCGCCATCTGGAGGCTTTCACGCAGCAGTATGGAATGTGGGTTTACGCCCTGTTGTTTCTCATCATCTTTGTGGAAACCGGCGTGGTGGTCATGCCCTTTTTGCCGGGTGATTCGCTGCTCTTCATCGTGGGCGCGCTGGCCGGTGCGGGCCTGATCAGTTTCCCGATCGCCGTGGCTATCTTGCTGGCCGCGGCTATTTTGGGTGACCAATGCAACTACACCATCGGTCGCTACTTTGGCCCCAAGGTTTTTCAGTGGGAAGACTCGCGCTTTTTCAACAAGCGCGCCTTCAACCAGGCGCATGATTTTTACGAGCGCTACGGCGGCGTGACCATCATCCTGGCGCGCTTCATGCCGTTTTTGCGCACCTTCGCGCCTTTTGTGGCGGGTGTAGCTGAGATGAGCCGCGGCAGGTTCACGGCCTTCAACGTCATCGGCGCTTTCATCTGGGTGGTCGGTCTGGTGGGCGCGGGTTATCTATTTGGCAACCTGCCCTGGGTGCAGGCCAATCTGAGCAAGATCATCTGGGCCATGATTCTGGTGCCCGGCCTGCTGGTGCTTTACGGCGCCTGGAAGGCCAGGCGGGCCTCTGCCGCAGCGCTTTGACGCGCTAGCGCTCCAGGGCGCGCGTTTCAAAGCCTGTTCAAAGCGCTCTGTTGCGCGCCAGCGGCGGATTGCGCGCGAAGTAGCGCAAGATGCCGCGCATCAGCGCATCGGCCAATTGCGTTTGATAGGCCTCGCTTTTAAGCCGCACTTCTTCGTCAGGGTTGCTGATGAAGGCCGTCTCGACCAGCACGCTTGGAATGTCTGGCGCCTTGAGCACGGCAAAGCTGGCCTGCTCGACACGCGGCTTGTGCAGCTTGCCCACGCTGCCGATCTCACCCAACATGGCACCGCCCAGCTTCAAGCTGTCGCTGATTTGCGCGGTGGTGCTCATGTCCAGCAAAGCTTTCATGACCTGCGCATCCTTGGCCTTGATGTTCACGCCGCCGACCTTGTCGGCCGAGTTTTCCTTTTCGGCCATCCAGCGGGCTGCGCTGCTGGTCGCGCCGCGATCACTGAGCACAAAAATGCTGGCGCCTTGCGGGCGCTCCGTGAAGAACGCATCGGCATGAATGCTCACGAACAGGTCGGCCTGCACACGCCTGGCTTTTTGCACGCGCACATGCAGCGGCACAAAAAAGTCGCCGTCGCGCGTCATGTAAGCGCGCATATTGGGCTGCTGGTTGATGCGTTCGCGCAGGCGCTGCGCCACTTGCAACACCACGTCTTTTTCCCGCGTGCCGCCTGGCCCGATGGCGCCTGGGTCTTCACCGCCGTGGCCGGGGTCCAGGGCAATCACGACCAGCCGGTCTGTTTTGGTGGGGGCTGGCGTGCCCGGCGTGCCGGGCTGAGTTGGAGCAGTTGCCGCACCAGTTGAAGCAGCAGCGGTTGCGCCCTGCTTGCCGGCGATCAACTCGCCGAGCGGGTCAGCATGCCCGGCTGCGAGCGCTGGCGGCGTTGGGGCGGCTGGCGACTTGGCGGTTGAACCACTGTCGCGCAGGCGCTCGGCAATCAAAGCCTCCAGCGGGTCCAGCGCTTGCTGCGGATACAGGTCAAACACCAGCCGGTGCTGGTAGGCCGCCACGGGCGCCAGCGAGAAGACTTGCGGGCTGACCGCCTGCTTGAGGTCGATCACCAGGCGCACCACGCCGGGCGCGTTCTGGCCTACGCGAATGCCTGAAATATTCGGGTCATCGGCCCTGACCTTGGCGACCAGTTCACGCAGGGCGGGCTGAAGCGAAAGCCCTTCGATATCAATCGCCACGCGGGGCGGGTCGGCAATGACTTGCTGCCTGGCCTTGATCTCGCGGTCAGATTCAATGGTGACGCGGGTGTAATCCTTGGACGGCCAGACCCGCACGGCAACGATTTCGGCGCCGTGCGCAATTTCGCGAACGCCTAGCAACAACACGAGACTGCCAGCCTGCATGGCCTTGAGCGCCTGACGCCGCGTGGGGGGCAGGCGCTGCGTCATGGCATCTGGGCCATCAAGGCCGCCCCAGTTGGACTGAGCCCGCGCAAGGTGACTTGACGCTCGTCGTTGTCAGCCATTTCAATCTCAATGCCCATGTCGGGCGTTGGCAAGTGCCGGCCGGCCTTGTCGGGCCACTCCACCAGTTTGAGGCCGGGGCTGGCAAAGATGTCGCGAAAGCCCGCTTCTTCCCATTCGTCGGGGTCGTTGAAGCGGTAAAAGTCGAAGTGCCAGATGTTGAGCGATGCTGCGCCTGCGGCCACCGTCGTCACGGTGTAGGGCTCAACCACCGCATAAGTCGGGCTCTTGACGCGGCCCTCGACGCCCAGCGCGCGCAGCAAGTGGCGCACAAAAGTGGTCTTGCCCGCACCCAGGTCGCCCCGCAGTGTGATGGAGGCATCGCCGCCCTGAGCCAGCAGGGCGCGGGCCAGGCCTCTGGCAAAGGCAGCCGTGTTTGTTTCATCCGGCCAGCGCAGGCTTTTTACAATAGCGGGGTGAAGCTCAATGGCCATCAATTCGTTCTTGAAGTTCAGCGCTGGGCTGGTGAGCTTGGATTCTCGCAAATTGGCGTGGCGGGCATCGACTTGTCTGCGGCAGAGCCCGGATTATCGGCGTGGCTGGCGGCAGGCTTTCATGGCGACATGCACTACATGCAGGCGCATGGCTTAAAACGCGCCCGCCCGGCCGAACTGGTGCCCGGCACGGTGAGCGTGATCACCGCCCGCATGGACTACCTGCCCGCCAGCACGCTCACCGGCAATGGTGAATGGCAAGCCAAAGAACTCGCCCGCCTGACGCGGCCCGGTGAAGCCGTGGTCTCGGTCTATGCGCGGGGCCGGGACTATCACAAGGTGCTACGGGCTCGACTGCAAAAGCTGGCCGAGCGCATCGCGCTCGAAGTCGGCCCCTTTGGGCACCGCGCCTTCACCGATTCAGCGCCCGTGCTGGAAGCCGAACTTGCCAGCCGCAGCGGGCAAGGCTGGCGCGGCAAGCACACGCTGGTGCTCAATCGTGAAGCGGGTTCCATGTTTTTCTTGGGCGAGATCTATGTGGACTTGGAACTGCCGGCCAGCGAGCCGGTGACGGCGCATTGCGGCACTTGCTCTTCTTGCATAGACATCTGCCCTACGCAAGCCATCGTGGCGCCGCACCGACTGGACGCGCGGCGTTGCATTTCGTATCTGACGATTGAGCATGCCGGCGCTATTCCGCTCGACTTGCGCCCCTTGATCGGTAACCGTATTTATGGCTGCGACGATTGCCAGCTTGTCTGCCCCTGGAACAAGTTTGCGCAGCGCAGCGCCTTGCCGGACTTTGATGAACGCGAAGGCCTCACGGGCCAGCAACTGGTGACTTTGTGGCGCTGGACTGAAGTTGACTTTTTGCGCTACACCGAAGGCAGCCCGATCCGCCGCATCGGGCATGAGCGTTGGTTGCGCAATGTGGCCGTGGCGCTGGGCAATGCCTTGGCTTTGGCAAATGCCGTCGAGGCGCAAGCCTTGCGCAGTGCGCTCGGCGAGCGGCTGGATCACCCCAGCGCCTTGGTTCAAGAGCACCTGCACTGGGCCTTGAAGCAAGCGCCCGCGCGCGAAAGTCTCAGCGCTCCAAACCCATGAACCAGTTCGGCACGCTGGTCACGATGCCGGGGAACAGCGTGATCAAGACGATGGCCAGAATCATGCAGCCGAAAAAGGGCAGGGTGACGCGGGCGATCCGGTTGCTGTCGATGCCCGTCATGTTCTGCAGCACGAAGAGGTTGAAACCCACAGGCGGCGTGATCTCGGCGATCTCGATCAGCATGATGATGAAGATGCCGAACCAGACCAAGTCAAAGCCCGCCTTCTGAACCATGGGCAGCACCACCGCGCTGGTCAGCACGATCATCGAAATGCCGTCCAGTGCAGCGCCCAGCACCAAGTACACCAGAACCAGAATGCCGATCAAACCGTAAGGCGAGAGGTTCATGGACTGCACCACGTCGGCCAGTTCACGCGGGATGCCGGTAAAAGCCATGGTCTTGGTCAAAAAGGCCGCGCCCGCCAAGATAAACATGATCATGCAGCTGACGCGGGTGGCGCCGGCCAGGCCCTGCCAGAAGTTCTGCCAGGTCAGGCTTCGGCCAGCCGCGGCAATGATGAGCGAGCCCAGCACGCCGTAGGCCGCGCATTCGGTGGCCGTGGCAATGCCCGTGACCAACACCCAGACGATGAAGACGATCAACAGGCCGCAAGGAATCAAGCTGCCCGAACGTTTGATTTTTTGAGCGAAGGTGGAAGGTGCCTCGGCCGGGGGCACTTTGTCCGGGTTGCGCAGGCTCCACCAGATGATGTAGCCCGAGAACAGGCCCATCAATAAAAAGCCGGGCAAGAAGCCCGCCAAAAACAAGCGGATCACGCTGGCGTCAGCCGCCACCGCGTAAACCACCATGGTGATGGACGGCGGAATCAAGATGCCCAGGCCACCAGCTGCAGCGAGTGAGCCCAGCGCCAGGTTTTGGTTATAGCCCCGGCGATTGAGTTCGGGCAAGGCGACCTTGGCAATGGTGGCGCAGGTGGCCGCCGACGAGCCGGACACCGAGCCAAAAATGCCGCAGCCCAGCACCGTCGTGTGCATCAAGCGGCCTGGCACCTTGGACAACCAGGGCGACAAGCCGTCAAACATCTGCTCAGACAGCTTGGTGCGGTAAAGGATTTCGCCCATCCAGATGAAGAGCGGCAAGGCTGCCAACTCCCAGCTGGCCGTCGTTTCCCAAAAGGCCGAGAACAAATTCTTGCCAGGCATGGTGTTCGTAAAAAACGCCTGACCGACCCAGCCCACGATGGCCAGCGTCATCGCAATCCACACGCCGCCGCTGAGCATCAACAACATCAAAAAGAGCAGCAGGGCCCCAATTTCTAACAGGCCCATTTACAGCTCCTCTGAAAAATCACCACGCGCATGCCGTTCTTCGACACGCGCCACATAACTCGGCTTGCCGCCCGAAAGGACAGTGAAAAATTCATCCAGCACGGCAATCACCAGCAGCGCCGAGCCGACGACAAAACTCAGTTGCGGAATCCACATCGGGATGGCGACCATATTCCCGGCGATGTCGTTGAACTCCCAGCTCTCGTAAGTGAAACGCGCGGCCCAGTAGCCGAGGTAGCTGATGGCCACCACGGCCACGCTCAAAGACCCGAGCTCAAGTGCGTAGCGCGTTCGCTTGGGCACGGCTTCGAGCAGCAAGGTGACGCGAACAAAGTCCCCGTTGCGAAAGCTGTATGCCATGCCCAAAAATGCGGCCGCTGCGCACAGCCAGCCCACCACGTCATTGACCCAACTCACCGACCAGTCCAGGCTGCGGCCGAGCGAAGCCCCGATCATGAGGATCAGGATCGCGAGTACGCACAGGGCGGCCAAGCCGCCACCTGCGGCGTACAGGCCGTCTAAAAAGACCCGCAAGGGTCGGCGTTGAGTTGGGTCGGTCATAGGTGTCCAGAGTGGCGGGCTGTGCGCGTGCGATCAGAGGGCGATTAGCGCGCAATTAACGAGCGAAGGCGTCGAGCAGGGCTTTGCCTTCAGGCCCGGTTTTGACCAACCACTCTTGCGCCATGGTGTCGCCCACTTTCTTCATGTCAGCCTTGAGCTGTGCAGACGGCGGCAGAACTTGCACGCCATTGGCCTTGAGCTTTTCCAACGTCTCGGTGTTGATGCGTTTGCTGGCCACCAGGCCACGCGCCTCGGCGTCTTGGGCTGCTTTCATCACGCCGTCGCGGCTGGGTTTGTCCAGTGCCTCGAAGGCTTTCTTGTTGACCATCACCATGTTCTTGGGCAACCAGGCCTGCATGTCGTAGTAGTACTTCAGGTGCTCATACAAGCGGCTGTCCACGCCGGTGGCGCCGGAGGTCATGGTCGACTCCACAACGCCGGTCGCCAGTGCTTGCGACAGTTCAGCCGCCTGCACGGTCACGGGCTGGGCCTGGATCAGCTCGGCAATGCGGGCGGTGGCCGGGCTGTAAGCGCGCCACTTGATGCCTTTGAGATCGGCTGCCGAGTTGATGGGCTTTTTGGCATACAGGCCTTGCGGTGGCCAAGCCACGGCGTACAGCAACTGCATGCCTTGCTCGTCCAGCTTCTTTTCAATCAAGGGCTTCTGGGCTTTGTAGAGCTTGACGGACTCGTCATAGCTGTCGGCCAAAAACGGCAGGCCATCGGCACCATAAATCTGCCATTCGTTTTGCAGATTGGCCATGAGCACTTCGCCAGCCTGAGCCTGGGCGCCTTGTACCGCGCGCTTGATCTCAGGCGCTTTAAACAGCGACGCGTTGGAGTGCACCGTGATCTTCAGCTTGCCGCCCGTGGCTTTGTCCACGTCGGCTGCGAACTGCACCAGGTTTTCGGAGTGGAAGTTGCTTGCGGGGTAGGCAGAAGCCAAGTCCCACTTGGTCTGGGCGTGGCTGATGCCGGTGGCCATGGCCAGCACGGCGGCGGCTGTCAGGGTGAAGATTCGACGCTGCATAAACACTCCTTGGGTTGAGAAAGATGGGTCAATGTAGATAAAGCCATGACACTTTGGTACTAGAGCTTTCCCTAATTGCTGACGATTTGTCGATAAATCATCATCAACGCCTGTCCAATAGACCCTTCTGGAGACTGCTTGATGTCCGATTCAACCAACAAAAGCATCGATGCAAGTGCTGCGCCACATACGCCTGCACCTGCACCTGCTTCCTCCAACCTGCCCATCGTGTCGTCCGCGCATCTGGTATCTCCCAAGAGCTCAGAAATGAGCGAGTTCGAGTTCGGCCTCATCGTGGCGGGCAACGCCTTTGAGCGCTGGATCACGCACTGCATGAGTGCGGCTGGCCTGAAAGACCTGATGCCGCTGGACGTGCTGGTCTTGCATCACGTCTCGCACCGGGCGCGTAACAAGCGCCTCTCAGACATCTGCTTCATCATGAACGTCGAAGACACGCACCTCATCAATTACTCGCTCAAAAAGCTACAGGGCCTGGGCGTGGTGGCGTCCAGCAAAAGCGGCAAGGACGTGACCTATGCCTCCACCGAGGCAGGCCGTGAGTATGTGGACCGCTACCGCGCCATTCGAGAGTCCTGCCTGATCAACGCATTGAACGCTGATGACGCGCTGAACAAAGACATTGGCGAATTGGCCCGTTTGCTGCGCCTTCTCTCCGGCATTTATGACCAGGCCGCGCGCTCAGCAGCGAGCCTCTAAGCGCGCCCTTCAATCCATCCTTCAATTCTTCCAAGTTATTTCAGGAAACTTAGTTCATGAGCACTCCCTATTCGCAACGTTGGCAATTCTGGATAGACCGCGGCGGCACCTTCACAGACATCGTGGGCAAGCGGCCCGACGGCAGCCTCATCACGCACAAGCTGCTGTCTGAAAACCCTGAGCAGTACCCCGACGCCGCTGTGGCCGGCATGCGCCACTTGCTGGGCCTGGGCGCGCATGAACTCATCACGCCCGAGCGTGTGGCCTCTGTGAAGATGGGCACCACTGTGGCTACCAACGCGCTGTTGGAGCGCAAGGGCGAGCCGACTTTGTTGGTGACGACGCGCGGCTTTAGAGATGCGCTGCGCATCGCTTACCAAAACCGCCCACGCCTGTTTGACCGCCACATCGTCTTGCCTGAGTTGCTTTACAGCGCCGTGGTGGAGGCCGAAGAACGCGTGGGCGCGCATGGCGACGTGGTGCAAGATCTGGACGAGGCCGCGCTGCGCATAGCCATGCAAGCGCAGTACGCGCAAGGCCTGCGCAGCGTGGCAATTGTGTTCATGCACGGCTACCGCTACACCGCGCATGAACAAGCGGCCAAGCGCTTGGCGCAAGCCATTGGTTTCACGCAAATCAGCACCTCGCATGAAGCCAGCCCGATGATGAAGTTCGTCAGCCGGGGCGACACCACGGTGGTGGATGCTTATCTCTCGCCGATCTTGCGGCGCTACGTCGAGCAGGTCACGGACCAGATGCCGGGCGTCAAACTGTTCTTCATGCAGTCGTCTGGCGGCCTGACCGATGCGCACACTTTCCAGGGCAAGGACGCAATTTTGAGCGGCCCGGCCGGCGGCATTGTGGGCATGGCGCGAACGGCCGAGCTGGCCTTTGCAGATGCAGATGCGGCCATCAAAGTGATTGGCTTTGACATGGGCGGCACGTCCACCGACGTGTCGCATTACGCCGGCGAGTTTGAGCGCGAGTTTGAGACCCAGGTGGCCGGCGTGCGCATGCGCGCGCCCATGATGAGCATCCACACTGTGGCAGCCGGCGGTGGCTCACTGTTGAAGTTCGACGGCGAGCGTTTTCGCGTCGGGCCTGAAAGCGCGGGCGCCAACCCCGGCCCGGCCAGCTACCGGCGCGGTGGCAGCTTGGCCGTGACGGACGCCAACGTGATGGTCGGCAAAATTCAGCCCGACTACTTTCCCAAGCTCTTTGGCCCCAACGCGAACGAAGCGCTGAGCTTTGACGCCGCCAAGGCCCAGTTCGGCGCGCTGGCTGCGCAGACCGGCCGCAGTGCCGAGGCGGTGGCCGAAGGCTTCATCAACATCGCCGTGCAGCAAATGGCCAACGCCATCAAGAAAATCTCGGTGGCGCGGGGTTACGACGTGACCCGCTACACCCTGCAATGCTTTGGCGGCGCGGGCGGCCAGCACGCCTGCCTGGTGGCCGATGCGCTGGGCATGACGCGGGTGTTCGTGCACCCACTGGCTGGGGTGCTCAGCGCCTACGGCATGGGCCTCGCGGACCAGAACGTGATCCGCGAGCAGGCGGTGGAAATCAAGCTCGCGCCGGACGCATTGCCCGGCATCGAAGCCACGCTCGACGCACTTGCCGCCACCGCGCGCACCGAACTGGAGCGCCAGCAGGCCGGCAGCAGCACGGCCGTGGTGCACCGGCGCGTGCATGTGCGTTACGAGGGCAGCGACTCGGCGCTCATCGTGCCCTTCGGTTCCCAGGCCGAGATCACCGCGGCGTTTGAAAGCGCCTACCGCCAGCGCTTTGCCTTCCTCATGCAAGGCAAGGGCCTGGTGGTGGAGGCCGTGTCGGTCGAGGCCGTGGTGCCCGGCGATGCGCCCGTGGAGCCGCGCCACGCGCTGCAGCCCGCGCGCGAGGTGCCGCGCCGCAGCACCGTGCGCATGTACACCGGCGGCGTGGACGGCGTGCCCGCGTGGCACGACGCCGCCCTGGTGGTGCGCGAGGACCTGCGCCCCGGCGACGTGATCCCCGGCCCGGCCATCATTGCCGAGAAGAACGCCACAACAATCGTCGAGCCCGGCTGGGAGGCCGCGCTGACCGACCTGGACCACCTGCTGCTCAACCGCCGCGTGGCGCGCGCCGTGCAGCATGCCGTGGGCACCACGGTGGACCCGGTGCTGCTCGAAGTGTTCAACAACCTGTTCATGAACATCGCCGAGCAAATGGGCTTGCAGCTGCAAAACACGGCGCACTCGGTGAACATCAAAGAGCGCCTGGACTTCAGCTGCGCGCTGTTCAGTGCTGAAGGCCACCTGATTGCCAATGCGCCGCACATGCCGGTGCACCTGGGCAGCATGGGCGAAAGCATCAAGACCGTGATCCGGGAAAACGCCGGCCGCATGAAACCGGGTGACGTGTATGTGCTCAACGACCCGTACCACGGCGGCACACACCTGCCCGACATCACGGTCATCACGCCGGTCTACCTGGACGGCGCCAAGACGGACGAGCCGCTGTTTTACGTGGGCTCGCGCGGCCACCATGCCGACGTGGGCGGCATCACGCCGGGCTCCATGCCGCCGTTTTCAACGCGCATTGAAGAAGAAGGCGTGCAGATCAACAACGTCAAGCTGGTGGATCGCGGCGTGCTGCAAGAAGCGACCATGCTGGCCTTGCTGCAAAGCGGTCAATACCCTTCGCGCAACCCGGCGCAAAACATGGCCGACTTGAAGGCGCAAATTGCCGCCAATGAAAAAGGCGTGCAAGAGCTGCGCAAGATGGTGGCCGAGTTCAGCCTGGACGTGGTGCAGGCCTACATGGGCCATGTGCAAGACAACGCTGAAGAGTCGGTGCGCCGCGTGATCACGCGGCTGAAAAACGGACAGTTCACGCTGCCGCTGGACAACGGCGCGCAGATTTGCGTGGCGATCCGGGTCGACGCGCAAAACCGTTCGGCCGAGATTGATTTTTCCGGCACCTCGGCGCAGCAGCCCAACAACTTCAACGCGCCCACGGCGGTGTGCATGGCCGCCGTGCTCTACGTGTTTCGGACGCTGGTGGGGGACGACATTCCTTTGAACGCCGGTTGCCTCAAACCGCTCAAGGTCATCATCCCGCCTGGCTCCATGCTCAACCCGAATCCGCCAGCGTCGGTGGTGGCGGGTAATGTGGAAACGTCGAGCTGCATCACGAATGCTTTGTACGGAGCGCTGGGCTTGATGGCGGCCAGCCAGTGCACCATGAACAACTTCACGTTTGGCAATGCCAAGTATCAGTACTACGAGACCATCAGCGGCGGCAGTGGCGCGGGTGGCCTGACTGATTCAAGCGGTCAGGCGGTCGGCGGCTTTAACGGCACGGACGTGGTGCAAACCCACATGACCAACTCGCGCCTGACGGACCCGGAAGTGTTTGAGTTCCGCTTTCCAGTGCGGCTGGAGAGTTACGAGATTCGCGCCAACTCGGGTGGTGCCGGGCGCTGGCATGGTGGCAACGGCGGTGTGCGGCGTGTGAGGTTTTTAGAACCCATGACGGCGAGCATTTTGTCGAATGGACGCTTGCATGGGGCCTTTGGCATGGCGGGCGGTTCGGCGGGTGCTGTGGGGATTAACCGCGTGGTTCGGGTGGATGGCTCGGTCGAGGAGTTGGCGCACATTGGGCAGGCTGAGATGGCGGCTGGCGATGTGTTTGAGATTCATACGCCTGGGGGTGGGGGATTCGGGGCGCTTTGAATGCCTTGTTTCGTCGCTTTGCGCAGAGCGGCCTGCGGCCGGGTGGGGGCATCCGTCCTCATACTGGGGTACCAGAAATCGGCCGGCTGCCCCCGCCCGGCCGCAGGCCTCGCGGGTGTTCAGCGTATCTTGACCTCGTCGATGGTTGTTTAACGCACGAGCCCAATCGCAAATGGCAGGCTTAGCAGGCCGCACAGCGTGGACAGCGTGACCAAGCCGGCCACATAGCCGCCGTTGTAGCCCATGCGTGCGGCCAGCACGTAGGCCGTCGGTGCCGTCGGCAGCGCGGAGAACGCTAGCAGGATCACCGTTTGCGCTGGGTTGAGGCTCAGCAGCTGGCTTAGCGCAAAGGCGACCAGGGGCAGCAAGAGGTGCTTGATAACCAGCACCGACACGGCCAGCGCTTTGGCTTGCCCTAGGGATGCGAACTGCATGCCAGCGCCTGCGGCCATCAGGCCTAAGGCCAGTGATGCCGCACCGATTCGACTCACGCTCGGGTCCAGCCAGGCAGGGATGCGAAAACCCAGCAGGTTGGCCGCCAAGCCGCTGGCCGTGGCGATGATGAGCGGGTTGCGCAGCAGCTCGCGGCCGAAGTGGGTTTGCGCGTGGCGCGCCATCGGCCAGACGGCGGCCATGTTGAAGATGGGCACGCACACGCCAATCAGGACCGCGATCAGCAAGAGGCCTTGCGGTCCGGCCAGGCGCTCGGCAATCGCCAGGCCAATGAAGGAGTTGAAGCGAAACGCGATTTGCGCACTGGCCGCGTGTTCGCGTGCATCTATATGCTTTCGCAAGCCCGGCACAAAGGGCAGGGCGTACGACAGTGCAATGCCGCTGGCCGCCAGTGCCAGGCCGCCGGCAATCAGGCTGGAGGCGGCGCCCAGGTCCAGCGGGCTTTTGACGACCGAGTAAAAAAGCAGGACCGGGAAAAACAGGAAATACACCAGTTTTTCGACCTGCTCCCACACGCTGCGGTTGAGCGCGGTGTAGCGGCAAACGAGGTAGCCACACAAAATGAGCGAGAAATCGGGGAAGAGCAGTTGGGCGTAGTTCACAGGCTCGAGAATAACTGGAGTGGTGCCCGGTCATCGGGTTAGCCCTGATGGCTTGCTTAGGTGCATTCCACAAGCGGCTGGCCAAACCTTTGCGCTTACGATCAAGTTTGTTTATTTGAAAGGCTTTTCTCATGCAACGTCGTCTTCTGCTCAATACGCTTTCCGTGGCCGCGCTGGCACTGACAACGGCCACTGCGGCCATGGCCCAGGCCTACCCCAACAAGGTCGTCAAGCTGCAAGTGCCTTTTGCGCCGGGCGGCACCACCGACATCGTGGCCCGTGTGATCTCTGAGCCGCTGGGCAAAGCCATTGGCCAGAACGTCGTGGTTGAAAACAAGGCCGGCGGCGGTGGCGTGGTCGGTGCCAATGAGACGGCCAAGGCGACGCCTGACGGTTACTCGCTGGGCATGGCCACGGTGTCCACCACGGCTGCCAACCCGGCCATCAACCCCAAGATGCCGTACAACACGCTGACGGATTTCACGCCCATCATCAACATCGCGGCTACGCCCAACATCATTGCGGTGCACCCCAGTTTTCCGGCGCGCAACTACAAAGAGTTCTTGGCCGAGATCAAGAAGAACCCCGGCAAATATTCGTACTCGTCGTCAGGCACGGGCGGCATTGGCCACCTGCAAACCGAGTTGTTCAAAAACCTGACCGGTACCTTCATCACGCACATCCCTTACCGCGGCGCAGGCCCGGCCCTGAACGACACCGTCGCAGGCCAAGTCCAGATTATTTTTGACAACTTGCCATCGGCCCTGCCTTTCATTCAGCAAAAGCGCCTGATCCCCATCGTGGTGGCCGCGCCGCAGCGCCTGGCCGTGCTGCCTGATGTGCCGACCTTCAAGGACGTGGGTCTGGAGCCTGTGAACCGCATGGCTTATTACGGCATTCTGGGCCCCAAGAACTTGCCCAAAGAAGTCGTGGACAAAATCAGCAGCGGCGTGAAAAAAGCCCTGGAAGACCCGGCCGTGCGCAAGCGCATTGAGGACACCGGCTCACTCATCATCGCCAACACGCCTGAGCAGTTCACGGCGCAGATCAAGGCCGAGTTCGAGGTGTACAAAAAAGTGGTGGACACCGCTGGCCTGAAGCTCGAGTAAAGCTTCGCTCGCAAGGGCCACCCACGCCCCGCGCCACCTTCATCAGTGGCCGGGGCGTTTTGCTTTTCAAAGCTGGCAAATTCTTGCGGTATGGTTCGGCCCATGTCTGCGCCGCTGCTTGCCTCCACCCAACACGCCATTGACGCGTTTATCGACGCGCTCTGGCTCGAAGACGGTTTGTCGCGAAATACCCTTGCGGCGTATCGGCGTGATTTGTCTCTGTATGGCGCGTGGCTGGCCAGTCAAGTGGACGTGGAAGGGCAAGGCCAGCGCTCGCTGGACCAGACCACTGAAATTGACCTCAACGCCTACTTTGCGCTCAAGCACGCCAGCAGCAAGGCGACGTCTGCCAACCGGCGGCTGACCGTTTTCAAGCGTTACTTCCGTTGGGCGCTGCGCGAGCACCGCATGGCGGTAGACCCGACCTTGAAACTGCAGTCCGCCCGCCAGGCCTTGCGGGTGCCCAAGACCTTGAGTGAAAAGCAAGTCGAGGCGCTGCTCACAGCGCCCGACGAGCAAACGCCGCTGGGCCTGCGCGACAAAGCCATGCTCGAACTTCTGTATGCCAGTGGCTTGCGCGTGAGTGAACTCGTGGGGCTCAAGACCTTTCACCTCGGGCTCAATGAAGGCGTGCTGCGCGTGATGGGCAAGGGCAGCAAGGAGCGGCTGGTGCCTTTTGGTCAGGTCGCCCGCGTGTGGCTGGTCAAGTACCTGGCTGATTCGCGGCCCGCCATCCTGGGCCAGCAGCAAACGGAGGATTTGTTTGTGACCGGCCGGGGCAGCGGCATGAGCCGCATCATGTTCTGGATGCTGGTCAAAAAATATGCGGTGCTGGCGGGCATTCGTGCGCCGCTGTCACCGCACACCTTGCGCCATGCGTTCGCGACCCACCTGTTGAACCACGGTGCCGATTTGCGCGCCGTGCAAATGCTGCTGGGCCATGCCGATATTTCGACCACCACCATCTACACGCACGTCGCCCGCGAGCGCCTGAAGTCGTTGCATGCGCAGCACCATCCGCGCGGCTAGCTCTTAGGTGTAGATGACTCAGCTGTAGATATAGTCGCGGCGGAATGGGTAGACCGAGCCATTGCCGGGCAGCGCGTCGGTGCCGGGACCGTCCGGCCGCGTGGCCAGGACTTGATGCAGGGCCAGCCAGCCTTTTTCAAAGCTCATGGCGCTGCCCGCCAGGTACAGGCGGTAGGCCCGCACGATGCGCTCGGCCCGCTCCGCATTGCTTTGCCGCGTGAGCAGTTCGTGTGCCTCATCGAGCCTGCCCTCCAACGCATCCGACCAGTCCCACAGCGTGCGTGCGTAGTGGGGACGCAGATTTTCGGAGTCCACACTTTCCAGGCCGGCCTCGGCCATATCGGCCAGCACGCGGCTGATGTGCACCAGCTCCCCGCCCGGGAAAATGTATTTTTCAATGAAGTCGCCCATGCCCGCGCCCAGCTGGCGATGCGCTGTGCCGCCGGCGGTGATGCCGTGGTTCAGCACCAGCCCGCCAGGCACCAGCAGGCGGCGCAGCTTGCCAAAGTAGGCGGGCAGTTGCGCCTGGCCTACGTGCTCGAACATGCCGACCGACGAAATCTTGTCGAAAGGCTGGGTTTCGTCGAGCTGGCGGTAGTCCGCCAGGTCCATGCGCACACGGCCAGACAGTCCCCGCGCCTGGATCAAAGCCTGCACATGGGCATGCTGGTTTTTGGACAAGGTGATGCCGGTGGCCGCCACGCCGTAATGTTCGGCCGCCCACAGCAGCAGCGCGCCCCAGCCCGCGCCCACATCCAAAAAGTGCTCGCCGGGCTTGAGCATCAGTTTCTTGCAGATCAAGTCCAGCTTGGCCTCCTGGGCCTGGGTCAGCGTCATGCTGGCATCGCTGTAATAGGCGCAGGAGTAAACGCGCTGCGGGTCCAGCCACAGCGCGTAAAAGTCGTCTGACACGTCGTAGTGAAACTGCACCTGCGCGGCGTCTTGCTGGGGTGTGTGCCGGCTCATGCGCAGCCGCTGGCCAGCCCTTGCCCACCAGGCGGGCTGACTGTCCATGGGGCTGTGCGGCAACAGGTCGGCGGCCACCGCCATGATGTCGCGCATGCGGCCTTCGAGCTTGAGCTTGCCTTCCACAAAGTCTTCGGCCAAGGCGCCGATCTGGCCTGCCTTGAGCCGCGCGAGGCTGGACCATGCCGAGATCATGAGGCGCACCGGCGCATCGGGCGGGCCCAGCAACTGGCCTTGCGGCAGTTGCACGGCCAGATTCGAGGTCAGGTGCGCCGCCCTTGGTTCTGGCGCGACTGCGGTGGCTTGGCTAAAGAGTTTCAAGGCTTGGGGCGGACTTGCTTTCTTCACGCCGCATTTCAAGCCGCAGGCGAGCCCAAAGTTCGTCCGAAAGTTCTAGCAGGCTTTCAGCTTAAGGCAGGCTGCTGCTCGCCGGCAAGCTGAGCCGCACTTGAGCTTGCAACAGCATGTTCATTGCTGCGCCAAGCGGCGCACTGTCTCAGGCCTTGCGTGCTTGCAGCTCAGCGGCTTCTTGCAGCAAGGTCAGCTCAGCATCTTCAAAGCCTGCGGCACGGCGGGCGTCCAGGTTGAAGGGGCCTTGCAAGCGCGGTGCGCCGTGGCGCAGCGCCAGTTCGGCATACGCGCTGATGGGCTCCAGACCGCGCTGGCTGCACAGGTGGCGAAACCAGCGGTTACCCACGGCCACATGGCCAATCTCGTCGCGCAAGATGATGTCGATGATCTCGCCGCCCCGCTTGTCGCCCACAGACACCAGCTTGTTGCGAATGGCGGGCGAGGCGTCCAGCCCGCGGGCTTCCAGCGTGCGCGGCACCAAGGCCATCCGCGCCAACAAATCGCCGCGTGTTTTGGCGGCCATTTCCCAAAGCCCGTTGTGCGCCGGGAAGTCGCCGTAGGCGTAGCCCAGGCTCAGCAAGTGCGCTTGCAGCAGTGAAAAGTGCAGAGCTTCCTCGCGTGCCACCTTCCACCAGTCCAGATAAAAAGCCTCGGGCATGCCAGGAAAGCGCCACAGCACGTCCAGCGCCAGGTCAATCGCATTGCTTTCAATGTGGGCCAGGGCGTGGATCAGCGCAGCGCGGCCTTCAGGGTTACCGACGGCGCGGTTCTTCATGGCTGTGGGCGGCAGCAGCACTGGCTTTGCCGGGCGGCCGGGGATGTCCGGCGGCTCGGGCAGCACGGCCTGAGTTTCCTCAGTGCTCAGCGTGAATGTCCCGCTCAAGGCCTCGGGCAGTGCGCGCACGGCAACGGCCTTGTGGTCGGCGTCTGTGATCAGGATCAGGCTGAGGGCGTGCTGGCGCAGTGATGTCGAAGGTGTCGGGTGAGGCAGGGAAGGCATGGCCGGGATTATCCGGTGGGGGCGGTCTTTACAATCTGCGCCTTCACTGCCTTCACTGCCTTTATTGCCTTTACGAGGAACCTTCCATGGCCATTTACCAGTTGGGCGACCACGCCCCCCAGATGCCCGCCAGCGCGTGGGTGGCCGAAACTGCCGATGTGATTGGCGACGTGGTCCTGGGCGAAGACGCCAGCGTCTGGTTTGGCACGGTCATTCGTGGTGACACCGAAACCATCCGCATTGGCCGGGGCAGCAATATTCAGGACAACAGCGTGCTGCACGCTGACCACGGCAGCCCACTGACCATCGGCGACAACGTGACGGTGGGCCATCAGGTCATGCTGCATGGCTGCACCATTGGGGACGGCAGCTTGATCGGCATCGGCGCCGTGGTGCTCAACGGCGCGCGCATCGGTAAAAACTGCCTGGTGGGCGCGGGCTCTCTGGTGACCGAAGGCAAAGAATTCCCGGATGGCTCCATGATCATGGGCACGCCGGCCAAGGTCGTGCGCGAGCTCACGCCCGAGCAGATTCAGGGGCTGGCCAAGAGCGCCCAAAACTACATTGAAAACGCCAGGCGCTACAAAGCCGGCTTGAAAAAGATCTGATGTCCGAACTCCATAAATTCATTTTTGACGGCCTGCCCGTTCGCGGCATGCTGGTGCGCCTTGACGACGCCTGGCAAGAAATCCTCAAACGCCGCGAAGCCGCTGGCGGCTATCCGCCCGAGGTCCTGCAGCTGCTGGGCGAGATGACAGCCGCCGCCGCGCTGATGCAAGCCAACATCAAGTTCAATGGCGCGCTGATCCTGCAAATTTTTGGCGACGGCCCAGTGAAGCTGGCCGTGGCCGAAGTCCAGCCTGATCTGAGCTTGCGCGCAACGGCCACCGTGATCGATGGTGGCAAGAGCGATGCGGTGCAGGGCGCCACGCTGAGCCAGATGGTGAACCTCAACAACGAGGGCCGCTGCGCCATCACCCTGGACCCCAAAGACAAGTTCCCCGGCCAGCAGCCTTACCAAGGCGTGGTGCCGCTCTTTGGCGACCAGCATGAAAAGCTCGAAAAACTCAGCGAGGTGCTGGAGCACTACATGCTGCAAAGCGAGCAGCTCGACACCAAGCTGG
>CAZNQE010000016.1:23621-43907 GCA_964575005.1 uncultured Polaromonas sp. | reverse complement strand
TCGAAGGCATTCTGGAGCCAGAACAAGACTTTGATTTGCTGGACGATGGCACTACACCAATAGGCTACCTCTATGAAATTCTTCCGAAGGACATAGCCGAAGCCTACGAATGTGCGGTGCTGAGCCGGCCATTGAAAGCCATTCACATCCAAGCCTTGGTCAGTTGGTACACCGCAGGCTTTCGCATGCTTCCGTCGTTTTACTCGCCATTGGCGGGTCATATCACGGTTGAAGCTCTGCGCGATGCGATCAAACGAGTGGCACTGGAATGCGCGCAAGCCAACAAGCCGTTGACAACTCATGCACTGATCAAGGCACTGTATGCCGCATCGACGTAAGCACATGTCCCAGCCAAGCGATTTGTAGGACACAAAAATGCAGCAAACAAGCTATAGAAAACTCGACCCGGATGAAGCACCACCAGGCTTCATTGCGGTACTCAAAAGCGACGTTGTAACTGCTGGGCTTGGAAACATCTGCCGTGCGTGTGATTGGCGCAGTGATTGCAATGGCTTTGAACATCGCTGCATGCCGTACACGGTTGTCAGCAGCCGCGACGGGCGCGAATTGAAGCGACTGGACGGTTGCAGCGTCGTGTTCAAACGCCGCTCAAGTGATGCATGAGGCTTCACCGTGCTGACGTTGTAACGCAGCGCCTTTAATTTTCAACACCAACGCGACGTATCGGATAGCCAATGCCGAGGCTTTGCCACGTGCATTTTTTAACTCGGAGAAGACCATGACCACCAACGACACCACAACTGACGATGCGCGTTCACAAACGCCAGTCACGAACATCTCAAATTCAGTACGTTTTTCACTGGGGCAAGTTGTCGCCACTCCCGGCGCGCTGGCGCTGCTTCAAACCACAGGACGTAGTGCCGCCAGCCTGCTTGCACGCCATCTGCATGGCGATTTCGGAGATACCTGCCGGGACGACTCAGCGTTGAACGAACTGGCAATCACCGACGGCTCCCGAATCATGAGCGTTTACAGGCTTGTTGACGCTGAAAAGCTCAAGGCCACGCCGAAGCAAAAGCGAGCCGATTTACCCACTGTCTGGGTCATCACCGATGGCACGAACGACGAAGGAAAACGTGAATACACAACGCTGCTGCTGCCGGAGGACTACTGATGGCAAGCAGCCCTCGACCCAAAGAAGTAAAAGTAGCCTATCGGTTTCAGCGCGTCTATCCAGATTTGCAAACCGGGCACGCACTGACCGTCAAGGCGACCAGAGCGGAACCAGTCAGACCGTTTATGCAACAGTCAGATTTGGATGGAGCCTGTGGCGTTCACCTTGCCGCCATGATTGTTTCAATCTACGGACTTGCAAAGCCAAGTGCCCTGCACGAAATGGGGCGGCGCAAGTTCGGCCTTGCGGCAGAAATATTCAGCGCGTTCAAGCACACGTATTTCACGGGTGTTCATGCGGCGGAATGGGTGGAACTGTTCAACAGCTTGCACCTGCCACTGCAACTGACCTCCAAGTTCGGCGTGGAAGACAACGCCGATGGTCACGCGGTGGAGTGGTTGATGCACGGTGAAATGGTGGCATTGGCGTTCGCCTCGGTCAAACACCAAAAGACAAAACACTGGAGTTTGGGCATCGGCATAGAGGGCGCTGTGATCGACAAGATACACAGACCGGACACCATCTTGCTGCTCGATCCCAGTGCTTCAGAACCCAGCTTTCAGGCGTTCAATGCGCGGTTGCGCTTGCCCGTGTCTGGTGCTGGCGGTCGCAGTGCCAAGTCAAATCTGGTCAAGCCTTCGGATGCTGGAAAGCGCAAGCCAGTGACGTGGTTCTATGAGTCGATGGAATGGAATGCCGAAGAAGTAAGGCTATTGGCCGCAGTTCGGATACGTCGAACTGACACCAGCTAGCGCAGTGGGGAACGGCGCGACCCCTGCTTACGTTCGCCATTGGCTTCAAGTGAAGCTTCATTGGCACGGCGTTTGACAGGTTGCTTGCGCGTTCGCTGCTTGGATAGATGCACCTCAAACCCGGCAACCAACTCCGAAGTTGGCAGTCCCAGCGGTTTGGACAGCGCCATCAGCAACAGCAGCGTTGGACTGGCAAGACCCCGCTCCAACAGTGACACGTAAGTGCGATCAATCGCAGCATCAAACGCCAGCTCCTGCTGGGACTTGTTGCTCTCTATCCGAACCTCTTTCAGGTACTCACCAAACGCCACGGAAAGCGGGTGCCTTTCAGACGCAACTTTCTTCTTGGGTTTGGCTTTATCTAAGGTGGAATTCATTGACGCGAAGATGCGTCATTGAAGGATATATAGCGACGGAGTTAATGCTGCATTGTCATGTCAGAATCTTACTCTGATGAGTAAACACCTCATTGACCTAAAAACAGAATGGAGACCCCTATGGGAGCGATAACAAACGTGGGCATCAGCTTGTCAGTGCTGCTTGCCCTGACCGGATGCGGCAACAAAACACCCTCATGTACCGACCCGGCAGCGGTCGATCTGGTGAAGACGATCTACCAGCAAAGCTTCGATAAGGAGCTGTCGGCCATGAGTGACGAGCGCAAACAACGGGTTCAGTACACCGCCAAAGACACGAAGATTTCGGTGGAATCCATCAGAACAGCCAGTGCAGACGATGCGGTCGGCAAGCGAACCTGCGAGGCGCAGTTGATAGCCACGGTTCCGGCAGATGCTGTACCTAACGTTCCCGAATTGAAAAACCAGTTGCGCTCCATCTACGACGCTCAAGGTGTCAGCATGGAAGGCACGGCCATCAAGGGCCAAGTGACGTACACGGCTCAACGCACCGAAGACAAAGGCGAATTGATGGTTTCACTGGTGGGGTACATGCCTGTCATGAGCTATCTCCATGACGTGGCGATGTTCAGAGTCTGGGACAAGGGTGTACCGACTACACCAGATGCCACGACCAAATCATCGGCCTCATCGGTGAACTGGAGCAGCTTTCTTGGTCAGTCGGCATCGGTGGCGCTGAGTGATGCGACCGTCAGCGGCCAATTCAAGGCCCTACTTGGAGACAAGTACCCGGTATTCCAGACCAATATGGAAGTCGCCGGAGAGCTTCATGCTGAGGACGGCAATCTGATCGTTGGCAGTGGAAACGCACCCCACGACGGTGGCACCAATGAAGCCATGTTCGCCATCAACACGGCCACAGGCAAGTATTACGCGGTGCTTTTCACCGATGGCAAGACGTTCAATGCATTTGGGGTGGCAAACATGCGCGAGTTACCAGCGCCTTTACTTCAATGGTTTCAAAACAAAGGCGGTAAATTGTGAAGCACACCTTCAATCTCATTTGGACTGTATCCGTCCTGGCATGCACTGGCGCTGCTGCGGCTCCACTGGCAGACCTTAGTGGCGGTCAGACTGGACGCATTGAATACGAGTCAATGAATCCGCCCAACCGCTGGGAGTACGCCCGCTTAAACATGCAAAACACCAAGCAAGCAGTGGTGTGGGGCGACTTGTTAATGCCCAAGAATGTCAGCGGCAAAGTACCTGCCTTGGTTCTGAGCCACGGTAGTAGTGGAATTTCGCCAGCCGCCTATGACGTGTGGGCCAAAGAAATGAACGCCGCTGGTGTAGCCATTTTCATCATCGACAGTTTCAAGCCCCGTGGCGTTGACCAAACTGCAACCGATCAAAGCAAGGTGGACTATTCGGCGCAAACAGCCGATGCACTGAACGCATTGAAGTTATTGGCAACTCACCCACAACTTGACAGCACCCGCATCTACAACATTGGTATGTCACGCGGCGGCACAGCCGCGTTTGAGACGGCTTGGCCTACATGGCAACGTCCAGTGAACACCAACGGCGCAAAGTTCGCAGGCCACATTGCACTATATCCAGGAATGTGCAACGTGCGGTTTCGCACTGATGACCGAGAAAAAGCAACTGCACCCATCTTTATGGCTTTGGCATCAATCGACGGAGAAGACTGGCAGGGTGGTGCAGAGTGCGTCAAGTACGTTGAAGACCTTGCCAAGAAAGGCAATTCCATCAAGTTCAAAGAATACAAAGGCACATATCACGGCTTCGATACCAACAACAAGTTTGCCTACTACCCCGGCGTAGTCAGCGGTAAAGGCTGCGATATGGAGGTCTACATGACCACGGTTCAAGGCGGTGGGCTTGGCAACAATGGCTTCGATTTCAAGGCTAACAAGGCGTTGACCAACTATACGGAGTTCAACAAGGCAATCGCCGCCAGTTGTGGTGCCAAAGTCAATGCGCGTGCTGGTGGCGATTCCTCTGCTCAAAAGGACGTTGTTCGAGACGTACTGAGCTTCATGGGTGTGCGGTAATAGATAAAGATGTGCCGCGCTATTTGAATACCAGTTGGAGAGCTAGGGCAGGGCGCTTGCTCTCCGTCCGCAGCACAGATTGACAATGTATGTGTGCGAAAATCCAATTATCCTAGGACGAAGTGCTTTTGTCTGAATGAGTGCCGTTTTGCTTTGACGGTAAATGAGACGGTATAGCCGCTTTTCCCAACTTTTAACCAAGGCTCAATAGTGAGTATCACCATCCAATGTCGTTCATTTTCAAAAACTTGTTGACGATTGAGTGGGAGTAATTGCTCAAGCCGCTTCACTCACCCGCTTGCCCAGGTGGGCCAAAGCCTCCCCAACCTGATCCACCGAGTGCTGTGTTTAACGGCTCCAGCGCAGCACCAGCGGATCGACTCGGCGGGCTGTCTCGATCAGGCCTACGCGCACAGCTGGGCTCATGGCCGCAAAGGGGTGGCGGGGGGCTTCACAGTCGATGATGCCGCCCGCCTTCATCAAGGCCTTGGCGGTCAAGATGCCGCCCTGCCGGTTTTCATAGTTGATGAGCGGCAGCCAGCGCTCATAAGCGGCGGCGGCTTCTTCGTGGCGGCCAGCAAACCAAGCGTCGGTGATACGGCGAATCCCGTCGGGGTAGGCGCCACCGGTCATGGCGCCCGTCGCGCCCGCTTGCAGGTCGGGCAGCAAGGTGATGCCTTCTTCACCATCCCACGGACCTTCAATGGCATCACCGCCCAGGGCAATGAGTTCGCGCAACTTGGAGGCTGCGCCCGCGGTCTCGATCTTGAAGTAGGCGACGTGCTCGATCTCGCGGGCCGTGCGCGCCAAGAACGCGGCCGACAGCGGCGTGCCTGCCACCGGCGCGTCCTGAATCATGATCGGAATGTCGATGGCCGCCGACAGACCCGCATAGAACTCATAGACCTTGTCTTCACTCACCCGGAGGGTGGCGCCGTGGTAGGGCGGCATCACCATCACCATGGCCGCGCCCATGTCTTGGGCGCGGCGGCTGCGTTCGGCGCAGACGCGGGTGCCGTAGTGCGTGGTCGTCACGATCACCGGCACGCGTCCGGCCACGTGCTCAAGAATTTCGGTCGTGAGTGTTTCGCGCTCAGCGTCTGACAGGGCGAACTGCTCCGAGAAATTGGCCAGAATGCACAGCCCGGTGGAGCCGGCGTCGATCATGAAATCAATGCAGCGCTTCTGGCTGGGCAGGTCGAGCTCGCCGGTTTCAGTGAAGGTGGTCGGCACCACAGGGAACACCCCGGTGTAGCGTGGGCGAGGAGAAGCAGCAGCCATCAGGTTTACTCGACGATGTTGAAGTCTTTGAGGAACTCGGACTTCATGGTAAGGCCCAAGCCGGGCGTGTTGTCGTCCAGCTGGATGAAGCCATCCTTAGCAACAGGCTCACCGTCAAAAATGTAATAGAACAGCTCATTACCCACCTCGACGTCGAACATGGGGAAGTACTCGCTCATGGGTGAGGCCACTGTGCTCATGGTCAGGTGGTAGTTGTGCATCTGGCCGGCGTGCGGCACGACGGGCACGCTATAGGCTTCACACAGCGCATTGATCTTGTGCGCCGCCGTGATGCCGCCCACACGGTTGGTGTCGTATTGCACCACCGACACCGCCTTTTTCTCCAGCAGTTGCTTGAAGCCGTAAAGCGAGAACTCATGCTCGCCGCCCGAGATCGGAATGCTGGTCAGTGCGTTCAGCTCGGCGTAGCCGTCGACGTCGTCTGCAATCACTGGCTCTTCGACCCAGCGCGGCTGGAATTTTTCCAGCTTGGGCAGCATGCGCTTGGCATATTCCAGGTTCCAGCCCATGTAGCACTCCAGCATAAGGTCGTTGTCATAGCCGATGACTTCGCGCAGGGCTTCGACGGCCTTGAGGTTTTCAGCCACCCCCTTGGTGCCATGCGCCGGGCCGTAGCCAAAGCGCGACTTGAACATGGTGAAACCCTGGTCAAGGAACTTCTGGGCCTCGTCCTGCATCGCTTTAATGTCAGTGCGGTAGAGCTTAGAGTAGTAGCAGGGGATTTTTTCCTTGGTGCGGCCGCCCAGCAGTTTGAACACCGGCTTGTTGACCGACTTGCCCAGGATGTCCCAGATGGCAAGGTCCACGGCCGAGATGGCTGCCATGGTCACACCCTTGCGGCCCCAGGCGTGGGTGGCTCTGTACATGCGCTGCCACAGGTATTCATAGTCCCAAGGGTCCTGGCTCAGCACCAGCGGCGTGAGGTACTGGTCGATGATGGCCTTGGCAATGTGCGGCGCCAGCGCCACGTTGCCTAGGCCAACGATGCCGTCGTCCGTTTCAATCTCGACCACCGTCCAGGCATGAAAGCGAAACGTGCTCATGGTTTCGCTGTTGGAGTACAGCAGGTCCATGGCGTTGGAGCAGAAGTTGCCTTGTGGGGGAACGGTCTTGCCCTTCCATTCAAAAACACGGGCGCGAACTGATTTGATTTTCATGATGATGCCGATTGAAGTGAAGACTCAGGCGGCCAGAGCGGCAGCGCCCATGCGAGAGGCAATATGAAAGGCGTTGGTCATGGCATTCGCGTTGGCCAAGCCCTTACCCGCGATGTCATAGGCCGTGCCATGCGCGGGCGTGGCGATGGGCACCGGCAAGCCGCCTTGCACCGTCACGCCCTGGCTGAACCCCATCAGCTTGATGGCGATCTGCCCTTGGTCGTGGTACATGGTCACCACTGCCTGATACTGGCCGTCGCGGGCTTTCAAGAAGATGGTGTCGGCGGGGAAGGGGCCGTCGACCGGAAAGCCCGTGGCGCGCAATGTGCGCACAGCCGGCTCGATGATGTCGATTTCCTCGCGGCCGCAGACACCGCCGTCACCGCCATGTGGATTGAATGCGGCCACCGCCACCTTGGGGTGCGCATTGCCGCTGGCCTGGAGTGACGCATAGATCAGGCGGGTGGCTGCGACGATGCGCTCCTGGCTCAGCATGGCCGCCGCATCCTTGAGTGGAATGTGGGAAGACACGCGTGCCGTCCACAAATCGCCCAGCGTATTGAATTCGCAAAAGTAGCTGCGCACGCCCAAGTACTCGGCGAAGTGGTGCAGCTCGTCTTCATGCTTCAAGCCGCCTAGCTTCATGGCTTGCTTGTTCAAGGGGGCAAAGCAGATGGCGTCCACGTCGCCGCGCTGCGCGCCGTCCATGCACAAGTTCAGCGCCTGAATGACGGCTGCGCCGCAGGCAGGCTGCGCTTGGCTGGGCTGCACATGGCCTGCCTGAATGCTGTCAATCGCCAGCAAGGCGGGCAGGGCGGTGCTGGCCCGAGTGCGCACGGCAGCCAGGCTGTCCACAGGCTGCGTGGCCACGCTGAGCTGCGCAATCGACTGTCCTTGCGACCACAGCCAGGGGTCGGCCAGCAGCACGATATTTGCCGACGCCGTGATGCCTGGCTGGCTGAGCAGCCGAGCGATCAATTCCGGGCCGACGCCCGCCGCATCACCAAGGGTGAGTGCGACCACGGGAAGCTGCTTTGTCGTCATGGGCTCAGTCAATCCGAATGTTCTTCTTGGCGATCAGCTCAGCGTAGCGCTGGTTTTCGGCGTTGTGAAAGGCCTGGAACTGCGAGGGCGTCATGGGCGTGAGGTCTGCGCCAATCGAGCTAAGGCGCGTCTGCGTCTCGGGCATGGCCAGCACCTTGTTGACTTCGGTGTAGACCCGGTCCAGCACAGCCTTGGGTGTGGACGCAGGCATGTAAATGCCGTACCAAGCGCTCATCTCGATGCCGCTCAAGCCTGCTTCGGCCATGGTGGGCACGTCAGGGAGCTGCGGGTTGCGTTTGGCGCTGGCCACAGCGAGGGCCTTGATGCGACCGCCCTTGATATGGCCAATTACTGAAGGCATGGTGTCAAAACTCATCTGCACCTGACCGGCAATCAGGTCGATCAGGGCCGGGCCGCTGCCACGGTAGGGAATGTGCGTGACAAACAGGCCGGCGCGGTCTTTGAAGAGCTCGGCCGCAATATGCTGGGTGCTGCCGGCGCCGCTGCTGGCGTAGTTGAACTTGCTGGGCTGGCTTTTGACTAGGCTGACCAAGGACTTGACGGAATCGACCGGCACACCGTTGTTGACCACCAGCACGTTGGGCACGGCGCCCACAAACACCACCGGCACCAAGTCTTTGTTGTTGTCGTAGCCGAGCTTGAGCAGGTGCGGCGCAATCGCATGTGCGGTGGACACACCCATGACCATGGTGTGGCCGTCGGTGGACTTGGCCGTGACATCGGCGGCCAATGTGTTGGAGGCGCCGGGGCGGTTTTCCGCCACCACGGGCTGCTTGAGCAAAGGCCCCAGCCGGTCGGCCACGGCGCGGGCCATGGCGTCGGTGCCACCGCCGGGGGCTGAACCAATCAAGATGCGCACAGGCCGGGTCGGCCATTCTTGCGCCAGGGCTTGGGCGCCAAACGAAAAGGCACAGGCTGCAGCCAGCAGGGCAGGAACGAGTTTCATGTGATATCTCCGACGGGTTAGTGAATTGATGAGGCGATCGTAGGCATTCAAATCATTAACGTAAATTAAAAATAAATGATGATTTGATCCACCAGGGTTATCATTTAAATGATGTCTGAACCTCTGCTTATTCCACAGCTCCTGAATCGCTTGCGCATGCGCCAGGTGGCCCTGGTGCTGGCCGTTGGTGCGCACGGCACGCTGCGCAAAGCCTCAGCGGAGTTGGGCATGTCACAGCCCGCCGCAACCAAAATGATCCAGGAGCTGGAGTCCGCCTTGGGTCAGCGCCTGTTCGAAAGGGTGGGACGCGGGCAAAAGCTGACCGCGGCAGGCGACAGCGTGCTGCGCTACTTCCGCGGCATGCGCGGCTCCATCGAGTCAATGACGCGCGAGTTGGCTGAGATCAGGCTGGGCTCCTCCGGTCGCGTGTCGGTTGGCACCATCATGGCGCCCTCGCCAGACTTGCTGACGGCGGCCATCATCGCCGTGAAGGCGCGCTATCCATTGCTTTCCATGGACGTCACGCTGGACACCAGCGACCGCCTGTTTGAACTTCTGCGCGAAGGCGTGCTGGATGTGGTGATTGGCCGGATCCGGGATGAGCACTGGATCGACTATGACTTCAAGCCTTTGAAGAACGAAGCGCTGGCATTGGTGGTGGGCGTACATCACCCCCTGAACCACAAAAAAACAGTGCGTTTTGCCAGCCTGCTGGCCTATCCGTGGATATTGCAACCGGCCGGCAGCCCGATGCGCGAGGTGTTAGACGAGGAGTTCCGGCTTCAGCAATCAGCAACGCCGCCGGGCTTGATCGAGACGGCTTCCATCCTCACCACCACGCATTTGATCGCCCAGACCGACATGGTGGGAGTGCTGCCTTTGTCGATCGCCGAGCCTTATGCCCGGCACGGGATGCTCAAAGTGCTGCCTTGCACCATCGCACACCGGATGGAGCGCTTTGGCTCTATCACCCGTAAGGATCGCCCTTTGAGTGAGGCCGCGCGCTTCTTCCTGACTTCGCTGCACAGCGCCTGAGCCGGCGTCGTTCTCAGCCTCAGAGCTGAGCCTGGCTGCTCAGTGCGCTTCACTCACCCGCTTGCCCAAGTGGGCCAAAGCCTCCTCGACCTGATCCACCAGAATCAGGCATAAATCGCCCGGCTGCAGGCGTGCCAGCGCATGGTCAATGGCCGCGAATTCACCGCGGATCTCGGTGATGTACTGCGCGCGCGTTGCGCCTTCCAGGCCTTTCTTCAAGAGCGCGATCACTTCACCATCGGCGCGACCGCGCTGGGCGGCGTCCTGGTACAGGATCACGTCGTCAAAGGCTTGACCCAGAATCTGCGTTTGCTCGCGAATGTCTTCGTCCCGTCGATCGCCTGCGCCGCTGATGACCACGCTGCGCTGCTTGCCGGGCATGGTCTGCGTGGCCGCCACCAGAGCGCGCATGGCATCCGGGTTGTGACCGTAGTCGGCGATCACGGTGGCGTCGCGGTAGTCCATGACGTTGAACCGACCGGGTGCGTTTTGCGCATCGTTGGCAAAGCTGGCCAGACCGCGGCGAACCGCGTCCCAGCTCAGCTTGGAAGCCCAGGCGGCAGCGACCGCAGCCATGACGTTTTCGACCTGAAAGCCGATGGTTCCACCGCGGGTGAGCGGGATGTCGCGCAGCGACAGGCTCTCACGCCAGGAGCCCTCGCGCAGCACCACGCTGTCGCCGTCCACAAAGACGATGCGCCCGCCCTGTGCGCTGTGCGTGGCCAGCACTGGATGGTTGCGATCGGCTGCGAAATAGATCACTTGGCCGGGACACACGGCTGACATCGCGGCCACGATGGGATCGGCCGCGTTGAGCACCGCGTAGCCGCTTTCGGCCACGTTTTGCACGATCACGCGTTTGAGCACAGCAAGGTCTTCGACCGTCGTGATGTAGTTCAGCCCCAGGTGGTCGCCGGCACCGATGTTGGTGACCACCGCGACGCTGCAGCGGTCAAAACCCAGTCCTTCGCGGAGCATGCCGCCGCGTGCGCTTTCGAGCACCGCCGCATCGACTTCAGGGTGCAGCAGAACGTTGCGGGCGCTGCGGGGGCCGCTGCAGTCGCCGCTGTCGGTCTGCCGGCCATTGACATACACGCCGTCGGTGTTGGTCATGCCCACGCGCAGGCCATTGCTTGCAAACAGGTGCGCAATCAGGCGGGTGACGGTGGTCTTGCCGTTGGTGCCGGTGACGGCCACCACCGGAATGCGTCCGTCATTGTTGGCCGCATACAGGTCGCGAATCATCGCTTCGCCCACATTGCGGCCCTTGCCGAAAGAGGGCGACAGGTGCATGCGCAGGCCCGGTGCGGCATTGACTTCCACCACGCCGCCGCTTTGTTCTTCGAGCGGGCGCAGCACGCTTTCACAGACGATGTCCACGCCGCAGATGTGCAGGCCGATCATTTGCGCGGCGGCCACGGCGCAGGCGGCCACGTCGGGGTGCACGTCGTCCGTCACGTCGGTGGCTGTACCTCCGGTGCTCAGGTTGGCGTTGTTGCGCAAGATCACGCGTTGGCCTTTTTCCGGCACGCTTTGGAGCGTGAGGCCCTGCAAGGCGATGCGGGCGATGGCGATCTCGTCCAGCCGCATTTTGGTGAGCGATGTGGCGTGGCCATCCCCGCGGCGAGGGTCGGCGTTGACCGCGTCCACCAGTTGCCCGATTGTGTGAACGCCGTCACCGTTGACGTGGGGTGGATCGCGGCGTGCAGCGGCCACCAGCCGGTCGCCAACCACCAGCAGGCGGTAGTCGCTGCCCGGCAAGAACTTTTCCACCATCACTTCGCCGTAGTCGGCGGCTGCGCGGTAGGCGATTTCGAGGTGATCGCGGCTGGCAATGTTGACAGTCACGCCTTTGCCCTGGTTGCCATCCTGGGGTTTGACCACCACGGGCAGGCCGATTTCATTGGCCACGGCCCAGGCTTCATCGACGTTGCTTACCGGCCGGCCCAGCGGCACGGGCACGCCGGCTGCCGCCAACAGTTTTTTGGTGAGGTCCTTGTCCTGCGCGATGGACTCGGACACGGCGCTGGTCGAATCCACTTCAGCGGCCCAGATGCGACGCTGCTTGGCGCCCCAACCGAACTGGACCAAGCTGCCATCGGTCAGGCGACGGTAGGGGATACCACGCGCCAGGGCCGCCGACACGATGGAGCCGGTGCTCGGACCCATGCGCACGTCCTCGTCCTTTTCGCGCAGCGCGGCCAGCGCAGTGTCGAGATCGAAGTCTGTGTTTGCCAGGGCTGCCTCAATCAAGGCCTCGGCCTGCGTCAAGGCCATGCGGCCCACCGCTTCTTCGCTGTACTCGACCACCACCTGGAATACGCCCGCCTCGGGCGTGGCCGTGGTGCGGCTGAAAGTGACGGGGCAGCCGGCCTGCGCTTGCAGGGCTAGGGTCGCGGCTTCAAGCACGTGGGCCAATGAGGCCGAAGGGGGCAGGGCGCCCATGCCCGGGAAGCGTTGCCGCAGCCGTGCTTCAAAGCCCGGCATATTGCCAATCGCGGCCTCAGTGGCATCGCAGGTGACGACAGTTTCGATGGCCGTGTGACGGCTCCAGAGGTTAGGGCCGCGCAGGGCGCGTAGGCGGGAAGCGTTCATCAGTGAGCAGGCGTGTTGATCTTGTTCGGGGCGCTTTGACGCGAAGCGTCCAGCGCAAAGTTTTCAATGCCGGCGCGCAGCAAGGCGGTTGAGACGCCCAGTGCCCAAGCCGCGGCTACGGCTGCAAGCACGGCTTCCACGCGACCGGTGGCGCAGGCCCAGCGCGGCAGCTCCACCGTGTGCTGCACGGTCTCGCCTTGCAAAAGCTCGGCCAGGCGGCCCTGCAGGCGCACCGCTCGGCCGCCCGCGTTCAAGTGGGTGGCCAGGGCCGGGGCGTCAGGGTCGGCGGCAAACAAAATAACTTCGCCGTCGCACAGCGGGGCCATCGCGGCCACTTCAACCTCACCGGCATTCAGCACCGCGCAGCCGTGGTCCAGCACCACGTCCACCTGCGTGCGCAGCACCTTGGGCATCTGGCTGATGTCCTGAATGTCGTGGTCGGCAAGGGCGGCGGCGCCGTCCAAGTCGGTCACGATGCCGATGTCGCAGCGGTCATAGGCCAAGCCGTTGGCCAGGATGCTCAGGGGGCCGTTTTCCACCACGGCCGCCTGGATGCGGCGGTTCATCAACAAGCGATGACCCGAAGCCCAATTGGCGCAGTCTGCCGTGTCAATGCGTCGGCCCTCCAAAAACAGGCCGTCCCGGCAGGCCAGGCCTACAGGCGTGCCCCGCAACTGCAGCAGCCACGCCACCAGGCGCGCCGTCAGCTGCGTTTGCCGCGTGCCAGCCACGCCAACGATGGGAATGCGGCCGGTTTCATGCGCCGAGAACAAGTGGTCCACGATGGCGCGCCCCACCGGCTGCGGCGTGCCGACGGCCGGTTTGAGGTGCATCAGGAGGCCCGGGCCGGCGTTGACTTCAACGATGGCGCCGCGCTGCGCTTCAAGCGGACGGGAGATGTCTTCGGCCACCAGGTCAATGCCGGCGATGTCCAGACCGACCACGCGGGCGGCCAGCACGGCCATGGCCGCGACATCGGGGTGTACGTCAGTCGTGCAGTCAATGCACATATTGCCATTGCGCTGGATCACGACGCGTTGGCCCACAGCGGGCACCGAGTCGCCTGTCAGGTCTTGGCGCTGTAGCAAAAGACGCATGGCCGGCTCACGATCGAGACGGATGGTTTCCAGCGGCAAATCTTCGGTCTCGCCCCGGCGCGGGTCGGAGTTGAGCTGGCTGTCGATCAAGGCTTCCACGTTGCTGGTGCCGTCACCGGTGACCCACAGGCTTTCGCCGCGTGCGGCCGCTGCCAGCTTGCCACCCACCACCAGCAGGCGATGTTCGTTGCCTCGTATGTAGCGCTCCACAAGGACCTCGCTGCCCTCGGCCAGGGCCACGCCAAAAGCCGCTTCGATGTCAGCTTGCGTTTCAAGTTCGAGCGAGACACCGCGGCCGTGGTTGGCATCTGACGGCTTGACCACCACCGGCAGTCCGACGTCTTGGGCGGCCGCCCAGGCCTCGGCCGGGGATTCCACCACCTGACCTTCAGGCACGGGCACGCCGCAGGCTGAAAGCAACTGCTTGGTCAGGTTTTTGTCGCTGGCAATGCCTTCACCAATGGCGCTGGTGCGCTCGGTCTCCGCCGTCCAGATGCGGCGTTGGCGGGCGCCATAACCCAGTTGCACCAGGTTGCCGGTGTTCAGGCGGATGTGCGGAATGCGCCGGTCTGTGGCGGCCTCAACGATGGCGGCGGTGCTGGGGCCGAGGTAGCAGTCGTCCACCACGGCGCGCACGGTGGCCACGGCCGGCTTGACTTCAAAGGGCTGCTCGTTGATGGCGGCCATCAGGAGGGCGTGGCCCTGAGCGAGAGCCGTCCGGGCCACGGCTTCGTCGCGTGCGCGGAACACCATGCGGTAAACGCCGCGCTGAGAGGTGCTGCGGGTTTGGCCAAAGCTGGTGGCCATACCCGCCAGGTTCAGCAATTCGATGACCACATGCTCCAGGATGTGGCCAGTCCAGGTGCCTTCACGCAGGCGCTCGACAAAGCCGCCGCGCTCGCCCACGCCGCAGTGGTGCTCCATCAAATTGGGAAGCATTGCCAAAAGGCGATCGGTAAAACCGGGCAGCAGGTTGGACGGATAGTCCTCAAGATCGCCGAGGTCCAGCCAGACCTCCAGGGTCGGGCGGTAGGTCCAGATGTTCGGGCCCCGCAGGTAATTGATGCGCAGCAGCCGGATGTCGTTCTTGGGCGTCATGTTCAGGGAGAGTTGGGCAAGGAGAATGCGGCGGCGGAGAAGGGGCTTGATGTGCGCGAGAATCGGAGGCCCGGCCGGTCTGGCCGGAATAGATTGTTCATGTCACTTCCACAAATTATTTCCGAGGACTTGGCGCCTGACTGGCGCTCAGCCCTTTCTTTGCGTATCCCTTCCGGAGAGAACGCACTGGCCTGGCTTACGGTTGACCTTGACGCCCAGATGCGCTTCACCCAGTCCGCCGGCCTGCTGCTCACAGAAAGCAGACTGATTGTCCGCGAGTCCGACGGCCAGGTAACTGAATGGCTTCTGGCGCCTGAAAACGAACTGCGCCAGCATGACCACGCTGGCGTCGGCTGCCTGGAGCTGGTGGACACGGGCAAGCGCCTGGCCCACTGGCGCTTCACGCTGGCCCACGGCGCCGCATCGCGTGGCTTGGCGGCTGCCTTCAAACAGATCAAGGCGCGCCGCGCCGGGCTGGTGACCAGCGCGGTGGAAGAAGCCACGCCCTGTCCGCGTTGCGGTGCGCCGCTGCCCGGCGAAGGGCTGGACGTTGAAGATTGCCCCGCCTGCAGCAGCCACCACGCACCCGTGCCTTCCACCTGGGTGCTGCTTCGCCTGTGGCGCTTTGCGCATCCTTATCGCATGCAGTTGCTGGCTGGCTTTTTGCTCACGCTGGGCTCCACCGCCGCCACGCTGGTGCCGCCTTACCTCACCATTCCTTTGATGGACGAGGTGTTGATTCCTTTCCAAAACGGCAAAGACATCGACACCCGGCTCGTGCTGTGGCTGCTGGCTGGCCTGCTGGGTTCGGCCTTGCTGGCCTGGGCCTTGAGCTGGGCGCGCACCTATTTGCTGGCCCTGGTCAGCGAACGGATAGGCGCTGACTTGCGGACTTCGACTTACGAGCACCTGCTCAAGCTCTCGCTGGATTACTTTGGTGGTAAGCGCACGGGTGACCTGATGGCCCGCATCGGTTCAGAGACCGACCGGATCAATGTGTTTTTGTCCTTGCATGCGCTGGACTTTGCGACCGACGTGCTCATGATCGGCATGACGGCCGTCATTTTGTTCAGCATCAACCCCTGGCTCGCGCTGGTGACTTTGCTGCCGCTGCCTTTCATCGGCTGGCTGATCCACATCGTGCGCGACCGGCTGCGCACTGGGTTTGAAAAGATTGACCGGGTGTGGTCCGAAGTCACCAACGTGCTGGCCGACACCATTCCCGGCATTCGGGTGGTCAAGGCCTTTGCGCAGGAAACACGCGAAGCTGACCGTTTCAAGCAGGTCAACGCGCACAACCTGCAAGTCAATGACCGGCTGAACCGCACCTGGAGCTTGTTCACGCCCACGGTGTCGCTGCTCACCGAAATCGGCTTGCTGGTGGTCTGGGCCTTCGGTATCTGGCAGATCAGCCGGAGTGAGATCACGGTCGGCGTGCTCACGGCTTTCATTGCCTACATCGGGCGTTTTTATTCCAGGCTCGACTCCATGAGCCGCATCGTCTCGGTCACCCAAAAGGCCGCGGCCGGCGCCAAGCGGATTTTTGACATCCTGGACCATGTGTCCAACGTGCCTGACCCGGCGCAGCCTGTGGCTTTGAGCTCGGTCCAAGGGCGCATTGAGCTCAAGGCGCTGAGTTTTCGCTACGGCAGCCGAAGCGTCATTCGCGACCTGGACCTGGACATCCGCCCCGGCGAGATGATTGGCTTGGTAGGCCACAGCGGCAGCGGCAAGAGCACGCTGGTCAACCTGATTTGCCGCTTTTACGACGTGAGCGACGGCGCCATCAAGGTCGATGGCGTGGACATTCGCCGCTTTGCCGTGGCTGACTACCGCCGGCATATCGGCCTGGTGTTGCAAGAACCTTTCCTCTTTTTTGGAACGATCGCCGAAAACATTGCTTACGGCAGGCCCGAGGCCACACGCGAGCAAATCGTGGCGGCCGCCCGCGCGGCCCATGCACACGACTTCATCTTGCGCCTGGCGCACGGTTACGACTCGCTGGTCGGCGAGCGTGGCCAGGGCCTGTCAGGCGGCGAGCGCCAGCGCATCAGCATTGCCCGTGCGCTGCTGATTGACCCGCGTATCCTCATCATGGACGAGGCCACATCGGCTGTGGACACCGAGACCGAAGGCGAGATTCAAAAGGCGCTGGACAACCTGGTGAAAGGTCGCACGACGATTGCGATTGCCCACCGCCTGTCTACCTTGCGCAAGGCAGACCGCCTGGTGGTGATGGACAGGGGCCGCATTGTGGAAGTCGGGCCGCACGACGAATTGATCGCCAAACAGGGCGCGTACTGGCGCTTGTATGAAGCGCAGGCGCGCAACGTGGACACCGAGCCGCAGATTCCTGCCGTGCCGGCCATGCCTTCGGCCCACACGGTTAACCAATGAAAGCCGCCATGGACTGGACGCTTTACCGCAATGACTTTGGCCGCCTGGTGCTGGTGGACGCGCAAGGAGCAGCCCATGTGGGCGTGGTGCCTGTGCGGGCTTTTCCGATTGCCGCGCCAAACGAAGGCTTGTCGCTGGTCGGGCCTGATGGCTATGAGCTGGCCTGGGTGGAGCGGCTCGATGCCCTGCCGCACGAGGTGCGCTTGCTGATTGAGGGCGAACTCGCACCTCGGGAGTTTGTGCCGACCATTGAGCGCCTGCTGGCGGTGTCTGGCTTTGCGACGCCCAGCACCTGGAGCGTGACCACCGACCGCGGCCCGCTCGATTTCGTGCTCAAGGCCGAAGAAGACATTCGCCGGCTAGACGGCGGTGCACTGCTCATCCACAGCAGTGAAGGCCTGCAATTGCGTGTGGCCGACCGCTTCGGGCTGGACCGAGCCTCACGCCGTCTGCTCGAGCGCTTTCTCTGATTTTCTTTTTAGGACCATCATGACCACTCGCCTCAAGATTGACTTCGTTTCCGACGTTTCCTGCCCCTGGTGCGTCATCGGCCTTAAAGCCTTGGACCAGGCCTTGGCCCGCGTAGCCCCTGACGTAGAGGCCGAGCTGCACTTTCAGCCTTTTGAACTGAATCCGAATATGGCGCCCGAGGGAGAAGACATCACCGGACACATCACGCGCAAGTACGGTATTTCTGAGGCGCAAGCTGAGGCGAACCGGGCGGCGATTCGTGAGCGTGGTGCGGCTTTGGGCTTTACTTTCAGCGGCAGCAACGCGACAGGCGGTGGCCGCAGCCGCATCTACAACACCTTTGATGCGCACCGGCTCTTGCATTGGGCCGAGACGCTGGGGCAGGGCCAGCAAAAAGCGCTGAAGGAAGCGCTGTTCACGGCCTACTTTACCGACGGGCTGAGCCCCGCCTCGCATGAGGTTTTGCTGCAAGTCGCGGCGAGTGTCGGGCTGGACACGACACGTGCTGTGGCGATTCTGGCGTCAGACGAATTTGCCGCTGACGTGCGCGAACGGGCTGACTTTTTCACGGCGCACGGCATTCGCTCGGTGCCGGCCATCATCATCAATGATCGGCATTTGATCTCTGGTGGCCAGCCTGTTGAGGTGTTTGAGCAGGCCCTGCGGCAGCTGGCAAAGTCAGAGGCGCAGCCGAGCTGAACAAGTTGTCATGAGGGGGCTCGACGCATGTATTTACCCGCACATTTCAAAGGCGACTGGCTGACCCACGCCGTGCCGCTGATGCAGGCCGAGCCCTTTGCCAGCCTGATCAGCTGCGACGACGAGGGCCTGCCTTTTGTCTCGCACCTGCCTTTGCAATTGCAAGCGCAAGCGCAATCGCAAACGGGCAGAGAGCCGCCCGTGTTGCTCGGTCATGTAGCGCGCGGCAACCCGCACTGGCGCTATCTGACCACGCGGCCCAAGGCTGTGGTCACTTTCCTCGGCCCCCACGCTTATCTGTCGCCAAAGGTCTACCCGGACTTGGCGCGTGTACCCACCTGGAATTACGTGGCGCTGCACTGCACTGTTGAGGCCCGCTTGATTGACGAGCCCGAGGCCAAAGATGCGCTCTTGAAAAAACTGATTGGCGAGCATGAGCCCGCCTATGCAGCGCAGTGGCGCGGTCTGGATGCCGACTACCAGCGCAAGATGCTGGCGGGCATGGTGGGTTTTGAGCTGCAGGTGCTCAGTTACGAGTGCAAGCTCAAAGTCAACCAGCATCGGCCCGAGGCGCATGAGGCAACCTTGGCGATGTACGACGCGGGCAGCCCCATGCAGCAGTCGTTGGCTGGCTGGATGCGAAGGCTGAAAGCCAGCAAATCATGAATGCGCCCGGCCTCCCCATGCATGCCCGTGAGCACGCCCGTGCGCATGACCACGAAGGTTTCATGCAAGCTGCGCTGGCCCAGGCGCGCCTGGCCATGGCCGAAGGCGAAGTGCCCGTGGGCGCGGTGGTGGTCAAGGGTGGCCAGATCATCGCCACCGGACGCAACGCGCCGGTGGACGGCCACGACCCCACAGCGCATGCCGAGATCGTCGCGCTCAGGGCAGCAGCCAAAGTGCTGGGCAATTACCGGCTGGACGGCTGCACGCTGTACGTAACGCTGGAACCCTGCGCCATGTGCAGCGGCGCCATGCTGCATGCGCGATTGGATGCAGTGGTGTATGGCGCGGCTGAACCCAAGACGGGTGCGGCAGGCTCCATCGTCAACCTCTTCGCCGAGCCGCGCCTGAACCATCAAACGCACATCGTGCGCGACGTTTTAGCCCAAGAGAGCAGGGCGCTGCTGCACGCGTTTTTTAGTCAGCGGCGTTCAGAGCATAGACAAGCCGCCTTGCAAAATCACCCCTTGCAAGACTCGGCCTTGCGCACGCCCGACAGCGCTTTTGAAGGCCTTGCTGACTATCCCTGGTCGCCGAACTACATCAGTGACTTGACTGCTTTAGGTGGCTTGCGCTTGCACTTTCTTGATGAAGGCGGCAACGGTGAACTCACCATCTTTTGCCTGCACAGCCTTGTCGGCTGGAGCTATGAATACCGCCGGCAGATTCCCGCTTGGCTGGCTGCGGGCCATCGCGTGGTGGCACCGGACTTGATTGGTTTTGGCAGGAGTGACAAGCCCAAGAAAGAAGCCGCGCACAGCTTGGCGTTTCATCGTGATGTGCTGACGCAGTTGATTGAGCGACTGGATTTGCGAAACCTCGTGGTGGTTTCAGGCGGCAGCAAGGATTTCGAGGCCGCCTTGAAGGCAGCCCTGCAAGCGGCCATGCCCGAGCGCTTTGCCAACTCGCCAAGCCATGCCTTGCTTGAAACTTTGTCCCGCCAACAAGACCCACCAAGTCACCCCGCCTACAGCGCACCCTTTCCTGACCGGGGTCACCGTGCAGCGCTGCGGGCGTTGGCGATGGGATACTCTGCCCCGTGAAAAAACATATTTACATCTTCTCGCCCTCCGGCGCCGTGCGCGACAAAGCCAGCTTCAAGCGTGGCCTCGCCAGGCTCAAGGCCATGGGCCATGAAGTCGAAGTGGACGAGGCCGCACTGAGCAGCCACCAGCGCTTTGCCGGCGACGACGCCACGCGTTTGGCAGCGGTTCACCGCGCAGCAGCTAGTGGCGCTGACGTGGCGCTGATCACCCGTGGTGGCTACGGGCTCACGCGCATCCTGCCAAGCATCAACTACAAAGCCGTGGCCAAAGCCGTGGCTAAGGGCACGCAGTTCGTGGGCATCAGCGACTTCACGGCCTTTCAGTCGGCCTTGCTGGC
>CAZNQE010000016.1:0-23521 GCA_964575005.1 uncultured Polaromonas sp. | reverse complement strand
GTGCTGTTCATTGAAGACGTGAACGAGCACCCGTACCGCGTTGAGCGCATGCTGACGCAGCTGCTGCATGCCGGCGTTCTGGCGCAGCAAAAGGCCATCATCTTTGGCCAGTTCAGCAACTACAAACTGGTGCCGCACGACAAAGGCTTCAAGCTCGCCACCGTGGCTGCCTGGCTGCAAGGCCAAGTGAAGGCCCGAGTGCTGACGGGCCTGCCTTACGGCCACGTGCCCACCAAGGTGCTGCTGCCCGTGGGCGAAGAGATCAGTCTGGTCGTTGAAGGGCGTGACGCCTTTGTGCTTTGGGGCCACGCGCACTGAGCGCGCGCCTCGACTACACACTCAAGCCAGCGCGCGCAGCCGATCCCGCATCGCCCGGATCTGGTCGTGGTTGGCCTTGGTGCCCATGCGCTGCTCTTCAACCAAGGCCCTGACGGTCGGCTCCAGCGGCTTGTCCAGCGCTTCGCTGTAGCGGGCCAGGGCAGCGTCTTCGCCTCGCTCACATTCCTCCAGCATGGCCAGGTCGGTGTAGCTGGACAAAGCGCCGCGCACGGCCACCCAGCCGCGGTGCGCTGCGCCTGCCGCTGTGCCGCCACTGTCTGGTTTACCGCCCAGCCGCAGCACGTGGGCTTCCAGTTGCCGCGCCGCTGTGGCGCAATCCTCGGCCCGGCGGTTGAACAAGGCGCGGATGTCATCGGCCTTGACATGTTCGGCGCAGGCCCGAAAACCATATTCGCCGTCGCGGCAGTTTTCAATCAGATCCTTGAGCGTGTCGAGTGTGTCGTCCATGTTGCCGCTGCTGTTGTGCATAGTGAAGTTCCTTTGCTTGGAAAGATGAATGGCATAGCCTCGGCTCAAGCCAAAGGACCACCTGACGGACGTTGCCTCCGCTGGTGTGATGGCTCGCCCTGCCAAGCCGTCGTCCGCTTCCTACAGGGTGGATCGCTTGACATTTGCTTGAGATCAACCCGGCACAGCATCCACATTCACGCGGTCCCAATGGCGATGCGATGCAATGGCGGCTATGAACTCGCTGCTGATCTGGCCTTCAATCGCCTTGGCACTGTCGGCCAGGACCACGCCGGGTGTAGGCACCGTGAGCGCCGTGTCCTTTTGCGTGGACAAGCTAAAGCCCAGGGAGCTGAGCAAGCGCGTGCCTTCATTGATGGCGCAGATCGGCTTGCAGTGCTTGTAGGCCTCCAGCACGAAATGCACCGCCGCGCCCAGATGCGACAACTCGTCGGCACAGGCTGCGCCGCCCGGAATCAGCACCGCGTCAAACAGCACGGACGAGGTGTTGGAAAAGGTGAAGTCCACCGGGAGCGTGCGGCCGCTGGCCGTGCCGATTTGCCCCAGATGCGGGGCAACGACCTTGCACTGCACGCCAGCCTCGGTCAGCTCCTGCAAGACCTTGCGTACCGACAGCATGTCAATGCCGTCGGTGGCGAGAACGGCTAATTTGCGGGTGCTGACGTCCGGCTTGTAACGGCCGAGCATGCTCAGAGAGGGCGCTTCTTGAAATCGGCTTTGAATTCGAAAGTCCCGGTAACCCAACCGGCCGGCGGCCGCCGCTGGGTCCGGCGCCTTGATACCCAGCGGCGCCGCCACCCGGCCTGCCAGCTTCAGGTCCACCTGGGCCAGGTTGTCCACCACGCGTTGGCGAATGTCAGCGGTTTCAACCTTGGACAACTCAAAGCGAAAAGCCGCCACGATATGGTCTCTTTCCGCCATGGTCTGGCTGTTCCAGAACAGCGTGGCTTGTGAAAAATGATCGTCAAAGCTCGGGCTGCGACGGCGCAGCTTGGGCGAGGCCATGTCTTCAGGAAAGGATTGAAAGCCTTGCGTGCCGCCGTCCACACGCAGCTCGGCGCCCGTGGCCAGCGTGTTGGGCTCGTAGGCCACGCGGCCCTTGTTCAGGCTTTGCCGGTGCATGCCGTCGCGCTGAAAGTTGTGCATGGGGCACACGGCGCGGTTGATGGGCAGCTCATGAAAGTTGGGCCCGCCCAGACGCGAGAGCTGCGTGTCGGTGTACGAAAACAAACGCCCCTGCAAGAGTGGATCATTTGAAAAATCAATGCCCGGCACCAAATGGCCGGGGTGAAAAGCGACTTGCTCGGTCTCTGCAAAAAAGTTGTCCGGGTTGCGGTTCAGCACCATGCGGCCTACGGGCAGCACAGGCACTTGCTCTTCCGGGATCAGCTTGGTGGGGTCCAGCAAATCAAAGCCTAATTCGCCTTCCTTGCCGGCCTCGATCAGTTGCATGCCGAGCTCCCATTCAGGGTAGTGGCCAGCTTCAATCGCCTCCCATAAATCGCGGCGATGAAAGTCCGGCTCCTTGCCGGCCAGCTTTTGTGCCTCGTCCCATGTCAGGCTGTGCAAGCCCAGCTTGGGCTTCCAGTGGAACTTGACGAAGTGAGACTGCCCGCTTGCATTGATGAGGCGAAAGCTGTGGACGCCAAAGCCTTCCATCATGCGGTAGCTGCGCGGGATCGCGCGGTCTGACATCACCCACATCAGCATGTGCGTGGACTCGGGCATGAGCGAGGCAAAGTCCCAAAAGGTGTCGTGCGCTGCCGAGGCTTGTGGCATTTCGTTGTGCGGCTCTGGCTTGATGGCGTGGACCAGGTCAGGGAACTTGATGGCGTCTTGAATGAAGAACACCGGCATGTTGTTGCCCACCAGGTCGTAATTGCCTTCCTGCGTGTAGAACTTCACAGCAAAGCCGCGCACGTCGCGCACGGTGTCGGCCGAGCCGCGTGATCCCACCGCGGTGGAAAAGCGAACGAACACCGGGATCTCGGCCTCTGGGTCTTGCAGAAAGCCGGCGCTGGTGTAGGCCAGCAGGGGCTTGTAAACCTTGAAAACGCCGTGTGCAGCCGAGCCCCGCGCATGCACGGCGCGCTCCGGAATGCGCTCATGGTCAAAGTGCGTGATCTTTTCGCGGAGGATGAAGTCCTCCATCAAAGTTGGGCCGCGGGGGCCGGCTTTGAGCGAGTTGTGGTTGTCCGGAATCAGCACGCCCTGGTTGGTGGTGAGCGTGTGGCTCGCGTCGGGTGTGAAAGCTTCGAGCTGGCTGAGCTTGTCGCGCGCATCTGAAAGGGTCTTGGCGCTGGAGCCGGCTTTTCGCCTGGGTGAGGACATCGGCATTCCTGTCTGGGGTTCTGAGGTGTGTGGGCTTGAAAGTTCAACCTGCACCTTAGGGGAGCCCGGGGGAAAACCCGGTGGCTCATACACGGCAATGCGCGTCAGCAGGCTCCACCAGCCGCGTCGGACGAGACCGCCGCTGGCGCTTAGCGGGTGGGCGCAGTCCCACGCTGGCACTTTGCTGGGGCCCACAGCCCCTGCCAAAGCCCAGGCCTAAGCTGGCGGCATTCAATTTTTAACGAGGAAGCAGACATGAATCCCAGCAACAGCACCAGCAGTAGCAGCCCAGTCAGCAGCCATCGCTCGCTCAACGAGGACGTCTTGCAGTCAGCCGAAGATGCCGTGGCCTCTGAAGGAGCCGACGACTACGCCGGCCTTTCCAGGGGCGACTACGTGACGCGCACGGGGAATGTGCAAAGCCCCTACACCGGAACTGTGACCGGAACTGTGTCCGGTGCGGTGGGCAGTGACCCAGGATTTTTCTCGCGCATGGAATCTCAGGTCACGCGCTACGTGGCACAGCAGCCGGCCAAGGCCGCGATGATGGCGGCGGGTGCTGGCGCCCTGATGGCGCTGGTATTGGGCAAACGCGGCAAGGGCCGCCGTTAAGCGTTAAGGGGTGTGGCCATGATGCACGCGCATATCAACGTTCCACCGCCCGCACCGCCACCAGGCACTTACGTGCCCAATGAAGTGCCGCCCTTGAATGTGCCGCCTGCGCCCGGCATGCCGCCGGACATCATCGACCCGGTCGTGCCCGAGCCGACGCTGCCGATTCGCGAGCCCGGCGTGGCCAATCCGCCGCAGGCAGCTTGTTGATGGCCGCAGGCGGCGTGTTGCTTACTTGACCAGCAACACGGGTATGTGCGCGTCGGCCACCACGCGCTGAGCGACGCTGCCCATCACGGCGCGGCCCAGCAGACCGTGGCCGTGCGTGCCCATCACGATCATGTGCGCGTGCTCCCGATCGACTGTGCGGAGCACTTCTTGCGCCGCAGAGCCCACGGCCCAGCTGGTGCGGTAATCGAGCTTGTGCTTGTTCAGGAAACGTTCGATGGGTTTGAGTACCTTGTTCGCTTCGTCTTCATGGTATTCCTTGACCACCGCTGCGCCGACCATCGTCTTGACGCGTGGCGGCATGGGGGGTTGCACATTCAACACGATCAACTCGACGTCAGGGCCACACAGGTTGTCGTGGGTCACAAGAAATGCAATGGCTTTTTTGGTGAACTCACTGCCGTCAACAGGCAAAACTATTTTCATGCGAACTTCCTTTGTTGTTGTCAAACCTTCAGCGCCTGGGCATCGGCTTTAGCGCTCATGCTCGAGCTTGGGCCTGCACTTGCTGCATGCGTGGCAGCGTTGCGCACCACCAGCACAGGCACGGGTGCCAGCCGGACGATTTGCTCCGCACCGCTGCCCAGCAGCAAGCGGCCCATGCCGCGCCTGCCGTGCGTACCGACCACCACCAGATCGGCCTTGAACCGCAGCGCCGCATCGACAACGCTTTCGGCCAAGCGCTCACCAAAATTGTCAAAGAGTTCCGTGTCGGCTGGCACGCCCGCAGCGCGCGCAATGTCCAGCGCGTCGGCCAGAATCTGCTCGCCAGCCTTCTTGAGCGTGTCGATGATGTCTCCCGTCCAGGCTGCGCCGTACTGGTCGATGGCCAAGGGCGTGAGCCCTTCGACCAGATGCACGATGCGCAACTGGCCACCGCCTTCGCGGGCCAACTGCAGAGCTGCGACCAAGGCCTTGTTAGCCTCTTCGCTGCCGTCTACCGGAACCAAAATGCGCTTGTACATGGTTTGCTCCTTGCTGGTTGTTAAGGATCCCGAGAACTCAGTCGCTGTGAAAATTAGTATGCTGAAGTGACGATTAATTTGTGTTGACCTGGATCAACACCAGCGCTCACCGCTCATCAACGCACATCAACCCGGCGTGCGGATTCGCTGGTTTTTTTCGGCAGTTCAAGCGTCAAGACGCCATCGGCATAACGCGCCACCGTGCGGGCTTCGTCCACGTCGCGGTCCAAGCTGAAACTGCGCGACAGGCGGCCATGAAAGCGTTCGCTGCGCACCAGCTTTTGGCGCTCATCCCGGGTTTCGTTTTCACGATGCAACTGAGCTTCGATCTGAACGAGCTTGCCGTCGATGTTCACCTCGATGTCTTCCTTGCGAACGCCGGGCAAGTCAGCCTTGACCTCGTAGGCATCGTCGCGTTCATGCACATCAATGCGCATCCGAAGCGCTGAAGTCTCATCTATGCCGACAGGCCCAAGCAGTCGGCGAAAGGCCGTGTCAATGGCCTCCCCGACGCCTGTTTCATACCTCTTGAGCTTTGTCATTTGCGCTCCTTTCATGGGTTGAAGAAATCGTTGGACAAGCCTCGCACAGATGCGGGGAAATGACTGTCGGCCGGGATGCCGAGTGAAGCTTTTTGATTCAATAATTTGAATCAGTAGGCACGATGCCGAGGCAGCTTGCTGCCTTCATGCTGCGCTTGGCAGGCCGCGCAATACGGTGTGGCGGGCAGGGCGGTCAGGCGGCGGAGATCTATCGCATCGCCGCAGTCCAGGCACACGCCATAACGGTGTTCGGCCAGCCGTCGCTGCGCGTGGCCGACTTGCTGCAACTCGGCCTCCAACCGCTGCGCGTTGGCCCGATCCACACGCGCCAGCGTTTGCTCGTCGGCCATGTCCTTGAAGTCCGCGACCTCATGCCCGAGCTCATCACCGGGCTTGAAACCGTCTAAGGTTTTGAGCAGCGCACGCAGCTCGTCTTCACGTTGGCTGAGCAGTTGGGCAAAGCGCGGTGCCAAGCTGGGCTCGTAGCTGGGGTGGTCGGTGGAGGTTTGATCAGACATCGCTCTGGCCTTTCGTTTTTAGCTATCGTTTTATAAATTCTGAGCCTGTCCCATCCGCGGACTTTGATCTGTCGCAAAGCCCCGTCACGTGAACGGCTTAAGCTGAAATGCCTGAACAACGCTGAGCATTTCATGACCATTCGCCATCTCGACGCCATGTTTCAGCCTGCCTCGGTCGCCCTCATCGGTGCGTCGGAGCGCGAAGGCAGCCTGGGCTCGGTGCTGTTGCGCAACCTCAAGCTTGGCGGTTTCAAGGGGCCTGTGTGGCCCGTCAATGCGCGGCATGCTGAAGTCGATGGACAGCGCGCCTGGCCGGACGTCGCATCACTGCCCGGCGTGCCTGACTTGGCCGTGATTTGCACGCCACCGGCCACGGTGCCGGGCTTGATTGAAGCTCTGGGCCGCAAGGGGTGCCGTGCGGCCATCGTGTTGACGGCGGGGCTGAAGGGCCAAGTCGTCGGGGGCGGAGTAGCCGAAGGAGGTGAGGGCGGCAAGGGCGACATCACGCTGGAGCAAGCCATGCTGGATGCGGCGCGCCCACATTTATTGCGTGTGCTGGGCCCCAACTGCATCGGCGCATTGGTACCGGGGGCAGGGCTGAACGCCAGCTTCGCGCCAGGCAATGCTTTGCCCGGGAAACTGGCCTTCATCACGCAGTCCGGGGCGCTGGCCACGGCCATGCTCGACTGGGCCAATGAACGTGGCATCGGCTTTTCACATTTCGTCTCACTCGGCGACAGCGCTGACGTCGACTTTGGCGACATGCTGGACTACCTGGGCAGCGACGCCAACACCCGCGCCATCTTGATGTACGTGGAATCCATCAAGTCGGCCCGCAAGTTCATGTCGGCGGCACGCGCTGCCGCCCGCAACAAGCCGGTGATTTTGGTCAAGGCCGGCCGCGCCCCCGCAGGGGCCAAGGCGGCGGCTTCACACACGGGGGCTTTGGCAGGTTCAGACAAGGTGTTTGACGCGGCGGTGCAGCGCGCCGGCATGCTGCGCGTGGACACGCTTGACGCCTTGTTTGACGCCGCCGAGACGCTGGCCCACACCCGCCCGCTGCATGGCGAGCGTTTGGTGGTGGTGACGAATGGCGGTGGCGCGGGTGTGCTGGCCGCTGATGCTTTGGCCTTGGGTGGCGGCGCCCTGGCCGAACTGAGCCCGTTGACGCTGGCTGCGCTCGACGCGTGTTTGCCCGCGACCTGGTCGCACGGCAATCCGGTGGACATCATTGGCGACGCGCCGGTGGCCCGCTACCAAGCCGCGCTCAAGGTGTTGCTGGCCGCGCCAGAAGCAGATGGCCTGCTGTTCATGCATGCGCCCACGGCCATCGTGCCTGCGCCGCTGGTGGCTTCGGCCTGCTTGCCGCTCATGCAGGCCAGCGGCAAGCCGGTGCTGGCGTGTTGGTTGGGTGGGGCCGTGGTGGCTAGCGCGCGTCAAGCCACGGCAGCCGCTGGCATTGCGGGCTACAACACGCCCGAGCGCGCCAGCGCAGCGTGGCTGCAACTCGTCAAATACGCACGCAATCAGCGCGCATTGCAGCAGATTCCCCCTGCCGCACCGACCGACTTGAAGCCAGACCGACAAGCGGCCCGCGCATTGGTCAGTCAAGCCCTGGACGGTGGGCGTGAGTGGCTGGGTGACGCTGACTCGCAAGCCCTTTTGGCCGCTTACGGAATCCCCGTTGTGGCCACCCGGCGTTGTGCGGATGTGGATGCTGCATTGCTTGCGGCTGAAGACATCGGCTTTCCCGTCGCGCTCAAGATCATCTCGCCGCAAGTCATTCACAAAAGCGATGTGGGCGGCGTTGCCTTGGGTCTGACCTCGCCGGATGCTCTGCGACTAGCCTGCCTGCAAATGCAAGCCAATGTGAAGCGCGTATTGCCCGACGCCCAGGTACAAGGCTTTACTGTGCAAGCCATGGCAAGTCGCCCAGGCGCGCATGAATTGATCGTGGGTATCAGCACGGACCCGGTCTTTGGGCCGGTGTTGCTGTTGGGGGAGGGCGGCACAGCGGTTGAGTTGCGCAGCCACCATGCCGTGGCCCTGCCCCCGCTGAACCAGCCGCTTGCGCAAGACTTGCTGGCGCGCAGCGGCTTGACGCGTTTGCTGGGCGCTTACCGCGGCAAGCCGGCGTCAGATCAGGCGGCCTTGCTGGACACCTTGCTCAAAGTTTGCCTGCTGGCCTGTGATCTGGCGGCTGTGGCGGAGTTGGACATCAATCCGCTTTTGATCGATGAGCACGGTGTGCTGGCTGTCGATTCACGGGTACGTGTACGCAAGGCCTCAAGCCCGCATCTGGCCATCCGGCCGTATCCGCAGGATCTGGAGGAAGGCCTGGACAGTCGCCTGGGCCCCTTGCTGCTGCGGCCTATTCGGCCCGAGGACGGCCAGCGCCTGCGGCAGTTCTACAGCAAGGCCACGCCGGCGGACATGCGCTTGCGTTTTTTCATGGCCAGGCGCGAGGTCTCGCATTCGGAATTGGCACGCTACAGCCAGATCGACTACGACCGTGAGATGACCTTCATTGCGCTGCAGCGCCCGCTGGACGGCACCGAGGCCTCAGGCGAGGAGCTGCCGATGCTGGGCGAAGTCCGAGCTGTGTGCGACCCCGACAACATCTGCGCCGAATTCGCCATTCAGGTCGGCACGGCCTGGCAGCACCAAGGGCTAGGCACATTGCTCATGGACAAGCTGCTGCGCTATCTGCGTGAACGCGGCACGGCCGTGGTGGTGGGTGAATGCCTGCTGGAAAACGCTGGCATGGCCAGGCTGGCGAGGCAGGCCGGGTTTTCAGTGCTGCCGGGGCCGAGCCCGGAGGTCTGGAGTCTGAGACTGGTGCTTCGACCGGATCTCTTGGCGACTTAACATAATACATATCGTAGAAGATATCTGAGATCCGTATTGCCAGGAAAGCACTGGCTGAATCTGACGGCTTACGATGGCCCACGACTCACCAGAATCGCCAGACTCACCATTTACCGCGAGGCACCTGAGCCAGCAAAGCCGCTGAAATGATCTTGATCGCATCCGGCCTCGCGCCGCGCTGAGCAAAGTCCAGCGCGGCAAGACCTTGCTGGTTTTTCTGCTGCGGCTGGGCGCCGGCTTCGAGCAGCAACTGGACTGACTCTGTGCTGCCGTATTGAGCGGCCATCATCAAGGGCGTGGTGCCGTTGGGCGACTCAGCGTCCACATAGGCGTAATGCGTCAGCATCAGCGTGACCATGGCGGCGCTGCCGCCAGTCGCTGCGTAATGCAGCGGCGCCCAGCCAGTCTGGTTCACGTCCGCGCCCCGGGCGATCATTTTTTGCGCCAGTGCCAACTGCCCCTTGAGCGCTGCCAGCATCAACGGAGTTTCACCCTGGGCGTTGCGGGTGTTGATGTCGGTGGCGGCGAAATCAACCAAGGCTTCGGCCACAGCTTCCGCCGGCGTAGGCAGCGCCAAAGCCATCATCAGCCCGTGCCGAAGGTCGGGCGACAAGGTGTTGGGGTCGAAGCCGCGCTGCAACAAGGCCCTCACCGAGCGCGCATCGTCACGAATGATGGCTTGGAAAAAGTCATCGTAAGAGCCTGCACTTGCAGAAGAAAATCCAGCAAAAACAACACTGAATATGACAAACTTAAAGTAGTTCATGAGCATGTTTGGCCACCCGTCCGATCAGACCACGCCGGTAAACAGCGCGTCAAAATTGCGGCTGGTGGCCTCGCCCACGGCTTCCTCTGTCAGGCCGCGCAAGCTCGCAATCTGCCGTGCAACGTAGGGCACATAGCTGGGATTGTTCGTCTTGCCCCGAAACGGCACGGGCGCAAGATAAGGGCTGTCAGTCTCAATCAGGAGCCTGTCCAGCGGTACATAGGTCGCCACTTCTCGCAAATCGGCCGCTGTCTTGAAGGTCAGAATGCCCGAAAACGAGATGTAAAAACCCAGGTCCAGCGCGGCACGCGCCACCGCCTGGCTCTCCGTAAAGCAGTGAAAAACGCCCTTCGCACTGCCTGCGCCGCCGTCTTCGCCCTCCTCCTTGAGGATGGCCAAGGTGTCGTCTGACGCATTGCGGGTGTGAATGATCAGCGGCTTGGCCGTCTGCCGCGCTGCGCGAATATGCACCCTGAAGCGCTCGCGCTGCCATTCCATGTCAGCCACTGTGCGCTCGCCCAGGCGGAAATAGTCCAGCCCGGTTTCACCAATGCCGACCACCTTGGGCCGCGCCGCTAAAGTCAGTAAATCGTCCAGGCTGGGTTCTTGCACGCCCTCGTTGTCCGGGTGAACACCGGCGCTGCACCAGAAATTGTCATGCGCCATGGCCAGTGCGTGCACGTCTTCAAACTCTTCCAGCGTGGTGCAAATGACCAAGGCGCGGTCCACGCCAGCGTCCTGCATGGCTTGGCGAATGCGCGGCAGATCGCCTTTGAGTTCCGGAAAAACGAGATGGCAATGGGAATCAGTGAACATGCAAAAGCTTCAGGCGAACCGAGGAAAAGAAAGGGCTGAGCGTGAAGAGCAGGCGGGCTAGCGCACCGTGCGACTCGCCGGCTTGGCGGCAGCCGAAGCCAGTGCCTCGCTGGCCCGGCTGACCAGCGCTTCGAGCATCAGGCCGGGGTTGTATGGGTGCTCGACTTTGCGGGCGGTATTGGCCAATTCCTTGGCCCACGCGCCCAGTGCACGCAAACCTGCCAGTTCAGGGCTGGCAGAAGGCAAGGCTTCAGGCGCAAAAAATCGCGGCGCGGCGCCCACGGCCAGCGCCTGCATGTCGTGGCAAATCTTTTGCAAGGCATCGACGGCCATCTTTGGCGTCCAGTCGGTCAAGGCGCTCACGTCGCCCCGCGCCATGGCCTTGGGCAGGCCATGCCAGTGGCGGGCCGCTTCGTCGGTGCCGCCTTGCTGCGCCCAGGCCAGGGTGTCAGAAGGGCGGCCACCTGTCGCGGCCAGCAGCACACGCAGGTCTTGCTCGCTAGGGGCTTGGGCGCTGGCTTTTGCCTTGGTTTTTTTGGGCGCTTCGCCCTCTTCCGCTGCGGCGTTCGGCGTGATTTGACCGGGCTGGCAAGCCAGCTGCAACCAAGCCAAACTGTCTTCAAAAGCGGGCCAACGCATGGTGTGGCCCAGGCAGCGGCTGCGAATGGTGGGCAGCAACTGGTGCGCCGCCTCGGTGGCCAAGATGAACTTGACCTCGCCGGGTGGCTCTTCCAAGGTCTTGAGCAAGGTGTTGGCGGTGATGTGGTTCATGCGCTCGGCCGGGTAGACCACCACCACCTTGGTGTTGCCGCGGGAGCGCGTGACCTGGGTGAAGGTCACGGCGTCGCGCGCTGCGTCCACCTTGATTTCCTTGCTTGGCTTGCGCTCTTTCTTGTCCAGAATCTCTTGGGTTTTCTGGTCCAGCGGCCAGTCCATCGCCAAAAACAGAGTCTCGGGCATGAGCATGCGCAAGTCGGCATGCGTGCGCACCTCAAAAGCGTGGCAGCTGCCGCAATGCTCGCAAGCGCCTTGCGGGGTGGGCGTTTCGCACAGCCAGGCTTTGGCCAGCGCCAGCGCCAGCTCAAACTGGCCCAGGCCTGAGGGCCCGCTGAGCAGCCAGGCTTGGCCACGTTGAGCGAGCAGGCTTTCAAGCTGGGCTTGCAACCAGGGGGCTCGGGCGGGCGCCGGCAGATTGGCTTCGCTCATGCCTTGGCGCCTAGCTTTTCTTCTGTCTGCAACCAGCCGCGCGCCACCAGAGCCGCCGCTACGTCTTGCCAGACTGCCGCTGGCGTCTGGTCAGCGTCAATGCGGGCAAATCGGCCGGGGTCGGCCGCCATGCGCTGCGCGTAGCCGACTGCCACCCGGCTGAAAAACTCGACCGGCTGCGACTCGAACTTGTCAGGCAAGCGCGCTCCGGCCAGGCGGTGCGCGGCGATGGTGGGGGCCAGGTCAAACCACAGCGTCAGCGCCGGTTGCAGGGTTGTCCCGGCGTGGGCTTGCACCCAGTTCTCCAGCTGGCCCAGCACGGCCAAGTCGAAGCCGCGGCCTCCACCTTGGTAGGCAAAGGTGGCGTCGGTAAAGCGGTCGCACAGCACGACATCGCCCCGCGCCAGCGCCGGCAAGATGACGCTTTGCACATGGTCGCGCCGGGCGGCGAACATCAGCAGCGCTTCGGTCAGCGGGTCCATGGCGTCGTGCAGCAGCAGGCTGCGCAGTTTTTCAGCCAGAGGCGTGCCGCCCGGCTCGCGTGTCAGCGTGACCACCCTGCCCTCGGCCTTGAAGGCTTCGGCCAAGGCCCCGATGTGCGTGGACTTGCCCGCGCCGTCTATGCCTTCAAAGCTGATGAAAAGACCGGACTGACCAAAAGTCCCGGAAGGGCCGGAGGAATCTAAAGCCATCGTCATTGCCCGCGTATGTATTTGTTGACGGCGCGGTTGTGCTCGTCCAGCGTGGCGCTGAACTGGCTGCTACCGTCGCCCCGGGCCACAAAGTAGAGCGCGTCGGTCTTGGCTGGGCGCACGGCCGCCAGCAGCGCGGCCTTGCCGGGCATGGCAATCGGTGTGGGCGGCAAGCCGGCGCGGGTGTAGGTGTTGTAGGGCGTGTCGGCCAGCAGGTCGCGTTTGCGCAAGTTGCCGTCAAAGTCGCTGCCCATGCCGTAAATCACGGTGGGGTCGGTTTGCAGCAGCATGCCGCGCTTCAAGCGGTTGCTGAAAACGCCGCCAATCATGGCGCGGTCGCTGGGCTTGCCGGTTTCTTTTTCGACGATGCTGGCCAGAATCAAGGCTTGATCGGCGTTTTGCAAAGGCGTGCCTGGGTCGCGTTGCACCCAGGCGGCTTCAAGCCGTTTGTCCATGGCGCGGGCGGCGCGCTTGAGCACGGCCAGGTCGCTGCTGCCCTTGGCGTAGGTGTAGGTGTCGGGGAAAAATCGACCTTCAGGGTGAACGCCCGGCTTGCCGATCTGCGCCATGATCGCCTCGGCGCTCATGCCTTGGGTCTCGGGCTTGAGCTGCTCTGCCTTTTGCAGCGCGTTCAGCACCTGGGCAAAGGTCCAGCCTTCCGGCAGGGTCAGGCTTTTCAGCGCTTCTTCACCCCGCACCAGCATGCTCAGCAATGTGCGCGGCGAGGTGCCGGGCGTGATTTCATAGCTGCCCGCGCGGATCTGCCGGTCCTGCCCGGAAAAGCGGAACCATGCATATAAAAAGAGCGGATGGGTGTCAGCGCCGCTGGCCACCACGGCTTCGGCCACGCCGCGCGGTGTGGTGCCGGGCTCGATTTCCAGGTCCAGCACCTGACTGCCGGCCGGCAGGCGCAGCGTCATCGGCTCGTACAGCCACCACAGGGCCGCGCCAAAAAACAGCACGGCGCTGGTCAAACCCGCGATCAACAAACTCAAAAGAACACGACGCACCAGCGGACACCTGTGGAGAGAACATCTAGAAAAGCCGAGGGCAATGATAATTCAGGCATGCAAACCTTCATCTCTCCCTTGCCTTCTGAGGCCATGCCTTCGGCTGACCTGTCCCCCGCAGACTTGGCCGCGCTGTCGGGTGTTACCGAGCTGAGCCACATGGGCGTGATCAAGGTGGCCGGCCCGGACGCGGTGAGTTTTTTGCAGGGCCAACTGACGCAAGACGTGGCCTTGCTTGGCCCGGACCAAGCCCGGCTGGCCGCCTTTTGCAATGCCAAGGGCCGCATGCAGGCCAGCTTTGTGGTGTTCAAGCACGGGCCTGAAGACCTGCTGCTCGTCTGCAGCCGCGACACTTTGCCGGCAACTTTGAAACGTCTGTCCATGTTCGTGCTGCGCGCCAAGGCCAAGCTGAGCGATGCGACAGCCGAGTTCAAAGTGCTGGGCTTGATGGGCTCGGCTGTGGCGGCGGCGGGTGCGGTCTGGTCCTGCCAAGTTCAAGGCGAATCCCGCGTGGTCGTGCTGCCGCCCGGCGCGGGCGTGGCGCGCGCCATGTGGTGCGCCCCGGCGGGAACGCCTGAGCCACTGGCTACGCCGCTGCCGCTGACCGTCTGGCATTGGCTGAGCGTTCGCTCCGGCGTGGCCATGATCACGCAGCCCATCTTTGAAGCCTTTGTGCCGCAGATGCTGAACTATGAATCGGTGGGTGGCGTGAGCTTTAAAAAGGGTTGCTACCCCGGCCAGGAGGTGGTGGCGCGCAGCCAGTTCAGGGGCACGCTCAAGCGCCGTGCTTACCTGGCGCACGCCGATGCGCCAGCGCAGGTGGGTCAAGAAGTGTTTCACAGCAGCGATGCCGAGCAGCCTTGCGGCGTGGTGGCGTCGGCGGCGCCACAGCCGTCGTCCCTCAGCACCGGGACCAGCGGCTTCGACCTGATCATTTCCATCCAGACATCAGCGGCGGCTGAAGGCTCGCTGACCCTGGCTTCAGCCGGCGGGCCTGGCTTGCAGCTTTTGCCGCTGCCTTATCCCTTGCTCGAAGACATCTGAAGCCCGCAAAGAGGCAAAGCGCAACATGTGCTTGATGGCATTGGCTCTGGGGCAGTCCAGCCGCTGGCCCTTGGTGCTGGCCTCCAACCGCGACGAGTTTCATGACCGCCCCACCCTGCCGCTGAGACGCTGGACTGCGCCCGATGGCACGCTGGTGATTTCAGGGCGCGACTTGCGGGCAGGTGGCACTTGGTTGGGCTGCACGCCTGGCGGGCGGCTGGCTTTGCTGACCAATGTGCGCGAAGGCCCTGCTGCCGCCGGGCCACGTTCGCGGGGCGAATTGCCCTTGCAATGGCTGGCCAGCGCGCAAGGCAGCGCGGCATTTTTGTCCACCGTGCGAGCCAGCGACTACGCCGGCTGCAATCTTCTGATGGGCGACAGCCTGAGCGGCGAGTGGACCTGGGCCAGCAACCGCGGGGCGCTAGATGGTGCTTCGCTGGATGGTGATTCGCTAAGTGGCGCCCCAGGCTGGCAAACCAAGCCATTGACATCGGGGTTCTACGGACTGTCCAACGCCTTGCTAGACACCCCTTGGCCCAAAACGCAGGCGCTGAAAGCCGCCATGGGCGAGGCCCTGGCCGCGGCAGAGCGGCAAGATTCCACAACCGCGCTGGCTGAACTGCAAACCCATCTGTGGTCTGCGCTGGCCAATCGCGAACTGGCCGTGCCGCATGAACTGCCCGATACCGGCATTGATGTGGCGCTGGAGCAGGGCCTGTCCAGCGCCTGGGTCGACTTGCCGTCACGCGGCTACGGCACCCGCTGCAGCACACTGGTGTGGCTGGAAGCTGGGCAAGGCCAGCCGCTACAGCTTCACATCGTTGAAAAAACCTGGACAGCGGGAACCACCGAGCCTTCTATAAAGACGTTGGACTGGACCCTGGCCTAAAGCGTAAGCCGCATCTGGACCGTGGGTACACCGCCTTTTTCAAAAATGGCGCCCTCACTTGCATAGCCGAGGCCTTCATAAAAGCCGCGGTTGGCGCACTGTGAATTCAGGACCAAGTTCGTGTCGCCCCTGCGCTTGGCCTCAGCCTGCAAGGCACGTAAAACGCGTGGCCCCAGGCCGATGCCTCGCAGCACGCGCCTGACGGCCAGACGCCCCACACGAGCCTGCCCGTTGGCCGCCCGCAAGAGCCGACCGGTGGCAATAGATTGCCCCAGCGCGTTGAAGACCACCACATGAAACGCGTCTTCGTCCTGGCCGTCGCGCTCTAACTCCAGCGGAATCTTTCGCTCGTCCACAAAGACTTCGGTGCGCACGTCCTGGGCGTCAGAATCGAGCTCGTCCCAGCCGCCTTGGCGCAGACTGAACACCGGCTCGCCAGCTTCATAAGCTTTCAGCAGATGACGCAAGCTGTCGGGCACGGTCTGGGGCCGTTTGCTGACCGCATCTGCAAACACGTACAACAACTCACAAGTGACCAACAACTCGTCGTGCCGAAAAATGGCACCGACAAACCGGATCGACGAATCTCCGATGTGGTCGCAGCGCAAGCCGATTTCCAGCAGGTCTTCGCAACGGGCTGAGCCGTGGTATTCCACGCTGGCTTTCTTGACGAAGAGCTCGCCCCCCAGCTCTTGCATGGCTTCTTCATACGGCAGCGCCAGCGCGCGCCAGTAGTCGCTGATCGCCGTGTCCATGTAGGTCAGGTAGTGGGCGTTAAAAACGATCTTTTGCATGTCCACTTCAGACCAGCGCACGCGCAGGCGGTGCAGAAAGCGGAAGTCGGCTTTTTGGGGTCTGGATGAGCGGCCTGGCGTGGCGATGGGGTCTGCTGCGGCTGTGTTCATGGCTTACTCTTCATTTAAACAAGGGCAGAAGCTGCGGTCGAAAAAGCGTGACGCAGGGCGCGCCCTGCATCCAGATGGGCCTGCACCGCTTCAGGCAAGGCGCGGCCCATTTTGATGAATTCATGCGTGACACCGCGGTAAATTTCCAGGTCCACGGCAACACCATCGGCGCGCAACTTGTCGCCGTACATCAGGCCTTCGTCCACCAGCGGATCGCATTCGGCCAAACCCAGCCAAGCCGGCGCTACGCCTTGCAGGTCAGGCGCATTCAAAGGGGCAAAGCGCCAGTCATCGCGGTCCGCAGGCGTGCGCAGGTATTGGTTGAAAAACCAGGTGATGCTCGGCTCTTCAAGCACAAATCCATGTGCAAAGCGGTGGTGCGAGGCGGTGTCTTGGTGCGCTGCGCAGCCGGGGTAAATCAGGAGTTGCAGGGCCAGCGGCAAGCCAGCGTCTCGCGCCAGCACAGCGCAAACTGCAGCTAAGGTGCCACCGGCGCTGTCGCCGCCCACAGCGATGCGATCACTGTCCAGTCCCAGACTCTGGGCCGCAGCAGCCAAGCCTTGCAGTGCATCCCAAGCGTCATGCACCGCCGTCGGAAAACGATGCTCGGGCGCCAGCCGGTAGTCCACCGACACCACGGCACAGCCGCCGGCATGGCTCAGTTCGCGGGACAACACGTCATGCGTTTGAATGCTGCCGATGGTGAATCCGCCACCGTGAAAGTAGAGCAACACGGGCAGCGCAGCTGCGTTTTCAGGGGACTGCGGCGCGTAAAGCCGGGCTGGCAAGGCATGGCCGTCACGCGCGGTCAGCGTGAAATCTTCCACACGCGCCAGGGGCCGCACAGACAGCTCAAGCACGCCTGAACCCGCCGCATAAGCGTCTCGGGCCTGCTGCGGGCTGAGGCTGTAAAAAGGCGGGCGTTTGGCCTTGGCCATGGCGCTCACGATGCTGCGCATGGTCGGAGTCAGGAGCGAGTGCGGATCTGTCGGGGTCATGGGCTATACAGTATGGTGAGTGTGACTTCGGTCATCCTTACGTCTGGCTTCAACCGATTGATTTCATCTATGGCACTCATCCAATACATCACTCAGATCCAGTTTGAATTTGGCGCGGTCAACTTGTTGCGGCAGGCCTGTGACGCCGCGGGCATCAGCCGGCCCCTGATCGTGACAGATGCCGGCGTCAAAGCGGCCGGCGTGCTGCAAAAAGTGCTGGACGCCCTGCCCGGCTTTCCGGTCAGCGTGTTTGACCAGACACCGTCAAACCCGACCGAAGCCGCCGTGAGGGCCGCCGCTGCGCTGTATGCGGCCCATGGCTGCGACGGGCTGATTGCCGTGGGCGGCGGGAGTGCCATTGATTGCGCCAAAGGCGTCGCCATAGCCGCAACGCATGAAGGCCCGCTCAAGACCTACGCCACTATCGAAGGCGGCTCGCCCAAAATCACGGCCTGCGTGGCGCCGCTGATTGCCGTGCCCACCACCGCCGGCACCGGCAGCGAAGTGGCGCGTGGCGCCATCCTCATCGTGGACGACGGCCGCAAGCTCGGCTTCCATTCCTGGGGCCTGGTGCCCAAGACCGCCATTTGCGACCCTGATTTAACGCTGGGCCTGCCGGCCATGCTGACGGCCGCCACCGGCATGGACGCGATGGCGCACTGCATGGAAACCTTCATGTCGGCCGCATTCAACCCGCCGGCAGACGGCATTGCTCTGGACGGACTGGAGCGTGGTTGGGCGCATATTGAAACTGCCACACGCAACGGCCAGGACCGCACGGCGCGGCTCAACATGATGAGCGCGTCCATGCAGGGCGCGATGGCTTTTCAAAAAGGCCTGGGCTGTGTGCATTCACTCAGCCACAGCCTGGGCGGCGTCAATCCGCGCTTGCACCACGGCACGCTGAACGCGGTGTTTTTGCCAGCGGTCATCCGGTTTAACGCCGAGGCCGAGTCCATGCAGCAAGACCGACGCCTGGTGCGCATGGCCCGCGTGATGGGACTGAGCTCAGGCAGCGACGTGCCCGAGGCGATCAAGGACATGAGCGCTAGGCTCGGCCTGCCCAATGGCCTGGCCGCCATGGGCGTGACGCCTGACTTGTTTGAAAAAGTGATTGACGGCGCCATGGCCGACCATTGCCACAAGACCAATCCGCGCCTGGCCACGCGAGACGACTACCGGGCGATGCTGGACGCGTCGATGTAGGAGCGCTTAAAGAGGCGCTCTCAAAGAACAGGCCACGGCCTTCCAACGGACTGGCATGTCACCGCGAAGCGTTCGGTCGCGCTGTCTGTCTGGCACCAGACTTCAACGCCATCGACAAAGACCTTGGTCTCGCCGGTTTCAAAGGGCGCCCAGCATTCGTCGGCGGTCAAAGGCGCGGTGGCGATGACGACCATGCGGTCGTCGGGCTGATTCAAGGCGCCCAGATCCATGAGCAAATCACAGTCCACCAGGCGAGCCTGCGGAAATGGGTGTTGGCGCTTCAAGGCGTAGAGCTCGCTGGAGCAGTGGGCAAACATGGCCTGCCCGTTGGACAACAGATAGTTGAAGTTGCCGTGGCGCGCAATGTGCGCATTGAGCTTGACCAGGGCTTCAGCGATTTCAAGGCAGTCCGGTGGCTGCAAACGCCCTTTGAAGGTGCCGCGCAAGGCCTGCATCAAATAACAAAACGCCCTTTCGCTGTCTGTGCTGCCTACAGGCTGATACGTGCCGTCCAACTCCGGATGAAAGTCACGCAAGTCGCCGTTGTTGGCGAAAAACCAGGTCTGCCCCAGCCATTCACGCTGGAACGGATGGCAGTTGGCCAGGCTGACCTCGCCTTGCGTGGCCTTGCGGATGTGACTGATGACTGTGTGCGACTTGATCGGGTAGTCCCGAATGAATTGCGCCAGTTTGGACTCACTGGCGGGCTGGTCGTCATGAAAGACGCGACAGCCCGAGCGCTCAAAAAAGGCGATGCCCCAGCCATCGACGTGATCAGCCGTGCGCCCGCCGCGCTCGACAAAGCCGGTAAATGAAAAGTTGATGGCCGCTGCGCTGTTGCAGTTCATGCCGAGCAGTTGGCACATTTCAGCCGCCCTCAGCTCAGAGCAAAGTCCACCGCAGCCAGCGCATGGAGTTCTGTCGTGTCGAACGTCGGCAGCGCGCTGTCTTGCGGCTTGATGATCAGGGGCAGTTCGGTGCACCCCAGCACCACGCCTTGGGCGCCTCGGGCTTTTAGCCCGTCAATGTGTGCGCACAAGGTCGCACGCGACGAATCGCGAAATTCGCCGCGGCACAGCTCTTCAAAAATGATCCGGTGTATTTCTGCACGCTCATCGGCCTCGGGCACCAGCGTCTTGATTCCGCGTTCGGCGAGTTTGTCCGCGTAAAAAGGCTGCTCCATGGTGAAGCGGGTGCCCATCAGGCCCACGGTTTTCAGCCCTTGCTTGGCGATGGCATCGGCCGTCACTTCGGCAATATGCAGCAGAGGAATTTGCGTGGCGGCCTGCACCTGGGGCGCCAGCTTGTGCATGGTGTTGGTGCCTATCAGCAGGCAGTCGGCCCCTGATGCTTCAAGCCCGCGCGCCGCCTTGCAAAGGATCTCGCTCATGCCGTCCCAGTCGCCCGCCTTCTGACGATCAGCGATATCCTGGAAATCCAGGCTCGTCAGGCAGATCTTCGCGCTTCGCAAACCACCCAGGCGGCGCCCCACCTCGCGGTTCATGATTTGGTAATACAGGGCGCTGGATTCCCAGCTCATGCCGCCTATCAGGCCGATGGTTCGCAAAAAAGTTCTCCCTTAGGATTTGATTTGATGAGCTGAAGTATGCGGCGCATGGAAGAGTACTAATTTGCTATTAGGCTCGCGATATTCGTATTTATGAGCAATGGCTTCTAAAATTTGCAGATGAATATCAAGCTGGATTCCAAGGATCGAACACTTCTCAGCCTGCTACAGCAGGACGCAGAAACACCGCTGGCCACCTTGGCCGAGGCGGTGAGCCTGTCGAGCACGCCGTGCTGGCGGCGGATTCAACGCCTGCGCGAGGCTGGTTACATCACGCGTCAAGTGGCGCTGGTGGATGCGCGCAAGGTCAATCTGGGGGTCACGGTGTTCATGGCGCTGCGCACCAATCAGCACAACCAGGCCTGGCTTGAACGCCTGGTCAAGGCCGTGCGCGACATTCCAGAGATCGTCGAGTTCTACCGAATGAGTGGAAACGTGGACTACCTGCTGCGCGTCGTTGTGCCCGACATCGCGGCCTACGACGCTGTGTACAAGCGGCTCATCAGCTCGGTTGAACTGTCGGACGTGAGCTCCAGCTTTGCGATGGAGGAGCTGAAGTTCACCACGGCGCTGCCGCTGAATTACGCGACCTGAGGGCGGCCTGCTTGATTGGCTGCCTGTCAGATTGCACTGCGTTGAAAGACCTGATTCGCGTCTTTCAGCCCCAAGTCATAAGCTTGCCGCACGTCAGTGCCTGGTCGGCAATCCCAGGTTGAAACCGGCACTTTCTGACTGGGTTGCCAGTAGGTTCGGTCCAGCCACTTGAAGGCACTTGGCAGGCTGGGGTAGTGGCGGGTCAGCAGCACCAGGGTTTTGCTTTTTTCGGCTGGCGTTTGGCTGGGTAGGGGTGCGTTGTCGGTGTAGCCGCCATCGAAAGCCCAGGCGCCTTGAATTTTTTGCGCCGCCATGAAGGGGGCCGCCGCCGCTGCAGCTTGCAGAAGCTTTTGGGCCTGCAAAGCGCCGTTGCAGTGCGTCAGTTCATAAAAAGCCTGCTTGAGTCCCAGGAAAGTCGGCAGCCGCGGGTGAATGCTGTGCGCCAGCTTTTTATCGAGCAGGTAGGCCAAGGAGCCCAGCGCGAGGCTGCCGGCCAGGCCAAGCCGGCGGGCCGGGTGTGTGACGGCCACGCGCAAGGTCGTGCCTGAGCGGCGGATCGCATCGAAATACTCAGGGCTGACGAAAGACGCGAGCCATGCCGGGTAAATCCAGCGGTGCGCGAAGCCGACTTGCTCCTGGCTGGCGGCGGGCCAGTGGAGGACGCGCTTGTTTTTGGCATAGAGCGCCAGGCATGCGTCCCGGGCAGCTCGCGGCCCTGCGCCCAAGCAGGCTGCGGCAACCGCTGCACCGGCGCTGGTGCCAATCATTTGATGGGGCAGCGGAAGGCCGTGGGCTAGCCAGGCATCCATCAGGCCGCCTTGCCACCAGCAGCGATTTCCGCCACCGGCAAAGGCCAGAGTTTCAAAACGGGACAGGGAATCGGGGGTGAGCTGGACGGAAATTTTCATGCGCCGAATGCTACCATCGAACTACATCGAAAAAGACTTGGTGATTTTTAAAGGCGTTTTCACGTCTTTTGCCGACCGAAGATCAAAAACAAAGGGCTTCCGCTAGGGTTTACAGGGCCTCGACCCGCCCCATATCCGGTCTTGCCAGCCAGTCTGCAAATTCATCCGCCAACTGCTGGCTGGCGCTTGTCGCCGCCGTCCAGGCCTTCACCCGTGCGGGCAAGTCGTTGCCGTAGCGGGTGAAGTCGGTGCGGTCAGGGAGCTTGCCGTTGGGCAGGGTTTTGATCCACTCCGGGTCAGGTGCGAGCAGCAGCATGTTGTCCAGAAACGGGCTGGCGCCATGTCGCCATTTCAGGCTTTTGTCCAGCCAGCCAGGCACCACTTCTTTTTGGAAGTGTGGATACAGCACAAGACTGCCCTGCCCTGCTGGCCGGGTGGCAAGTTGGGCGGCGTAGTTCAAGTGCAAGTGGTAGTCGGTGATGCCGCCGTCCCAATAAGCGCCTGGCGGTGCGCCCGGGATGTTGTGCACCGAGCGCAGAACAAAGGGAATGGAGCAACTGGCTTGCAGCGCGGGGTTGAAGTTGGCCTCGGTCAAGTGGACTTGCCGGGTGCGGTAGTCACCCGTGGCAAAAGGCAAGGCCGCACAAGCCGCACAAGCAGCGCCAGGCGCAGCGCTGGCAGGCGATGAAAAAACCACCCGCTCCAGCCAGGCGCCCATGGCTTTGCGCTGCACGGTATTCGTCAAAAACGCGCCCAAGTAACCCAGCGGCGTGCGCCAGGCGTGCTCGCGCCCCAGCACATGGCGCCCGCGTGAGGTCAGGATGTGCAGCTTGTAGCGCGGGTGGTTCAACACCTCGCGCACGCGCCCGCCATAAAAGTCCAGCAAGCTCTCGCCAAAGCGTTCACTCACGAAATCCGCCGTCGGCCGCTTCTGCCCGGGCAGCAATTCGTAATGCTGCGCGATGTAGTCACGCTCCAGCCGCTCAAAGGCTTTGACCGAATCATTCAGGCAAGCCGTGGCCATGCGCCAGGCGCCAATGGACGCGCCCACCAAGTCCACCGGCTGGCAGCTTTGTGCAAGCCAATCGCCAAAGATGAAGCGGTCTAGCGGGCCCAAGATCAAGCCTTTGGGCCCACCAGCTGCGGCTGGAATCACGCTCACGTGCTGCGGCGCGAGGCCGTTTCGCTGCAAATGAAGCAGGGCTTTGGGGCCGGCGTAGAGGCGCAGGGCTTTCAAGTGGGCCTTTGGGAATTGTGGTTTCGCTCAAAGACGACTGTTTCAGTTTCATCAAGCAAAGGGTTACTCAGGCCTTGCGAAAGACTTTGCGCCGAGGCTGGTGAGTCGCCCATATTCGTGCGACGCCCTGCCGGGCTCATGTAAGGGGCTGCACCGCCCAGCGCGGCCAGACGTTTCGCCGACTGGATGCGCACAAACACCTTCATGGCCTCCTGAAAAATATCGGCCCTGTCCATGCCTGGTTCGGCTAACTCAAGAGCGCGCTGGTACAGGTTGTCGTCAATGGTCACGGTGGTTCGCATGGGGCCCCTCATCAAAAGTGATGCAAATGTGCATCGTTGCCAAGGCTGGAGCTACTTCTTCAAACCCTGCAACTTGGCAAACGCACTCGCCATGGCCGAGCCTGCAGCCGGTGGTGCTGACGTGTAGTTACCTCCGCCACCACCCCGATGTGGCTGCCGCTCACCCCGCGCTGCCCCCTCAAACTTGTTGTCGCGCGGTCCGTCTTTGCGGGCGGGCGCGGCGTCCAGCTTCATGGTCAGGCCGATGCGCTTGCGGGCGGCGTCCACTTCGGTCACGCGCACCTTGACGATGTCGCCGGTTTTGACAACCTCGCGGGCGTCGGTCACAAACTTGTTGGACAGCTGGCTCACATGCACCAAGCCGTCCTGGTGAACGCCGATGTCGATAAACGCGCCGAAGGCCGCCACGTTGCTGACTGTGCCCTCGAGAACCATGCCTTCTTTCAGGTCTTTGATGTCTTCCACGCCGTCGTTGAAGCGCGCCACTTTGAAGTCCGGGCGCGGGTCGCG
>CAZNQE010000015.1:16729-45114 GCA_964575005.1 uncultured Polaromonas sp. | reverse complement strand
CTTTCACGGTGGCTACAGGGGTTCGAATCCCCTAGGGGACGCCAGATTTATCTGGTCAACCCGTCGCAAGACGGGCAAGTTTGGTAATACTTGGCAGTCACTTTGAACGCGAGTTTAAAGAGGTTGTTCAAAATTACCCCACGCGGAGTGGTAGTTCAGTTGGTTAGAATACCGGCCTGTCACGCCGGGGGTCGCGGGTTCGAGTCCCGTCCACTCCGCCAGATTGAAGCCCTGTAATTCATTGAGTTACAGGGCTTTTTCTATTTCTGGCTTGCTAAATCCACTACATCCACATCAGCGCCGGCGCACAGACACAAAGTCCCGTTCCTGAAAGTATTGGATGATTTGCATGCCTACGCTGTGGGTAGCATTCAACAGATTTCCAACCCTTCAGGAGACGCGACATGGCCCCCAAGAACACGGTTTGTTTGTGGTTCGACGGCACTGCATTGGATGCCGCCAGGTTCTACGCCGAGACCTTTCCCGACAGCGCAGTGGGCGCGGTGCACCGCGCGCCCAGCGACTATCCCAGCGGCAAGCAAGGCGATGTGCTGACGGTCGAATTCCGCGTGGCCGGCATTCCCTGCCTCGGGCTCAATGGAGGTCCAGCGTTCAAGCACAGCGAAGCCTTTTCATTTCAGATCGCGACCGATAATCAGGCCGAAACCGACCGTTTATGGAACGCCATCGTCAGCCAGGGCGGACAGGAAAGTGCCTGCGGCTGGTGCAAGGATCGCTGGGGACTGTCGTGGCAGATCACCCCACGTGCCTTGATTTCGGCGGTATCTGATGCTGATCCGGCCGCCGCCAAGCGTGCGTTTGAAGCCATGATGACCATGGGAAAGATTGACATCGCAGCCATTGAAGCGGCGCAAAGTGGCCAACGCTGAGGCTCACGGGCTTGCAGTGGAGGCACTCAGACCTGGGCCAGCGCACGCTCTTGAAGCACCGCAGCCGCAATGTGCACCTGCTCAAAGTCCGCTTCACCCAGCTTGCCAGGTTCGGGGTCGAAGTAGCAAAAGGTTCCGGCCACGTCGCCTTGATGGTTGAGCAAGGGCGCGCCGCAGTAGGAACGAAAGTCGGCTCGTCTAGGGTGGCCGGCCAAGCGGTCGTCATGGGCTGAATCAAAAACTGTCATGGCTTTGCCCGTCTGCAGAATGTGCATGCAGTAGGTTTCATGAAGGGGTACGCTGCTGCCCGAAGTCATGGCCCCTTCAGCTTTGTCCCAGGTGCACAAGTTCGTCAGCAAGCCTTCGTCGAAACGATAGACCCCTGTGAAGCGATGCTGGGTGGCCGCGTTGGCGACCCGCACTGCAGCCGGAAGCCCTTCGGCTACGAGGACCGCTTGCATGAGCAAGGCGAAGTCTTGCAATTTGGCTTTTGGCGTGTAGATCGAAGGCGAGGGTCGTCGAGCGAGATGCCCGTCCGCCACGCAAGCCCCAAGAGTGTTGGCTACCCCTGTTGTCGTCTTCAAATCATCCATTGAATCCTCCGAAGTAGCCAGCAAGGCTAAGGCTTGGCCGACGATGGCAGGACAGCGTTGCGGCCGGCGGAGCGTAGGAGATGTCTGACAGTGCGCTCCAGCTCGCTGACGCCTAATGCCTTGCGTGCTCGGCCAAGTCGTTCCACACGTCCTGCTTGCAGAGCAGTCCTTCCCGGACTTCGAAGCGGTCAATGAAGCGGATGCCTTCGAAGGGCCGACCGTCGGGCCATTCGCCGTAGAGGCTGCCATGGCAATGCACCACAGCATGATCGCCTGCCCAGGCTTCGTCAATTTGCTCAATGTGCTTGCCGATAGTTTTGTAGCGCTGCGCGCCCCAGGCCACAAGTTCCTTCAAGTCCGTCAATCGCACCCCGCCGGGAAAGCACATGCGAAAGCCGGATGCCAGAAAGCTTTGTGCCAGCGCCAGGTCGCGCGCTTGCATGGCTGCCAAAAACTTCTCTACCTGTTCACTGGCCACTGGCAGTGCCACATTGCCTTGGGTGAATACACGGCCGTCGCGCTGGTAAGTGACCACTTCTTGAACGAAGGTGGTGGTGCCGGCTTCAGGTGCCGGAATGACCGAGCGCACCGCGTGGGAGACGCGGCGCACCAGGCGTTCGCGAACCTCCGGCGTGTAACCGGGCAGCAGGGTGATCTGGGTCACGGGCATGGCAAGTCCTGATCAAGTCTTAAGGCTGCGCGGGCGCCTGCGCGCTTTCGTCGTAGCGGGCGCCTTGGGCCAGCAGCTCGGGCGTGCCAATCAGGGCGTTGAGCTGGTCAAAGTCCAGCATGTTGTTTTGCCACGGCGCTGTGGTCTGGTGCTGGTGCAAGCTGGCAAAGTAGCCTTGCAGTTGACTAGCCAGCGCACGCACTGTGCCGCCCGGAAAAATGACGATGCGAAAACCCATCTGTCCCAAAGTGTCGGCCGGTGTCACGGGTGTTTTTCCGCCTTCCACCATGTTGGCCAGCAGCGGAATGCGATGGGCAAACAGGCGGGCTGCATCGCGTAATTGCTCGGGGCTGCGCAGCGCTTCAATGAACAGCGCATCCACGCCGCAGGCCAAGTAGGCTTCAGCGCGTTCCATCGCGGCGTCCCAGCCTTCGATGGCCAGCGCATCGGTACGCGCCATGATGAGCGTGTTGCTTGAATGCCTCGCGTCGAGCGCGGCTTTGAGCTTGCCCGTCATCTCGCCGATGCTGATTACGCGCTTGCCGTCCAGGTGGCCGCAGCGTTTGGGAAAGGCTTGGTCTTCCAACTGAATCATGGCCGCGCCCGCGCGCTCAAAGCCGCGTACGGTGCGTTGCGTGTTCAGCGCGTTGCCAAAGCCGGTGTCGCCGTCCACGATCACCGGCACGCGCACACGCTCGGTGATGCGCGCCAGCGTGTCTTCGACTTCCGTGAAGGTGGTCAGGCCAATGTCGGAGCGGCCCAGGCGCGTGTAGGCAATCGATGCGCCTGACAAGTACAAGCCTTCAAAGCCGGCTTGCTCGGCGAGCAGGGCGCTGAAGGCGTCGTAGACACCGGGGCAGAGCAGGGCTTGCTGGCGCGCCAGCAGCTTGGGAAGGCCTTCGTTGTTCATTGCTTGTAGCGACTCACCGCTTCGTTGAATTCAGTTTGAATTTGACAGTTGGTCGGCCATGGATTGCGCCGCGATATAGCCGCCGGCCACGGCGCTGAGAAGGCCGTTGCCGGATAAATAGCCGCTGACGTGATTGCCTGAAACGCCGCGTGCGGCCCCGCCTGCGGCCCACAGGTTGGGCAGGGTCGGGTTGCTTGCGGTGGGTGTTTCATTGCGCGGCTGGCTGAGCACGCGGCACTGCGCATCAATGTCCAGGCCGCCTTGCGTATGAAACAGCGCGCCGGTCACTTTGATGGCGCAAAAGGGGCCTGCAAGGGCACGTTTGAATTGTCTGCCAAACGCGTCAGGCGTTTGTGTTTGAGCGCTGCGACTGGCGGCGTCCAGGCTCTCGTTCAGTGCGGCTTCATCGCAGCCAATGATGACAGCCAGCGCAGGCAAATCTGCGGCCGCTTTCAACGCACCTGCAGCCTCGGCCGCAGCAAAGTCTGGGAAGCTCCGCGCCAAGTTCAAGATCGGCGCATCAAACACGTTCCACGCCACGCGTCCAGGCTGCGCCACCACATGCAGCGCAGCTTCTGAATAGCCCTGGGTTTCGTCATGAAAGCGCTGGCCTTGGGCGTTGATCTGCACGCCGCCCTCCATCATCAGCGCCCAAGTGATCAACACGCCGTGCGGCTGCGCCCATGAGCCGTGACCCTGGTAGGCCTGCATGTCGGCCAGCGGCGCGCCCAGCGCCTCGCCCCAGTGCAAGGCCGTGCCGTCATTGCCGGGGTGGCCGGCAAATTCGGCACTGGCCACTTCAGGCACAAAGCGCTGCAGCAACGCGGGCGACGCGCCATAGCCATTGCAGGCCAGCAGCAGCGCATCGCAAGCAATGGCTTCCACGCTGCCGTCGGGGCGCTCTACCTCAACGCCCAGCACGCGGCCGGCTTCAGTGACCACCAAGGTCTGAGCGCGCGCTTGGGTCAAGATGGGTATGCCTTGCGCATTGCAAGCTGCCTCCAGCGTTTCAGTCAATGCGCTGCCGGTGCGCGCATTGAGGCTGTGCATGCGCCTGCGCGTGTGGCCGGGGTACAAAAATCCGTCCAGCACTTCCCAGTCGAGTCCGTGACGCGCTTGCAAAAAATCCAGCGCGGGCGCAATGGCCTCTGTGTAGGCCGCCACCAAATGCGACGCTGCGCTGCCATGCGCTTTGGCCTGGATGTCGCGCGCAAAAGCGTCAGCGCTGTCCTCAATGCCTAAGCCGCGCTGCACCGCTGTGCCCGCCGCCGGAATGAAGCCGGACGACAAACTGGTCGAACCCATCGCCCGCGCATCACGTTCGACCACGACGCAATCGATGCCGCGTTCGGCCAGCGCCAGCGCCGCCGTCAAGCCGCAAGCGCCTGCGCCGATGATGAGCACAGGCGTGCTGATCGGCGCATCAAACTGCGCTTGCACGCGCACTTGGGGCGCTGCCTTATTCACGGCGTTCACTTTGTCAGACCGACCAAAAATTCAGCGTCCGTCGCCACCCATGCCACGCTCGCCATGTCGGCCAAGGCCGCCGCATGGGCCGCCGGCTTGAAGGCGGCGCAGCACTCGCCCAGCACCCAGGTCTCGTAGTCGCGCATGTGCGCGTCGCGCACCGTGCTGGCCACGCCACCATTGGTCACGATGCCGCACACCGCCACGCGCGTGACGCCGGCCTTGCGCAGCAGCCAATCAAGCTGCGTATTGAAAAACGCCGAGTACGCGACCTTTTGCATCGCCACATCGACCACGGGCAACAACGTGTCTACACAGGCCTGCCCCCAGCTGTTGGATGCGAAATCACCGCGCTGCAAAAACGGCCGCAAGGCCTTGAGGTGCGGCGAAATCATCGGCTCACCCGACGCGTCCGGCCAGAGCGTGAACTGGCTGGCCACCACCATGCCGCCTGCAGCTTTCACGGCTTGCGCCAGCGGCAGCACGCGTGCCGGCAAAGCTTGCGCCTCAGCACTGGCGCAGCCGCCACGGGCATAGGCCCCGGTGGGCGCGAGGAAGTCGTTTTGCAAGTCAATGATGACGAGGGCAGTGCGTGTCATGGCTGACTTCTTCAAGCCTGAGCTTCAGGATTCGGTTGCAAGATGAGGTTGCCCAAGCGGTCCACACGGGCCGTAAACCCAGGCTCCAGCCACACCGTCGTGTCAGGCTGTTCCAAGATCGCCGGGCCTTCAATCACGGTGCCGACCGGCAAGCCCAGGCGCGCGAAGCGGCGGGCCTGCACCCAGCCGCCGTGCACGTAAACAGCTTGCTCGCCCAAGGGCTCGGTGGCTGCACGGTCTGCAGTAGCAAATGGAGCGAGCAAGGCCAAGTCAAACTTGGGCCGCACGCCCACCAGCGCATAACGCAGATTGATCACACGCATCGGGATGCCGTCCAACACGCGGCCGAACTCGGCTTGGTAACGGGCTTCAAACGCGGCGCTCACGCTTTTCAAGTCGAGCTTGTCGGCGTTCAGCGGTACGTTGACGGTGTGCGTCTGGCCTTGGTACAGCATGTCCAGCGAGATCTCTTCGCGCACCGCTTCAAAGCGCACACCGGCAGAGTCCAGGCGCGCGCGGCAGCTGGCTTCAAAGTCAGCGCGCAGCTTGCGCAGGCGGTCGAAGTTCACATCGGCCAGGCCTTGGTTCAAGGTCTGCACGGCGTCGTGGCGCATGTCGGCCATCACGCAGCCCAGTGCCGATGTGACACCCGGGTAACGCGGCACGATGCCGGTGGTCACGCCGACCTCGCGCATCATGGCGCAGACATGCAAGCCGCCGCCACCGCCGAAGGGCATGTAGGCAAACTGGCGCGGGTCGTGCCCTTTTTCAATCGACACCAGGCGCATGGCGCCGGCCATCTTGGCGTTGGCCACGGTCAGCACGGCTTCAGCCGCTTGCAACACGTCCAGGCCCAAAGGCTCGGCCACATGCTGCGCAATCGCAGCGCGTGACAACTCGGCGTCGAGCGCGCCCAACAGTCCACCACCCAGCGGGCGCGAAGCGGCAATGCGGCCCAGCAGCACGTTCGCATCCGTCACCGTCGGCCGTGTGTTGCCGCGGCCATAGCAGGCCGGGCCGGGCACGCTGCCGGCAGACTCGGGGCCGACTTGCAACATGCCGCCTGCGTCCACAGACGCAATCGAGCCGCCGCCAGCGCCAATCGTTTCAATCTGGATCATGGGCGAGCGCACCACCATGCCAAAGGCAATGCTGGTTTGCGCAGCCAAGGCGGCCTGACCGCCGGCAATCAATGACACGTCAAACGATGTGCCGCCAATGTCGCCGGTGATCACGTCCGGGAACCCTGCCGCGCTGGCAATCGCCGCGCAGGCGATCACGCCAGCTGCCGGGCCTGATAGCGCGGTGCGCACCGGCAATTCACAAGCCGTCTGGCGCGACATCACGCCGCCATTGCTTTGCACGATGAGCAATTCGCCCGCAAAGCCTTGGCCGCGCAGGTCTTCGTCCAGGCGTTTGAGGTAGCGGCCGACCACGGGTTGCAAAGCCGCGTTCAAGCTGGCGGTCGATGCCCGCTCGAACTCACGAATCTCGGGCAACACCTCAGCGGCTGAAGTGACATGCGCGTTGGGCCACATGCTTTTTACGACTTGCAGTGCCGCTTCTTCATTGATCGGGTTGGCGTAGGCGTTGACGAAAAAGATGCACAACGCTTCGCAGCCCTGGTCGATCAGCGCCTGCGCTGCTTCGCGCACCTGCGCCAGGTTCACGGGCGTGTGCACGCTGCCGTCAGCCAGCACGCGCTCGTCCACTTCCAGTCGCAATTCGCGTGAGATCAGCGGCTCGAAATTGCCGCGCAAGCCCCAGGTTTGCGGGCGGTCGCGCCGGCGCATTTCCAGCACGTCTCTAAAGCCGCGCGTGGTGATCAAGCCCGTGCGCGCCACCTTGCGCTCCAGCAGCGCGTTGGTGCCCACGGTGGTGCCGTGAATGATGGTTTCCAGGCTGCTGGCGTTGGCGTTGTTCTCCGTGCCCAGCACCTTGGCAATGCCGTTCATGAAGCCGACGGATTCTTCACCGCGGGTCGATGGCACTTTGACGATCGAGACGCTGGCGTTTGCTTCGTCCAGCACAAACAAGTCAGTGAAAGTGCCGCCGACATCGACGCCGACAATGCGTTTGGACGGGCCGCTCACAGCGCACCGCCATTCTTGAAACCTGTGACATAGCCTTGGGCCACATCAGCCGCCTGCGCGGCGCTGCTGCGTTCAGTCGCTGGCCCGTAGCCGCCACCGCCCGGTGTTTCAAGCCGCAGTCGGTCCCCGCGTTGCAACTGAATGCCCAGCATTTTTGAAGCCATGGGCGGCGTGTGCCAAGCACCTTGCGTGTGATAGCTGAAGACGTTGCGTGCGGCGTCACCGCCGCCGGCAATGCCCTTGGGCGAAGCCCGGCCGCGCTCGCCAAATACAAAGGCCTGCGCCGACTTTTCAAGCAACTCAATTTCGTAAATTGCACCCAGGCCGCCGCGCTGTTTACCGTCGCCGCCCGAGCCAGGCCGCAAAGCCCATTGCGTGAAGCGCACGGGGTAGGCGGCTTCCAAAATTTCTAGTGGTGGAATGGTCGCCGTTGAAATCGGTGCGTTGCCGTGGTTCAAGCCGTCGCCGCCGGCATGCGCGCCGTGGCCACCGCCAAAAAAGCTGAACATCACCCAGCGCTGGCCAGCGCGGGCGTTGTCACTGCGGTGGCCCGCCACCGACAGCGCATTGATGGTGCCGTAGGCCTGCGCTACCGAGCGGGCCGGGTCGGCCTTGGCCGCCGCGCTGAAGATCACGTCGATCATGCGCAAAATCGTTTCTGTGTAGCCACCCACGGGGCGTGGGCGCTGCGCGGTGATGACCAAGCCGTCGGGAATCACCACGTTCACGGCGTCCAGCACACCGGCGTTGGCCGGCACATCAGGGAACAAATGCTTGAGCGCCACGTAGCAAGCGGCCACAGCCGTGGCGCGCGAGATGTTGACTGGCCCTGCGCACTGCGGTGAGGTGCGTGAAAAGTCCAGCGTCAGTGTGTCGCCGGCCACCGTCATGTCCAGCGCAATCGTCAGGGGCTCGTCCACCACGCCGTCGTTGTCCAGCATGTCCTCAAAGCTGTAGCGGCCATCAGGCATGGATGCGATTTCGGCCTTCATCATGCGGCGTGCACGTTCGCGCAGGGCGCTCAGCGCCTGCAACACGCGCGGCACGCTGTAGCTTTGCAGCAGTTCACCCAGGCGACGCTCACCCAATTCAAGCGCTGCCAGCTGGCCATTCAAATCGCCCCACAGGCTGTCAGGCAGGCGGGTGTTGGCCAGCAAAATCGCCAGCACGTCCGGGTTGATCTTGCCGTCTTGCGAAATGCGCACCGGCGGAATTTGCACTGCTTCTTGCCAGCACTCGGTGGCGGCCGGGTTGTAGTTGCCGGGCACCGCGCCGCCCACGTCATGCCAATGCGCAGCCGAGGCCAAGAAGCAGACCAGCTCGCCGTTTTCAAACACGGGCTTGACCAACTTGAAGTCGTTGGCGTGCGTGCCGCCTTCGTAGGGATCGTTGAACAGCCAGATCTGGCCGGGCTGCATGCCGCCCAGTGGTTTGGCTGCGGCCATGGCTGCGCGCACAGCAAAGGCCATCGCACCCACAAACACGGGCAGGCCCGACTTGCCTTGCACCAAGGTGTCGCCGGTTTTGGCGTCGTACAGGCCGTGGCAAGCGTCATGTGCTTCGGCAATGATGGGGTTGAACGCGCTACGGTACAGCGTCGCATCCATCTCATCGGCGATCTGCTCCAGGCGGCCCTTGAGGACGGCGAGGGTGACGGGATCTAGGGGCTCAGACATTTGTTTCTTTCAGTTCTTCAGTGCTTGTCGCTGCGCTTGCAGATCGAGCTTGAGTTCATTGAGCAGGCCGCCGGCTTGCACGCGGCGCATCAAAAAGTCGGGGACCGGTTCGCAGGCGATGCGCTCGCCGTCCGCGCGAATCAGCGTGGGCGCGGCAGGGTCTTGCAGGTCGAGTTGCAGCGCTTCGCCTTCCGTGAGGCGCTCAGCTTCGGGGCAGGTGAGCAGCAGCAAGCCTACGTTAAAAGCATTGCGGAAATAAAGCCCGCTGAAGCTGGGCGCAATGACGGCGGCCACGCCCAAAGCGACCAACACCGAGGCCGCTTGCTCGCGCGATGAGCCAATGCCAAACCCGGGGCCGGCCACCAGCACGTCCCCCGGTTTCACACCGGCGGCAAAGTCGGGGCGCAGGCCTTCAAGGCAGTGGCGCGCGATCACGTCCATGCCGAACTTCATGGCGTGACCGGGGGCCAATGCGTCGGTGTCGACGTCGCTGCCCAGGCGCCACACTCTGTGTTGCCGGTGCTGTTGATCGGCGGCGCTCATGCGGGCACCTTCATCATGTCGCGTGGGTCCGTCACGCAACCGGCCACAGCCGATGCCGCCACCGTGTAGGGCGAGGCCAGAAACACTTGCGCCTCCGCCGAGCCCATGCGGCCCTTGAAGTTGCGTGCGGTGGTGGCAATAACGCGCGTGTTGCCTTGCACCGCATTGCCGTAACCGGCGCAGGCACCACAGGCGCTCGGCAGCAATTCAGCACCGGCCTCTTGCAGGGTTTGCATCACGCCTTGCGCCCGTGCCTCGGCCAGGTCTTGCAGACTGGCGGGCGCCACCAGCAAGCGCGTGCCGGCTGCAATGCGCTTGCCTTTGAGAATGTGCGCTGCGGCTTGCAGGTCTTCAAGCTTGGCGCCGGTGCAAGCGCCGATGTACGCCAGGTCAATGCCTTGCCCCGCCAGCTCCGCCACCGGCTTGCCATTGGCCGGGCTGTGCGGCACGGCCACCATGGGGGGCAGCTGGGTAGCATCAAAAAGATGATCAGTCACTTCAGCATCGGCGTCGCCTTGCCACTGCGCGAGTTCTGCATCACTCACCACCGGGCCGGCTTTGGTCAGCCAGCTTTGCGTGATCTTGTCCGGCGCAATCAAGCCGACTTGCGCGCCGAGTTCGGCGCTCATGTTCGACAGCGTCATGCGCTCGGCCATGGCCAATGCGCGCACCGTGCTTCCGGCAAATTCAATCGCTTGGTAATCGCCGCCGTTCATGCCAAAGCGCGCGGTCATGTGCAGCATCATGTCTTTGGCGGACACGCCGGCTTGCAAAGCGCCTTCCCAGCGCATGCGCACCGTGCGCGGCACCTTGACCCAGATCTCGCCGGTGACCATCACGCCCAGCATTTCGGTGCTGCCGATGCCAAACATGTAGCTGCCAAAGGCGCCGCCGGTAGGCGAGTGCGAGTCGCCACCCACGCAAAACATGCCGGGCTTCAAATGGCCTTTTTGGGGCAGCACGACGTGGCAGATGCCCTGGCTGTCATACACATGCGGCAGGGCTTGGTCGCGCGCCCAGTCGCGCGCAATGCGCACGATGCGGCGCGCGTCGTCATCTTCTTCGGGCACAAAGTGGTCCATCACCAAAACGACTTTGGAGCGGTCCCAAATTTGCGCACCCAGCTCTTCGAGCATGGGCTTGAGCCGGCGCGGGCCTGAGGAGTCGTGGAACATCGCGAGGTCCACTTTGCAGTTGACGATCTCGCCTTCAGCCACCTGCGCAACGCCTGCGGCTTTCGCAATCAGTTTTTGCGCCAGCGTTTGTGGATGGGTCATCACAGCCCCAGGTAAGCGCGGCGCAACTCGTCCGAGCCCAAGAGCTCGTCGGGCAGACCCGAAAAACGCAGCGAGCCGTTTTCCATCACGTACACGCGGTCCGCCACTTCCAGCGACTGCGCCACGTTTTGCTCTACCAGCAGTAGCGACAAACCGTCTTCGCGCAACTGGCGAATGAGGTTGAACATTTCTTCAACCAGCAAGGGCGAAAGGCCCAGCGAGGGCTCGTCAAGAATCAAGAGCAAAGGCTCGGCCATAAGGCCGCGTCCAATGGCCAGCATCTGCTGTTCGCCGCCGCTCATGGTGCCGGCCAGTTGCGTCAGCCGCGTTTTGAGTTTGGGGAAGATGTTGAAGACTTTGTCCAGGTTCGACGCCCGCCGCTCGCGTGCGCGGGTAAAAGACCCGAGTTCCAGGTTCTCCAGCACGCTGAGGTTCGGGAAAATCTTGCGACCTTCGGGCACTTGAATCAAACCGGCTTTGACCACGTCGCGGTAATGCGCGCCGGACAAATCCGACCCATTGAAATGCACCTGCCCGCCCCACGTGGGCACCAAGCCGCAGAGCACATGGTTGAAGGTGGTTTTGCCGGCGCCATTGCTGCCCAAGAGCGCCACGGTTTCACCTCGGCCCACATGCAGGTCCAGGCCGCGCAGCACTTCGGTGCGGCCGTAGCCACCGCGCAGGCCGCTGACTTGCAGCATGGGCGTGGCGTTCAAATCTGAGGTGCCCGCCGTGTTCATGTTCAGTGTGGTCATGCTGCGGCTCCCGCCTTGCGCAAGCGCTCGGCCGTGCCGGCGCCCAGGTAAGCCTCAATCACTTTGTCATTGCGCGTGACTTCTTGCGGCGAGCCTTCGGCAATCAACTCGCCTTGCGCCAGCACCCACACATGGCTGGCCAGGTTCATCACGGCTTGCATCACGTGTTCAATCATCAGCACGGTCACGCCGTCGGCCACGATGGCACGCACGACCGGAATCATCTCGGTGATCTCTTGCGGGTTCAGGCCGGCCAGCACTTCGTCGAGCAGCAGCAAGCGCGGCTCGGTGGCCAAGGCGCGTGCGAGTTCCAGACGCTTGCGGCCCGCCACCGTCAGGTCAGCTGCGGGCTTGTCGAGTTGCGCTTCGAGCCCGACGCGCTTTGCCACTTGCTCAGCGCGGGCTAGCGCCTCGGCACGGCCGGGGTGACGCAAATGCGCGCCCACGGCAATGTTCTCGCGCACGGTTTGCGCGGCAAAGGGCTGCACGATCTGAAAGGTGCGCGTCATGCCCAGCTGCGCGTTGCGGTGCGGCGCGCTGCCGGTGATGTCAAGGCCTGCAAAGTGAACCGTGCCGGTGTCCGGCTTCAAGAAGCCCGACATGAGCGCAAACAGCGTGGTTTTGCCCGCGCCATTGGGGCCGATGAGGGCGGTCAGGCTGCCCGCTTCCACTTTCAGCGACACGTCATGCACGGCTTTCAAACCGCCAAAGGTTTTGGAGATGCCCTGGATGTCCAGCAGTGTTTCAGCCACGGCGGCCTCCTTTGAAGACATCGCGCACCGAAGCGCCCAGCCCGGCAATGCCCTTGGGCATGAACATCACGATGACGATGAGCACCGTGCCGTAAATGATGAGGTTGATGCCCGGCAGGGAACCAAAGAGATTGCGCGTGACGTCAGCCAGCGTGTGCAGCACGATGGCACCCAAAAGCGGCCCCCACAGCGTGCCCAGCCCGCCGACGATGGCGCCCACCAGCGCTTCGACGGAAGCATGCGAGCCAAAGGCCAGCGCCGGGTCGATGTACTGAAAGACCTGCACGTAAAAGGCACCCGCCAGACCCATGAAGGCACCCGACAAACCGATGGCGCCCAGCTTCAAGCGGAAAGGGTCTACGCCGATGGCGCGGGCCGCGTCTTCGTTGTCACGCACGGCTTGCAGGTACGCGCCAAAGCGCGAGTTCTGCAGCCACCAGGTGACCAGCATGGCGGCCACCAAAAACGCGAGGATCAAGTACAAGAAGCCGACGCGGGAACCAAACTGCAAGTTGGCGGCCGATTCGCGCAGCGGAATCATCAAGCCCACACCTGCGCCGGTGAAGTTGACCGACAGGGCCAGGATGCGGAACACCTCGGCAAACGCCAGCGTGACCAGCGCGAAGTATGAGCCCTTCAGACCGTAGCGAAAGCTCAGAGCGCCCACCGCCAAGCCAATGGCCGCACTGGCGGCAAACGCCAGCGCCAGCGCCACCCAGGGGTTGATGCCGAATTCGATTTGTGCAATCGCTTGCACATAAGCGCCCATGCCAAAAAAGAGTGCGTGGCCGAAAGAAAACTGCCCGCCAAAGCCGCCCAAGATGTTCCAGGCCTGCGCCATGAGCGCGGCGTACAGCGTCATCATCACAAAGTTGAGCCACGTGCCTGACGTGACAAATACAGGCAGGAGTGCCACGGCCACGGCAAAGGCGGCGATCAGGGCCAGGCCCTTCATGCTCTTGCTCATGCTTTGGCTCCAAAAAGGCCTTGCGGCCTGAACAACAAAATAGCGATGAAGATCAGAAAGATGCCGATCTGCCCCAGCGACTCACCCAAGAAGAGGCCGCCCAGTGACTCGACCACGCCGATTAACAAGCCGCCCAGCAAGGCACCAACAAAGCTGCCCATGCCGCCGAGCACCACCACCGTGAAAGCCACCAGCACAAAGCCGGTGCCCACCTGCGGATTGACGTAATACGCCGGCAGCAAAAAGCAAGCCGCCGCGCCCAGGCAAGCCAGGCCAATGCCAAAGCTCATGGCGTAGATATGGTCCACGTCAATTCCCATCAGGCGCGCGCCTTGCTTCTCACGAGACACCGCGCGAATCGCCCGGCCCAGGTCGGTCTTGGTCACCACCCACAGCAGCACGGCCGAGGCCACCAGTGCGCCGGCAAACGCGATCAGCTTGGGCAGCGCAATGAAGGCCGTGCCAATCTGTACCGTTTGCAGCGTGTAGGCGGTCTCGATGCTGCGGGTGTCCGAGCGGAACCACAGCAGCGCCAGGTTCTCCAGCACGATGGACAAGCCCAAAGTCACCAACAGAATGTTTTCGTCCTTGCCATGGCTGGCGCGGTTGATGATGCCGCGCTGCAAAACGTAACCCAGCGCAAACATGGCGGGCACCATGATGGGCAGCGCCAGATAGGGGTCAATGCCCAGGTTCTGCTTGAGAAAATAAACGCCGTACAGCGCCACCATCAACGATGCCCCGTGGGCAAAGTTGATGATGTGCAGCACGCCGTAAATCAGCGTCAGCCCCAGCGCGATCAGGGCATAGACCGCGCCGGTGGTGATGCCGTTGAGCACGGACGGGACCACGATCGCAAGATCGAACATTCAGGGCTTCCTCGGTAGCGGTGACTGGGGCAGGGCGTTCAGAACGATCAGGCCTTGAGCGGGAACAGCGGCTCGGCCTGGCGGTAGTCGCGCGGGATGATCACCTTGATATCGCCGTCCAGCACTTGCGTCATCAGCGGCTGGCCGCCCATGTTCTGGCCGTTGACAAACTTGGTCGGGCCGTACGGCATGATGTGATCGGAGAAGGTGCTCTTTTCCAGCGCGTTGATGATGGCGGCGCGGTCACGCGACTTGGCCTTGTCAATCGCGTCGGCCAGCAAGCGCATGGCGGTGTAGGTCATGAAGACTTCGTAGCTGAAGAATTGCTTTTGCGCCTCGACGCGTTTCTTCAAAGCCAGCGCACGTGGGTCTTTCGGATTGAACCAGTGGTTGCAATCGATGATGCCCTTGGACGCTTCTGGAAATTCCTGCACAAATTTGTAGCTGGACGCCGCGCCACCCAACACCGAGTAAATCGCTTTAGGCACCACGCGCTGCTGCTGCATGGTGCGCACCAGCAAGGCGTATTCGTTGTAGTAGTTGGCCGGAATCACGATGTCCGGGTTGACCGCTTTCATGCGCAGCACGATGTTGTTGAAGTCACGCGTGGGGTTGGCGTGCTTGATGATTTCCTTGACTTCAAAACCGTAGCCAGGCAACTCACGTGCCAGCAGGTTGGCGGTACCGGTGCCAAACAGCGACTCTTCGTGAATGATCATCACCGTCTTGGCGGGGCGGCCGGCAATGGTGTTGAGCACGTGCAGGTTGGCCACGGCCAGATCAGCCACGGCCTTGTAGCCGGGGCCAAAGCGGAAGGTGTTTTTCAGGCCGCGCTCGACGATCTGGTCGGCCACGCCAACGTCCACCACGTGCGGCAGGTTGTACTTGGCAGCAGCTTGCGTGGTGGCCAGGCAAATGGCCGAGGCAAACGCGCCGACCACGGCCGACACACCGGCTTCGTTCATCTTTTCAATTTCAGCCACGCCCGCTTGCGGCTGTGACTGCGCGTCGCCCAGCAGCGCTTCGATCTTGGCGCCACCCAGGGACTTGATGCCGCCCGAGGCGTTGATGTCTTCAATGGCCATGAGCGCGCCCATGCGGCATTGCTGGCCTGAATACGCCAGCGCACCCGTGACGGGGTGCAGCACGCCGATCTTGATGGGTGCCGGCTGCGCGCCGCCCACCAGGGGGAAGGCCATTGCGGAAGCCGCGGCAGCGGTTTGAGACACAAACTGACGACGAGTGGTCATGACTTAACTCCTGGGGACGGTGGACCCTGACCCCTTGCGGGCAGCGGTCTGGGGAAAGTGCCCGGGTGGGCACGGATTGCACAGCGACGCAAGGCCGCTGGCGGTGACTTTGAAAAAGCTTGGAAGCAACATGCGGGCCTGCATCACACGGCGTCAGTTGAAGTGCGCCTGCAGTTCACTGCTGACCCACACCCGCGCATCGATCTCGCCCACGCGCGAGAGCTTCATCTGGTATTCATAACGGTCCGGCCTGTAGAGGCCATGCAGCCACTGGATGGGCCTGTCGTTCTGGTCGTACACCACGCGGCGCACGTAAAGCAAGGCCGAGCCCACGGGCACGTCGAGCAGGCGCGCAATGTCCGCGTCGGCCAGACGCGCTGAAATCTGCTGCACCGCTTGCCCAAGCTGCAAGCCGCTTTCTTCGAGCAGCACGAGGATGGGCTTTTTACCCAGTTCTTTCTTGCCGAAGCTGACGGTGAGTTCTGCTGGCACGTAAGTGGTGATGTGCGACAGCGGCCCCTGGCGCGTGCTGCGCAGGCGGACTGCTTTTTGCACCAGGCTGGTGGGCGCGATGCCCAAGGCCTGGGCCACGGCTTCGCTGGCTTGCACGTTGTCCACCGAGATGACTTGCACCCGCGTGTCCAGGCTCATGTCCACCAGGTTGGCCAGGAGGCCGCTGCGTTTGAGCGCGGGGCTGCTGCCGCCTTCACTGGGCAAAAGCGCCGCCTTGGGCTTGGGCCGGATGACGCGGGTGCCGCGACCTGGCTCGCGGGCAATCAGCCCTTCAGCGGCCAGAAGTTCCAGCGCTTTGCGAACGGTCACACGCGACACCTCAAAGCGCGCCATCAATTCGAACTCGCCAGGCAGGCCGGCGTCGTATCCGCCTTCGAGCACGCGTTCCTTGAGCACCAGGTAAACCTGGTGGTACTTGGGAATCGGCATGGCAGCGTTTGTCACGGGGCCATTCTTGTGGAGTTGCTAATGACCTGTCAATAGGACATTTGAATCCGCGATGGCGGTGAAAACCCTTGGTCTGGCGCTTGGCTTTGCGCTTGTCCTGGCGCCCCGCTTTGGGGCGGTATCAGACTGAATCGACCTTGATGTTTTGTGCAGTCACGACTTTTTGCCAGCCGTTGAAGTCTTGCGCCAGGAAGCGGCCCAGCGCTTGCGCGCCTTGCGCGGAGGGCTCAATCGCGTCCGTCTGAAAGCGTGCCAGCACATCGGGCAGACGCACCACTTTGGCCACGGCCTCGCTCAGGCGTTCGACCACGGCATCAGGCGTGCCGCGCGGGGCCACCAGGCCGAAATAGTTCAGCACGTCAAAGTCTGCAAAGCCCGACTCGGCCATGCTGGGGACCAGCGGCAAGGCCCTGGAGCGGCGTTGCGTGCTCACTGCCAGAGCCTTGACGCGGCCGTCGCGCACAAACGGTGCGAGCGCAGGAATGGTGCCGGTGACCAGCTGAATCTGCCCCGAGATCATGTCCAGCGTGGCCGGGGCAATGCCGCGGTAGGGAATGTGCGTGATGAAGGTGCCGCTGCGCGCCTTGAGCGTTTCAAGCACCAGGTGGTTGATGCCGCCCAGCCCGGCTGAGCCGTAGTTGAGCTGGCCCGGCCGCTGCCGCGCGTACTCAATGAACTCGCGCAAATTATTGACGGGCAAGTCCTTGTTGCAGGCCCACAGCAGCGGGCCGTTGGCAATCATGCTGACCGGCGTGAAGCTGCGCAGCGGGTCGTAGCCAGCCTGCGGCAGCACGGCCGCCACGGTGGTGAAGGGCGCGGCCACCAGCAGCAAGGTGTGCCCGTCGGGCGCGCTCTGCGCCACGTGCTGCGCGCCGATGGCGCCTGAAGCGCCGGTGCGGTTTTCAACCACGAACTGCGCGCCCATCACCTCGCCCAGTTTCTGGGCCATCAGCCGGCCGACGGCGTCCGTGCCGGCGCCGGCAGCAAACGGCACCACGATGCGCACCGGCCGCTCCGGGAACCCGGCCGCGCGCGCTGCGGGCAAAGCGCCTGCGGTCGCTGCGGCTGCGAGCGCGCTGTGGCTGAGGAATTGGCGGCGTGAGAGCTGTTGCGTCATGTCGTGACCCTTGAGGCTTGGTTGGCCTTGGTGAATGCGAGGTGGATGTAAATGATATCGCTGAGCATGCTGACACAGCCGTATGACGGGCCGGTGACGGCGCCTTCCCTTGTATGGCGCGCAGATCGGCGCGCAGAGGGCGTGCAGATGCGCCAAGCCAACGCACCTTTTAGGTCGTATGTCCTACGCCCGGCGCTGGGCAGAGCCGCCTTAATAAGTGAAGTTTCGGCGCTGGGCCTGGCGCTGAGTGGTGAAGCAACTGCGGCTCGTCGGGGGAATCTTTTGGCAGATCAAAAACAAGGCGTGAAAATCTGGCGGGCGCAAGCCGGCTGCTTCGGGCCTGCGGAATTGCGTTCGCTGACGCGCTTGCTAGACCCATTTGAGCAAGCACGCTCAGCGCGCTTTCGCTTTGCAGCGGACCGCTGTGCCTATGTGCTGGCGCATGGCCTGCGTCGCCTGGCGCTGGCAGAACTGCTGGGCCTGCCCGCCAGCGCTGCGGCTTCCTTGCGTCTTGGTCACAACGCAGCCGGACGCCCCTTTCTGATCAAGCCCGTCGGCAGTCCCCGCTGGTTTTTCAGCCATGCCCATGCACGCGAAGGCGTGCTGTTTGCTGCCTCGTGCGACTACCCGATCGGGGTCGACATTGAATCGCTGAGCCTTGCAAACCATGGACCAAACCATGAGTTGAGCCCGGCCTTGCTCAGGCGCTACCTCGACTGGCCCGGCGATGGAACGTTGGACTGGGATGGCCCTGCCGGCTTTGCCAGCGGCTGGACGGCGCTGGAGTCGTTTGCCAAAGCGCTGGGTTGCGGACTTCCCGGCCTACAGCGCGGTGCTCCCGTGCGCTGCACGGCGCTGGGCCGCGCCAGACGCATCGAGGGCGACATGCTGAGACTGAGTTGGCACGCGCCTGACCGCCTGCGCCGCTGCAGCCGGCAAGAAGCACTGGTCCTGCGCCCCCATGCACCGGCCGGCTGCGTGGCTGCACTGGCCGTGCGTCAGCCAGTGCAGGCCCCGCCGCCTCGACTGGACGAGTCCAGCCTGGACACCGATGCAGCGCTTTTATGTCGCCTGTGTTGACCCTTTTATTTCGCCTCCTTGTTTCTTTTGCAGGCCGCATCGCCGTGTCTGCTCCCGTTTTTTTTAAACCTCTCACAACAGGATACCCATGACCTTGGAATTCAAGTCCGCGCACGATGGCGATGATCTGCCTGCTGCAATGCAAGCCTCCGAACTACCTCCCGGCCAGGCCGAGTCGAACCGAGTGCTGCGAGCGGTCTTCGTGGGTGAAGGCAGTTTGCTGATCCGCTGTGCCGACGCGTTCAGGGCCGCTGGACACGAGGTGGTCGCCGTGTGTTCGGCCAACGCCGCCTTGCTGCAATGGGCTGCTGTGCAAGGTGTGCAGGCGCAGGCCTTGGCTGACGACGGCGCAGCCGGGCCGGACCTGTCTGCGCTGGACTTTGACTACCTTTTCAGTGTGGCGAATTTGCGGGTTTTGCCTGCCGCCACGCTGGCGCGCGCGAAGGTATTGGCCATCAATTTTCATGATGCACTCCTGCCGGACTTTCCGGGTTTGAACGCCACCGCCTGGGCCTTGATGAGTGGCGTCAAGACGCACGGCGTGACCTGGCACGAGATGACGCCTGCCGTGGACACGGGGCGCATCTTGCGCCAGCAGGGCTTTACCGTGGCGCCCGACGACACCGCCTTGAGCTTGAACGCCAAGTGCTACGAAGCCGGCCTGGCCAGCTTTGGTGAGCTGCTGCAAGACTTGACGCGTGGCACGCCCGTGCTGCGCCCGCAAGGGCCGCGCAAGCCGGAGCCGGTCGGCGCCTTCCGCCCCTCGTGGGCGCGGCCGACGGCTTTGGCCACGCTGGACTTTTCGCGGCCTGCCAGCGAGCTCGCCGCACTGGTGCGTGCGCTCGACTTTGGTCCAGCGCCCTATGCCAATCCTTTGGCCCGGCCCAAGATCTGGACGGGCAGCCGCCTGCTGCAGTGCGGTGCAGCGCGTGTCAGCCGGGCTGTGGCGACAGCACAGCCCGGCACCGTGATTGCTGTGCATGCGGACATCTTGCATGTGGCCACTGGCGAGGGCATCGTCATCTTGTCGGCTTGCACGGGCCTGGACGGCGCCCCGCACGCGGTGGTGGCCGGGCAGCGGCTGCCCTTGCTGGAGGACGCTTTGCAGGTGGCGCTGGCCGCGGCTCTGCCCGCGGTGGGCAAGGGCGAAGCCTTCTGGTTTTCGAGCTACCGGCAGCTGGCACCCGTGGCGCTGCCCTACCTGCAGCGACTCGACGCTCTGGACCAGGCCAGTGCTGCCAAGCCAGCCCAGCAAGCGCGACCAGCGCCTTACCGCCTGGCCTTGGGCAGGCCCGCACGCGGCGACCTCAGCGTGGCCGCTTTCTGCGCTTGGCTGGCGGCGCTTTCGAGCCAAGGCGGGCCGACACAGCAAACCATTTTTTACGCCGATGCCGTGTTGGCTGCTCAGGCTACAGGTCTTGCGCCTTGGCTCTCTATCTGGGTGCCGCTCAACCAGTCGATTGCGCTGTCCGACTCGGTGGCCGACACGGTTTCGCGCACCCATGCGCAGATCGCCCGGCTGCATGCGGCCGGGCCGTGCCCGCAAGACCTGCCCTCGCGTCTGGGCCAGGCGCCTGCCGGCCTGGCTGCCGCACGGCACATCGGTGTGTGCCTGCTCCCTGGGGCCATGCCTGCCGAATGCGGTTGGACAGCCGAGACTGCGCCTCGGCTGCTGCTGACGGTCGATGCGCGTGGCGAACTGCTTCTGCAGGCCGACAGCGAAGTTTTTACCGGGCCAACCGCGGTGTGCATGGCCGAGCACCTGACGCATTGGCTGCAAGGCTTTGAGGCTGCCGCGCCCCAGGCCCCGCTGTCTGGCATCGGACTGGTGCCTGCTGACGAGGCTGCCCGCCAGGCTGCGGCCAACGCCACGGCTGTTCCTTATCCCAAGGACCTGCTGGTGCACGAAGTGATTGCTGCGCAGGCGCAGCGCCAACCCGAGGCCATGGCGCTCGAATGGGGAGATGAGCGCTTGAGCTTTGCCATGCTGGAGGCTCAGGCGCAAGAACTTGCCCGCCGCTTGGCAGCCCGTGGCGTGCGGCCCGGTGACCTGGTGGGCCTGTGCCTGGGCCGCGAGCCGGCGCTGGTGCTGGGCCTGCTGGCCATCTGGAAGGCGGGTGCCGCCTACCTGCCTTTGGACCCGGCCTATCCTGCGCATCGGCTGGACTTCATGCGCCAGGACTCCGGCACGCGCCTGGTGCTGACCACGCAGGCCCAGGCCAGCGCGCTGGGGCTGTCGGCTGACCAGGCGCTGTGCATCGATGCGGTGCAAGACGCCGCCGGCCCCGTCGCGGCAACAAGGCTTGTACCTTTACCTAGCGGGGCCGGGCAATCGCCCACAGAGCGCGTGGCCTACGTGATCTACACCTCGGGCTCGACCGGCCAGCCCAAGGGCGTGATGGTCACGCACAGCAATGTGCTCAATTTCTTTGCCGGCATGGACGCCCGCATCCGGCACGAAGCCGGTGCGCGCTGGCTGGCTGTCACCAGCCTGTCCTTTGATATTTCAGTGCTGGAGCTGTGCTGGACGCTGGCGCGCGGCGTGACGGTGGTCTTGAACGGCAGCGCCACCCAAGCCAGGCGGCGCGGGCCGGATTTCAGTCTTTTTTACTTCGGCAACGATCAAGCCCAAAGCGCTGACAAGGCGGCACCGCCCCAAGCGCGTTACCGCCTGCTCTTTGAAGGCGCACGCTTTGCCGACCGCAACGGCTTTGCCGCCGTGTGGACGCCGGAGCGCCACTTTCACATCTTTGGTGGTCAGTACCCCAACCCGGCCGTGACCAGCGCCGCGCTCGCCGCCATCACCGAGCGCGTGCAGATTCGGGCCGGCAGCTGCGTGCTGCCGCTGCACCACCCCATACGCGCCGCCGAGGACTGGGCGGTGGTGGACAACATCTCTGGCGGCCGCGTCGGCGTGTCTTTTGCAGCCGGCTGGCAGCCCAACGACTTCGCCTTGGCGCCTGCCGCCTTTGCAGACCGCAAGGCCGGCATGTTCACCGCCATTGAGCAAGTGCGCAGGCTCTGGCGCGGCGAGGCCGTGGGCTTTGAAGGCCCCAACGGCCAGGTCATGGTGCAGACCCGGCCACGCCCTGTGCAAGCCGAAATTCCGCTGTGGATCACCGCCGCTGGCAACCCTGAAACCTTTGATCAGGCCGGGCAGATGGGCTGCCATTTGCTCACGCATTTGCTGGGCCAAGCCGTGGCCGATCTGGCGCAAAAAATCGCGGTGTACCGCGCCGCCTGGAAGCGCGCCGGCCACGCAGGGCAGGGCCAGGTCAGCCTGATGCTGCACACCTTTGTGGGTGAAGACGAGGCCGCCGTGCGCGAGCTGGTGCGCGAGCCCATGAAAGCCTATTTGCGAAGTTCGGTGGACTTGATACGGCAAGCCGCCTGGACCTTCCCGACCTTTGTGCAGCGCGCCGGCAGCAGTGGCAAAAGTCCCCTGGAGATCATGGAGTCGCAAGCGCTCACCGCCCAGGATATGGACGCTTTGCTGGAACACGCCTTTGAGCGTTATTACAAGGGCAGTGCGCTCTTTGGCTCCAACGCGCGTTGTCTGGCCATGGTGGCACGCCTGCGCGAGGCGGGCGTAGACGAAATCGCCTGCCTCATCGACTTTGGGGTGGACGCCGAGACCGCGCTCGCACACCTGCATGATTTGAAACGACTGATGATGGCCGCGCAGGCGCCGGTGGCCGCGCCACCGCAAGCCTATGTGGCCAGTGACGTGCTGGCGCTCGGCATCACACACTTGCAATGCACACCGTCGATGGCCGCCATGCTGGTGGCCGACAGCCGGGGGCGGCAGGCTTTGTCGCGCCTGTCGGCCTTGCTGGTGGGCGGCGAGGCACTGCCGCTGACGCTGGCGCGCCAGTTGCGCGCACTGGTGCCCGGCCAGTTGCTGAACATGTACGGCCCGACCGAAACTACCGTGTGGTCCACGGTCTGTGAGATCACCGAAAACGGGGACATGGTGCCGCTAGGCCAGCCGATTGCCAACACGCATCTGGTGGTGCGCAATGCGGCCGGGCTGGCCTGCCCGGCGCTGGTGCCTGGCGAGTTGCTGATTGGTGGCGACGGTGTGACGCGCGGCTACCTGGGCCGGCCGGCGTTGACGGCCGAGCGCTTCATTGACGACCCCGCGCACCCCGGCCAGCGCCTGTACCGAACGGGTGACCTGGTGCGCTGGCATGTGGACGGGCAATTGGAGTTTTTGGGCCGCACCGACCACCAGGTCAAGTTGCGCGGCCACCGCATTGAGCTGGGTGAAATCGAGAGCCAGTTGCTGGCCCAGCCCGGCGTGGCACAGGCCGTGGTGCTGGCCCGCAGCGACCCGAACGATGTGGCCGCCGGGCCGCGCCTGCAAGCCTATGTGCTGGCCAAGAGTGGCGAAGGCGGCGTTCGCGTGGAGGCCGAGACCTTGCGCCAGGCGCTGGCAGCCGAGCTGCCGGCCATCATGGTGCCCGCCAGCGTGCTGGTGATGTCGGCCTTTCCGCTCACGCCCAACGGCAAGATTGACCGCCTGGCCTTGCCCGACCCGCGCGCGGCCATCGTGGTGGCGCCCGCCGCCGCACCCGAAGGCGCGCTGGAAAACACCCTCGCCGCACTCTGGCGTGAAGTGCTGGGCCTGGCGCAAGTGGGCGTGAACGACAACTTCTTTGACCTCGGCGGCCATTCGCTGCTGGTGGTGCAAGTGCAGCGCCGCCTGGGCGAGCTGCAAGGCCAGGACGTGTCGATTACGGACATGTTTCGCTTTCCCACCATCCGCAGTCTGGCCCGCCACTTGGCAGGGCATCAGGTCAGCACTGCTGTCAATGAAGGACAGAGCCGCGCGCAAGCGCGCCGGCAACTGCGCATGCGTACCGGGCCCCAGGCTGCGCATCCACCGCAGACGCCGCAAGCCACTCCGAGCAGCCAGGCCTGAAAGGACAAGACCTCATGACCCAAGACCTCTCGGACTCGATTGCACTGGTCGGGCTGGCCGGCCACTTTCCTGGTGCGCGCTCAGCCAGCGCGCTGTGGACCTTGCTGGAAAGCGGCCAGGCCGCAACCGAATGGCGCACGCCCGAGCAATTGCGCGAGGCTGGCGTGAGTCCGGCCGACCTGGCCGACCCGGACTATGTGCGCGCCAGCTTGATCCTGCCGGACATGGAAAATTTCGACGCCGGATTTTTTGGCTTCAGCCCGCGTGACGCCGCCGTGATGGACCCGCAGCACCGGCACTTTTTAGCCTGCGCCTGGGAGGCGTTGGAAGACGCGGGCCACATGCCTGAAAAGTTCGCCGGCTCGATAGGCGTTTTTGCCGGCTGCGGCATGCAGAACTACCTGCCGCAGAACTTGCTGAGCAATCCGGCGCTGGTCAAATCGATGGGGCTTTTCTTACTGCGGCACACCGGCAACGACAAGGACTTTTTGACCTCGCGCCTGTCGTACCTGCTGGACCTCAAAGGCCCCAGCATCACGGTGCAAACCGCGTGTTCAACCTCGTTGGTGGCGGTGCATCTGGCCTCGCAAAGCCTGCTCTCGGGCGAATGCGACATGGCCCTGGCGGGCGGCGTGAGCATCGAGCTTCCGCACCGGCGCGGCTATCACTACGCCGCTGGCGAAATCCTGTCACCCGACGGCCTGTGCCGCGCTTTTGATGCGCAGGCTGCGGGCACCTTGTTTGGTAGCGGCGCGGGCGTGGTGGTGCTGCGCCGCCTGGCCGATGCGCTGGCCGACGGCGACCAGATTTATGCCGTGATTCGCGGCTCGGCCGTGAACAACGACGGCGCGCAAAAAGCCGGCTACCTGGCGCCCAGCGTGGAAGGCCAGGCCCGCGCCGCCGTGGAAGCACTGGCCATGGCCGACGTGGCCCCGGCCAGCGTGCAGTACATCGAAGCGCACGGCACCGGCACCCCCGTGGGCGACCCGATTGAGGTGGCCGCGCTGGCCCAGGCTTACGGCAGTGGCGGGGCGGCGAGCCTCAAGGTCGGGCTGGGCTCGCTCAAGACCAACATCGGCCACCTGGACACCGCCGCCGGCGTGGCCGGCTTGATCAAGGTTGCGCTGGCTTTTCGCCACGGCCTCTTGCCAGCCAGCTTGAACTTCAAGCAAGCCAACCCGCGCCTGGCGCTGGAGAAAACGCCGTTCAAGGTGCTCAGCCAGGCGCAACCCTGGCCGCGCAGCAACACGCCGCGCCGAGCCGCAGTCAATGCCCTGGGCGTGGGCGGCACCAACGCGCATGTGATTCTGGAAGAAGCCCCGGCAGTGGCTGAACGCCAGCCGGGCGAGCCGCCGGATACGGGCTGGCAGTTGCTCACTTTCTCGGCCCGCACCCCGGCTGCGCTGCAGCGCTTGCAAAGCCGCTGGCTGGACTTTTTAAAGTCGCCACCGGCGCAGTTCAACCTGGCTGATGCCGCGCACACCTTGCGCGTGGGCCGGCGCGAATTTGCGAACCGCCTGGCGGTGGTAGCGCAAGGGCCGGCAGACTTGGCCGAGGTGTTGGCCGAGGTCTCGGCAGGCTCTTTGCCAGGGGCTGCTCGCAGCACGCGCCAGACGCTCAGTGCCTGGCAAGCCGAGGTCGCAGCCACGCCGCCTGCGGTGGTCATGATGTTCCCCGGCGGCGGTGCGCCTTACCCGGGCGCCGGCCGGGCCTTGCTGGGCCAGGCCGCTTTTGCGCAAGCCGTGCAGGCCTGCTTTGACGAGTTGAAAAAACTCGGGGCCGACGTGCCGCCTGATTTGCACGCGGTGATGTTTGCTGAAGACGGCGCCAGTCTTGAAGAGGCTGCTGCGCTCTTGCAGCAACCGCGCTATGGCCTAGTGGCACTTTTCGTTTTGTCGTACGCGCTGGCCCGGCTTTGGCAGCGTTGGGGCGTGCAGCCTGCCGCCTTGATCGGTCACAGCGCGGGCGACTACGCGGCCGCCTGCATCGCGGGGGTGATGAGCCTGGAAGACGCGCTGTCCATCGTCGTGTTGCGCGCCCGCCTTTTTGCGCAATCGCCGCCGGGCGGCATGCTGGGCGTGGACTTGACTGAGGCCGAACTGCAGGCGCACCTGGACGCAAGCGGCGGCGAGCTTGACATTGCGGTGGTCAATGCCGCCGACCACTGCATTGCCTCGGGCGCGCTGGCACCGCTGGCCGCGCTTGAAAAGCGGCTGGCCGAACAAGGCGTGACGGCGCGGCGCCTGCGCATCGACGTGGCCGCCCATTCGCGCTTGCTCGACGGCGTGCTGGACGAATTTGCCCAGCGCATGGCCCAGGTGCGGCTGTCGCCGCCGCAAATTCCCATGGTCTCCAACCTGAGCGGCACCTGGGCCACGACAGACCAACTCACCGACCCGGCCTATTGGGTTCAGCACTTGCGTCAGCCGGTGCGCTTTGCCAAGGGGCTGGACACGGTGCTCGGCCTGCCGGGTGCGGCTCTGCTGGAGGTGGGCCCGGGCCAGGGACTGCTGGCCTTGGCGCAACAAGCACAACAGGCGCAGCAAACATTGCAGACACAAACACGTGAGGGCAGTGACCGGGCCACCCCTTCACGCGCTGTTTTGCTGGCCTCCACCGGCAAGGCCCAGCCGCAGGCCGACGATTTGGCCTTGATGCTGGGCAGTGCGGGGGCTTTGTGGACGCGCGGTCTGGCACTCGACTGGTCGGTGAGCTCGCAAGGAAGCATGGAAGGAAGCGCGGCAGGCAGCAGGGCAGGCAGCACCGTGCGCCGAATCTCTCTGCCGACTTACGCCTTTGAGCCTGAGCGGCACTGGATAGAGCCCGGCCAGCCGCAGCCGCAGGCAGTGCCTGCGGGCGTGGATCAGACCAGCCCACCGGTGCTGGCGCGCCTGCCCGAATTGGCCGACTGGGTGCTTGCACCGCATTGGTTGCCCGCGCCGCTGCCACCGCATGACTTGAATGAGGGCGCAGTGCATGACAGCCATAACAGCCATGAGGCTTTAGCCGGCCGGCATTGGCTGGTCTTTGGCGGGCCGGCACGTTTGACGGCGGATCTGGTGCTCCGCCTCTTGAACCACGGCGCCCGCGTCACGCTGGTGCGGCCGGGGCTGGAGTTCGCCCGTTTGATCGACGGCAGCTACACCCTGGACCCGGCCGAGCCGCTGCATTACCTCCATTTGATCCAGGCCCTGGCGCCACAAGGTATGCCTGCGCACATCCTGCACTTGTGGGCCATGGACGCCGGACTGCAGACCGGGCAGGAGATGGCCGAGATGGCTGAAATAGCGGAGTTGGCCCAGATCGCTGAGATGGCAGAAATGTCAAAGCTGACAGAGGCGTTGCACGGCGCTGAAACATTGCCGGGCCAGACCCTGAGCTTTGGCAGCCTGCTGTACCTGGCGCAGGCTTTGCAGGCCGAGGACCTGGACAGTCCCCTGCGCTTGACGGTGTTGACGACAGGCAGCCAGTCAGTGGGCAGTGAACGGGACGTTCAGCCTGTGCAAGCCCTGGCGCTGGGGCCGTGCCGCGTGATCCCGCAGGAGCTGCCGGGGCTGCGCACGCGCCTGGTGGACTTGCCTGCCGCCGGGTCTGATGAGGAGGTGCAGCAGTCGCTGCCGCGCCGCGTGATTGCGGAATGCCTTGCCGACGACGCGGTTGACGTGGTGGCCTTGCGTGGCCGTGAGCGACTGGTGTTGCAGCTGCAGCCGGCCGGCGCGGCAGCGGCGGGCGCTGGCAACAGCCTGCTACCCGCCACTCGTCTGCGGCAAGGTGGCGTGTACCTCATCACCGGCGGGCTGGGCGCCGTGGCGCTGACGCTGGCCGAGCACTTGGCGCGCACCCAGCAAGCGCGACTGGCCTTGCTCAGTCGGCGCAGCCTGCCCCCTGCTGAGCAATGGCGCGCCATCGTGGATGCTGCTTCAAGTGCGGAGTTGGCGAACAGTGATAGCCAGGCCTGGCTCTTGCAGCGCTTGCTGGCCTTGCAGGCTACAGGCGCGCAGTTGCTGCTGCTCAGTGCTGACGTCACCGACGCGCAAGCGATGGCCAAAGCCCTGGCGCAATGTCGTGGCCGCTTTGGCGCCTTGCATGGCGTCTTTCATGCCGCAGGCGTGCTGGACGATGGGCCGATTCACAGCAAGACCAGCGCCAGCGTGCGCCGTGTGCTGGCGGCCAAGGCCCTGGGCGCGCAGGTGCTGCACACGCTGCTTCCACCGGGAAGTGTGGACGTGTTTGGGGTCTTCTCGTCAACCAGCGTCTACCTGGGCGCGCCGGGGCAGATCGACTACGTGGCGGCCAACGCCTACCTGGATGCGCTGGCCGCGTCACGGCCGGATGGCCTTTGCATTCACTGGGGTATCTGGGGCGATGCGGGCATGGCCAAGCGGGCCTACACGACCCATGAAGTACCGCGTGAAGTCCCGCATGAAGTGCCGCATGAAGCAAGCCTTGAAAAAAGAGCCGACCAAGACTCCGTCATTCATCCCTTGCTGGGCCGCCGAGTTGACGACGAAGTGACGGGCGAGGGCAATGAAAAGGCCAGCGGTGCCCGCTTCATGGCTAGGCTCGACCCGGCAGCGCTGTGGCTGCTGCGCGAGCATCAGGTGGCGGGCCAGCCAGTGCTGGTCGGTATGGCTTATGTCGAGATAGCGCGGGCCGCATGGCAGTGCCTGCACCCGGGCACGGCACTTGAGCTGCGGGCCTTGTCGTTTGGCCAGGCCATGGTATTTGACGGCTCGGCGCCACGTGAGGTGATGACCACCTTGCGAGCTGACCTTGAGCATGCCAGCGACACGCCATCTGGGGCCGCAGTCTACGCCTTTGAAGTGCACAGCCGCGCTGACGCCACTGCGCCCTGGCAGGCCCATGCGCGGGCCAGCGTGCAGGGGCTGGACGGCGAAGCGCTTGAAGCGGCCAAGGCTGAAGAAGCGCTGAAGTTGCAAGCCTTTCCCGAAGCGAATTTTTCCGACAACGCGTGGCTGGCAGGGCAGACACC